>JAQUMI010000005.1 GCA_028718225.1 Candidatus Omnitrophota bacterium | reverse complement strand
ATATGCCTCTCTAAGCCGGTCTTATGGCAGATAAATGTTCCGTCTTTGGGGAGCTTTTTGGGGATACGATCGTTAATCTTCTGTTCGCCAAGCAGCATCAGGCATTGTTCGGAAACTTCTTTATTTAAGAATTCTTTATGATAAAGCTTTTCCAATAAAAAAGCCATATCTTGGGCAGTAGTATAATTTTCCCGGCCTCTTCTTCTTTCTTTAAAGTCCAGCATCTTGCGCGCCAAGTTCGTGTTTTTAAGCCCCATCTTCTTAAAATACGCGTTTAAACTATCCAAACCTAAGAAGCCTATAAGGAGGTTAGTGGCAGAATTATCGCTTTGAGTAATCATGGGGACCAGTAACTCTCCCACCGTAAAGCGGCTCCCGGCAGGAAAATCTGCCAATACTTTTGAGCCGGCTACCTTATCGCTTCCCCTAAGGATTAAGGTATCCTTGAAGCTTACCCGGCCTTCCTGATGGGCATAAAAGTAAGAAAACATAATGGGAATTTTGACTAAACTTGCCGAGGGAATCGCAACCTCGTCATTTTGCTTTATCTCCCAGCCGGTATCCAGGTCTTTAATTACTATACTGACCGTGCCTGGAAAACGCAGGGTTTTAGCCTGCAGCTTTTTCTCTAAGGCCAGCCAGGCTACCTTTCTTTTCTTTAATATTTTAGCTACTTGATGGTTCTTATATGCCTGATATGAAAAAAATAGGCCCGCGCTAAGAAAAGAAAAAGAAATCATTAAAAGTATTATTTTTCTTTTCATGAATGCGGCTGCCCCATCAATTCACTGATGGTCACGAACCTATAGCCTTTTTCCTTTAATTTTCTGGCTAGTCGGGGGATGGTTTTAATTGTCTGAGCGCGGTTTCCTCCTTCAGCGGTAAAAACCCCTCCGCTGTCATGGAAAAGAATAATATCCCCGGGCTGAATACGTTTTAAAATGTAGGCGGTAATCTGTTTATCGTGAAAAGTCACCCAGTCCTTGGAATTCAATGACCATAATACAATTTTATACCCCATTTCTTCTATCTTTCTCTTCTCCCTGGAGGAAAGCCAGGCCTTGGGAGGCCTGAAATATCTGGGCGATTGGCCGGTCACGGTCTTAAGCGCATCTTCCGCTTCCTGGATTTCTTTTTCCAATTCCTCCATCTTATAATAGATCAAGACATGGTGGTCATAGGTATGGTTGCCAATTTCATGGCCCTCTGCTAAAACACGCCTGGCGATTTCCGGGTATCTTTCTACGTGGCTCCCGAGCATAAAAAAGGTAGCCTTTACTTTTGCCTTTTTCAGCTCATCTAATACCTGCGGGGTCCAGATAGGGCTGGGCCCGTCATCAAAAGTCAGAGCCACCACTTTATCCGTTCGCTGGGCGCGGTAAAAGGTCCCTTTGCGCACCAGAACCGCCTCATCAAAAAATAATGAGATAACGAAAAAAACAACGGCTAAAATAATAAAAAATATAAAAATTAGACCTATTTTCTTAAGAATTTTTTTCATGTTAAAAACCTTATCTTAATATTAATAAATTAAGCGCCCCTCCCAGAATAATGCTGACAGTAATCATCAATAGAGTCGCTTTAATTACGTCTCCGACACCCAATTCTTTCCATAGTACAATAAAGGTAGCAATACAGGGAAAAGAAACTGCTAATAACGTTACCGCGATAAATAGCTGCTTAACTGAAAGCCCTAGCGGCGCTAACATCCCTACGGCAACATCCTTTCTTAAAAAACCGATAGCCAGGGCAGCTACCGCTTGTTTGGGCAGCCCAAACAAACCATTGACTAAAGGCGCAAATATGCCGGTTACAAAATCAAATAATCTGAAGTATAAAAGAATATTTATCGCCAGAACACCTAACAGAACAACCGGGACTGCCTCAATGACGAATCCTTTAATGCGGAAAAAAAGTTTTCTGGCCAGTATGGTTAGCGGAGGAAACCTGTAAGGAGGAATTTCTAATAAAAATTCCGGGCTATATCCGGATAACATGCGGTTCAGGATTGTCCCTAATATTAAAATCAAAGAAAACAATACCAAATAAACTCCGACCACATAAATTCCTCCAAATTTACCCAATAGGCCGAAAATCATGGCCTGTAAAGGCACGCAGGGCACGCCGATAGAGATCAATGTAGAAGCGATGAACCTTTCGCGCTTTGATTCCAGCACGCGCGTAGCTAAAATGCCCGGGACATTACAGCCCAGCCCCAGGAGCGCCGGGATTATCGCATAACCATGCAGGCCCAGCCGGTGTAAAAGATTATCCAATAATATCGCCAGGCGGGGCAAATACCCTATATCTTCTAAGAGGCTTAAAACAAAATAAAAGGATATGACATAAGGCAAAACCATCCCGAATTCGATGTAAGGGGCCGTGGTTAAGAGCCCGAGGGACTGTTTAAAATCAATCTTGCCGTTAATCAAATCGCCGATAAGCAGATGGAACCAGAACCCCTTCTCCTGCCAATGGAAGGTTAATTTTTCCAATAGCGGCTGAAAAAAATTAATGAATAACGGATCGGTTAATTTATTAATTATCCCCTCTCCGATAAAGCGCACAAACTTGAATGCGGCATAGATAACTCCTGCCGCCATAATCAACCCGCTTACCGGCCGCACCGATAGATCCTCTAATATTTCCCTTAAACTGTGATGCCGGTGCTCCAGATGCTGCGCCTGCTCGATAATCCGGCCGATCTCCTTCCAGCGCTCTTCATGGGTGAGCTTACCCCTGGAGACAACTGCTGCTTCTTTTATTCTTTCAATCAGCAATTTTATGCCCGCCCCGGTTATTGCGCAGGTTGAGATGACCGGAATATGTAAAATATCTTCTAACTTCCCAATATCTATACGAACCCCCCTATGCCCGGCCTCATCGCACATATTCAAGCAGGCAATCACCGGAAATCCTCCCTCAATCAATTGCAGGGTAAGCAATAAATTCCTTTCCAGATTAGTCGAATCCAGGATATTGATTACCGCGATCTCGTCTTTATTATATTCTTTCAACAAAGAAACAGCTACCTCTTCTGCGGAGGAAGTCGACTCTAACGAATAAGTCCCCGGCAAATCCACAACTTCAATCCTCTCTCCGCCTAACTGTAAATACCCCTTACTTATCTCCACAGTCGTACCGGGATAATTCGAGGAGATTACCTGTACCCCGGTAAGCCGCGAAAATACCACGCTCTTACCTACGTTCGGGTTACCGATAAGATAAATTTTTTTTATCATTCCGCCTCAACGATGATTTTTGCCGCTACGCCGTGCCCCAAAGCCAGGATACTCCTGCCGGCTTTAATTACTACCGGGCCCCTTAAACCGATATGGCTGAGTTTAAGCAGCTCCCTGCCTTTATGCACACCTATATTCATCAGTCTGTTTTGTAAATTATGGCCGCCCAGGATCTCGATGACCTTAGCCTTACGATTCGTTTTAATTTGTGCCAGGGATATTTTTTTCATGGCTTCCTTATTTTATATATTCTATGCGCAATGACTGAAAGTTACAAGGGATTATTTTTTAATCTTTAGCGAAGTTTGCGAATCCTGCTGCGGATTGAATTCCCTGGGCGACTTCCGGAATAATACCTTTCTTGGCGTAAATCGGACGGACTTTTTCCCTAATCAAAGGGAGTTTCACGGCAAATATGCCTGCGCCGGTAATACAACAAATGCCGCCCAATAACAGGGTATTGGGTGCGCCTATTGAACTAGCCAGGCTCCCCGCTAATAAACTGCCAAAAGGCACCATGCCCATAAAGGACATTGTGTAAAAGCTCATTACTCTCCCGCGCTTATCCTCTTCAACGATTGTCTGCAAAATCGTATTACTTGAGGCCATCTGGACCATCATTCCAAAACCGCTGATTAACAATATCAACATAGATACCCAGAGGACGCGGGAAAAAGAAAAAGCAATAATGCCCAAACCAAAAAGCCCCGCTGTCCAGGCAATAATTCTATTTAATCCCAGAACACTCCTCCTGGCAGCAAGATAAATCGCTCCGGCTAGCGCGCCGATTCCGCTCATTGCTACGAGAAAACCGAGAGTAAGCGGGCCTCCGTGAAAAATATCCCGGGCAAAAACCGGCATCAATAACTGATAAGGCACACCCATCAGACTGACCAGCGCCAGGAGCAAAAGGATTATCTTAATCGGAAGAAAATTGAAAGCATAATTATAGCCTTCTTTTAATTCCAGAAGGATATGCCTATGCTGCGGGCTCACCTTCTTTTTATTGACTTTCATCGCTAACAGAGACACAATAACCGGGATATAACTGGCGGAGTTCAGAAGAAAACATACACCTTCGCCGACTGAAGCAATCAGTATGCCGGCCAGGGAAGGGCCGATTAAACGGGCCGCATTAACCATTGAAGAATTCAGGGCTATGGCATTTCCTAAATCCTCCCTGTCTTCAATCATCTCCACGGTAAATGCCTGGCGGATCTGGATATCAAAGGAATTGATAACCCCCAGCAGGCAGCTTAAAGCTATAATCTGCCAGACCTGGATATTTCCGGTTAAGATAAGCAGGGATAAAATTAACGCCTGTACCAGTGAAAGAACCTGGGTTATGACCAACATATTCCTGCGGTTATGCCTGTCCGCGAAAACTCCGGCGAACGGCGAAAATAAAAAAGTAGGGATCTGCCCGGCAAACCCCACTATCCCCAATAAAAAGGGAGAATTTGTCAAACGATAGACTAACCAGGCCAGCGCCACCTGCTGCATCCAGGTGCCGATCAGGGATATGCTCTGGCCGGCGAAAAATAGACGGTAATTCCTGTGCCGGAGTGCCCGCAATATAAGCTTAAGATTAGTAAAACCGTTAGGATTTTTTTTAGCGGATTTCATTTAAAGTTTATTCATATCTTAAGGCTTCGATGGGATCCAGCTTAGCGGCTTTCTGAGCAGGCCAGATCCCGAAGACTATTCCCACAATTAAAGAAAACGTTGTAGAGAGGATTATCGGGAAGAGAGCGATTTTTACTGTCCAACCAGTAAATAAAGTAATGAGAATAGAAATACCCGTACCCAGAAAGATGCCCAAAAGGCCTCCGATAAGCGACATTAACGCCGCTTCGATAAGAAACTGCACCATAATATCCTTGTTGCTTGCTCCGATCGCTTTTCTTAGGCCAATCTCACGCGTGCGTTCAGTTACCGAGACCAGCATAATATTCATAATCCCTATACCTCCGACTAAAAGGGAAATCGCCGCGATCGCGCCTAATAATAAACTCATTGTTTTAGTGCTGGACTCCAACGCTTTCTTGATATCGGCCATATTGCGTACCTGAAAGGCGTCCTCAGCGTCTTTAGCGCTTAAGTGGTGCTGCTTTAAGATAACCTTTGTTATTGTCTCCTGCGCTTCATCTATTACCTCAGGTGAAACTGCTTCAGCGTAGATTTGGTCAATATACTGCTTCCCCAAAAGCCTGTACATCGCGGTGGTTATAGGGATGATCACCGTATCATCCTGGTCGTGGAAACCTCCGGCGCCTTTCTGGGGTAGAATTCCGATTATTTTAAAATTAATTAAATTTATCTTGATAGTTTCACCGATAGGATTAGCGTCTCCAAAAAGCTCCTTGACCACAGTAGTACCCAGCAAGGCTACTTTATTTCTCATCTTTACCTCATCTTCGGCAAAAAACCTCCCGAATTCCGGGACCGCGGCGCGTAACGGCGCGTAATCTACACCCACGCCTTCAACCTGCGTATTCCAGTTCTTACTGCCATAAACAAGCTGAGCCCTGCCGCTTACTGAAGGACTGACATATTTTATTAAATCCGTAAGTTTAGCTATCGCCGCTATATCCGTAAAGACAAACCTGGTGTATGAACCGCTCTGCATAGCCACGCCGTGCAATTTAGGAGAACCGGGCCTTATCAACAAAAGGTTAGAGCCTAATGATGCCAGCTGTTTTTCGATTGATTCCTGGGCTCCCTGGCCCAAAGCGATCATAGCAATGACCGCGGCCACGCCGATAAGTATGCCCAGGATGGATAAAAACGCCCGCATTTTATGCGCTAACATAGCGGAAATTGCCTGGCGTAGGTAATCCAGAAATTCAATACCGCCCTTAATCGCCCTCTTTGAATCTGACAAAATATTTTTGATTAAATTTTCGGGTATTTTAACTCCGGAGGTTTTTGTTTCTCTGGAATTATTTTTATCCGAAATGATTAGGCCATCGCGCATTTGAATAATACGCTTAGCGCAAACCGCTATTTCATTTTCGTGAGTAACGATTACGACTGTTTTACCTTTATCATTCAACCCTTTTAATATTGCAACTATTTCTTCCTTGCTTTTTGAATCAAGATTTCCCGTTGGCTCATCCGCGAAGATTATCGGCGGATCATTTACCAGGCTCCTGGCGATCGCCACTCTCTGTTGCTGGCCTCCGGACATTTCATTGGGCCGATGCAACATCCTGTCTCTTAGACCAACGCCTTCGATTTCCTTAGCCGCCCTTTCTTTTAAATGCCTTTTACCGGCATAGATCAAAGGAAGCTCGGCGTTCTCTAAAGCTGTCATTCTAGGCAATAAATGAAACTGCTGGAAGACAAAACCGACCAGCTGATTCCTTACAAGAGCTAATTCTTTATCTGAAAGCTTAGTTACTTCTTCCCCCCCCAGGTAATACTGGCCTGAATCCGGCCTATCCAACAAACCCAATACGTGCATAAGCGTAGATTTTCCTGAGCCGGAAGCGCCCATAATCGCGACAAACTCTCCCGAAGCTATGCGTAAGGATACGTCGGCTAAAGCCTGGACCTTAATATTACCCATCTGGTAGGTTTTATATAAATTCCTTACTTCTATCACTGTTTTATCCGTCTCCAGAAAATTCATTTTGCTTTCTTCTTCTGCCCAAAAGGCATAAACGGATTACTCCCCATATCTCTGCTGGGCAAAACATATTTCCTTGACATAACTAACACTGTATTCGCGGCAGTCACACCGGAAATAATTTCATAATTTTTATCATCAGTAATGCCTATTTTAACGACGCGCTTGACCGGAGTTTTACTACCATCCTCTTTTAACAAAACATAACTCTCGGCCTTTTCCTTACGCACTGCATCAACCGGCAAAAGCAGGGCGCTATCTTTGCTTTCGGTCCTAAAATCTACTGTCGCGTTCATCCCCGAACGGAAAAATTCCGGGGCCTTTTCAGGTATAAGGTCAACTTTATATATAGTCACATTATTTACTGTCTCGGATTCATAATATATGTGGTCGACAGTCGCCTTTATTTTTATATCCAGATACGCATCCAAGGTAATAAAAGCCTGCTGGCCGAGCTTAATTTTTCCGATATCAGTCTCATCAACCTGAGCGCGAATAATCAGGTGGTCCGATAAAACAACTATCGCATCACTGGTAGTAACGGTCTGCCCCGGCTGGGTCGTGGCGACAATGACTTCACCGTCAATCGGAGATAAAAGCGATATGGGCTTATATACCTGCTCCCAGTATTTCAATACTACCTCTCCCTGCCCCTGGGCAGCGTCAAGAAGGGCAGCCCTTTCAGTAGAACTCATCCAGGCCAAAACCTGGCCATCTTTTACTTTTTCGCCCTCTTGTACGGAAATGCTTTCTATGCGGCCGTTAACCGGAGGCTTTACTTCCAGCCGGTTTTTAGGCAGGACTGTCCCGGTAGTAGAAATAAAAGTCTGGATTGAACCTAGAGTCGGCTTAATCTCTTTGATTATCTCACTGTCTGAACCTTTGCTTTTAATCTTAAACATAACAAATGCGCAAATCGTCAATAGCACTAAAATTCCGAAAATTATTTTTAATTTAGTTTTTCGCATATTCTAGTGTCTCTCCTTTCGCCTGGATCCAATTTGCCTCAGCCAATAAAGCATTGGCCTGGGAATTTAAATAAGCAGTCTTGGCCTGCACCAGATTATCTTCAATAATCGTCCAGTTATCATAAGTAATAAAACCTGTCGCGTATTCTGCCTCGGCTATTTTAGAGCGCTCCTCTGTGGCAATCAGGGTTTTGTATTGAACGCCTACTGTTTCAAGGGCATCCTGTAAATCTACCCAGGTATTCTCTAAGGCAACTACCAGACTGTCCCGCGTGCTTCTTTCATTCTCTTTAAGTTGATTTAAATAAGCCTGGGCCTGGGATACCTGAGCGGTCCTTAACCCTCCCTCAAATATAGGCATAGATAAGCTAAGCCCCAGGCTCCAGTTATCGCCTTTGGGTAGCCAATGTTTACCGGCTTTATTTGCGCCGGCCGCGCCGGTTAGTGTGGGAGAAAAATTAGCGTAGGCAGATTTTAAACTGAATTCTGCCGCATTTTTCTGGGAGATAAGCTGTTGCAAATAGGGATTATTTTTTACCAGGGATTCCAGGTCCGGTTTATCCTTGGCTGAATCAGTAACTTTAAAATCTGCTTTTACGCTCATCGGGATAAATCCTTTTCTGCCCATCTCCTTAGTCAACTGCCTTTGCGCCAGCACAACATCCCTTTTTGCCTGGGCAACCTGGAATAACGCCTGGGCTAAATTTGCTTCAGCAGTAAGCAGCGCGCCTTTATGCTCTAATCCGGATACATAACGCAGAGTTATCAGCTCGTAATTCTCTTTTCTTATCCTCACAATATCCTCGGTTACCTTGATTAAATCCTGGGCCCTTAATAAATTAACGAATGCGGTACGTAAATTTAACCTGACTTGAGTAGAAGTATATTTATAATTCTGTTGCGAGGCTTTTATATTCTCCGCAGCAGCTTTTACATCCTGGATGGTCTTAGTGCCGTCAAAGATCAACTGGGTCGCGCTTATTCCGTAACTATAACTATCGCCGACAGAAGCGGGATTATTATCGGAGGCGATCCTGGAGGTTGAGGCATCCAGACTAGCGTCTACCTGGGGGTAAAGGGCGCTGGCGGTAATTCTCTTAGCGGCCAGGGATTGCTTGGTTTCCTCTACTGCCGCGATTAAATCCGGATGGTTTTTCGCTGCCTCTTTAATACAATCCTGCCAGGTCAGCGTTTCCTCGGCTGCCGCCTTGCTGAAAAAAAACAACGGGAATAAGATTATTATTAATACTAGAGAATCCTTTGCCCTCATCTTCTCCTGCCTGCTCCGCTTAAAAATATATCCAGGATAAAATCAGCCGCAGTATTTAATTTCTTATCTTTTGGGCCTTCCTTCAACCAATCAAAAATGAAAGCCATAAAAATCGATCCAAGAATATCGGCTATCTGTTTTGCGCTAAAATCATTCCTTATTATTTTCTGTTTTTGTCCGGTACTGATAAGCTCTTCGACAAATTCTTTGTGCTGCAGCATCCCGGAAGGCTTAGAGAACTTCCCTTTTTTCAATATCGGGCCTTTGGATACCTCTGAAAAGAATATCCTGAAAAAATCCTGATTCCTTTCAAAAAAATCCAAACTCTCCTGCATAAAGATCCGTAGTTTATCTTCGGCGTCAGCGACCTGAGCTGTCTTCTGCCTTAATCCAGTTGTTAAATTTATCATCTTCTCTTCTACCAGGGAAAAATAAAGCATTTCTTTATCCCTGAAATACAAATAAACCGTGCCGGTGGCATACTGGGCCTCGCGGGCAATATCCTGCATTACCGCCCCATGATAGCCTTTTAAGGCAAAAACGCGTTCTGCCGCAGCCATAATATCAGCTTTGCGCAGCTGCTTATCTCTTTCTTTCCGGCTTAAGCTGGCAGAAATTTGGGTATTTTTGATTATTTCCTCAATTAATGAATTTGTATTCATATTATGTATATTAAATTCATTTTTACTTTTTGTCAAGCAAAATCTCAACATCTTTTAAAAATGTAATAAAGAAAAAGGGGCCGTTTCCTTCTAAGGGTAAGGGAAACGGCCCCTTGCATCCTCTTTTATTCTGATAGCTAATTAACCAATAACTTATAGTTTTTTAAGCAAGTCTCTGGCTACCTTTTTTCCGGCCAGCAGCATTCCGCCGAAAATCGGCCCCATACGCGCTCCTCCGAATACAGCGTTAGCGCACATGCCGCAGGCATAAAGCCCGGGGCATATCTCCTTAGAATTCTTGACAATAATTTGCTCCCCTTCCTGCGCGTGCATAGATTGTTCTCCGATAGTCCGGCCGGTTTTGGTATTAAGTTTTATACCGGACTTACGCTCAACAATACGGGCGACTTCCGCCGGATGGCCGGTCGCATCCACTACGAACTTGGCCCGCATGGTTAGGGGATCAACATGCAGATTAGCCATCTCCACGGCAGTCCAGTTTAGGACCAAACCACACACACGCTTGGACCGGACCATTACATCTTCAGCGCTGATCAGGTTAAAAATCCTCAAGCCCGCATGTACGGCTTTAGAGCATATCGTTGAAACGCTATCTATGGAATCAGCCAGATAATAACCCTCCGCGTACCTCCTTGTTCTGACCCCGAATTCCTCAAAGATCTTCTTAGCTTCTTCCTGGACCACTATTTCATTAAACATAATTCCGCCTCCCCACATGCCGCCTCCCACCGATAATTTTCTCTCAAATAAAACCACTTCTTTGCCGGCCTTAGCCAGGTAATACCCGCAGACCATACCGCTAGGCCCGGCGCCGACGATCGCCACCTCTACATCCAAGGCTTTGATTAATTTTTGCTGGTAAGATTCAATTATCGCCCGCGATATCTTGATTTCATCCAACCGCATATCCCCTCCCTTTTTCATACACTTAACCCTATCTGGCAGATTGACGTATTGTCCCCTGCAGCAAAAAACCCCTATGCCAGATGCATAAGGGCTAAAATGTTCCGTCCTTTCCCTCCGCTGGCATTATCCAGATCAGGTTTCTCGGGTAATCTGCTCTCCAGCAAAACTCTCAGGCCGTTTAACGACCTCCCCGTTTTTTCACTGCTTCTTGATTAAAACATACAAATTAAATTTTGTCAACGCCTTATCAGGCTATCTTCAATTCCTTGCTGCTTTGCCAGAGGCCGTGGATATTGCAGTAACTTGCGGCATAAAGCATCCCGGATTTATCCGTTTTAAAGCTCGCAGTTACCTCGGGGTGCGTATAGATAGTGCTTGTGTCCGCTCCGTTCACCGAAGCCCCGTGCGCGGAAAATTCCGCCCGGGCCACGGCATAAGGAAATTTCTCGGCTTGCGGCTGGAAGTAAATTTCAATCCAGCAGATGTGGTGCTCGGTCTTGTTAGGATGCGCTATCTCTTTGCCTACGCTCACCGTGACCTTAAACAATTCCCCCTTCTTAACATTATCCGGCAACTCGATTACCGGGGCATGTTTTTCCGTTTTCCAATCTGCACTTTGCAGCAATTCTCTCAAATCCGCCATAGCACCCTCCTTCTACTATAATAAGTTATAATAAAATCTAACCCCGGGCTTTAATTTCTGGATCATTCTTGCCTGGCGAGGCGCTTCTTCATCTCTAAAGTATAAGAAAAGGCCCCCAATCCCTTGATTTTAACCGGAATCCTTAATTTATCGGCGCTTATCCAGATTTCAAATTTCTTAGGCTCACTGGTAAAATGATATGCCTTGAATTTACCGGCGGGGACAGTAACGTCTTCAATAGAGGCTAGCCTCACCGTGAATTCTCCGGGCAAAGTTATTTCAAAAGAACTTCCGATTTTCAAATCAGCCTCCCCGCGCAGGGAAAAAGGTACGAGGATCGCGTTTTGTATGGGCCTTTTCCCTTTTACGGAATATTCCTCGGTCTTTTTGCCTCCCCTGAATTTAGTCAGCTTGAAAGAATTTTCAGCAGGGAAATATTCTTCCGTGATATTCTCCTTATGGAACAAAAAAGAAATATCCCGTTTGACCAATAACGGCAGGTTCCGGGTACTTTCGCTAAAAATTACTTCCTTATCCTTAAACCCTGCCGCAACTGTTTTAAAAATTATTAATCTTGCTTTTTTCCCGCGGAATTCCAGAGGACCAAAATCCTGATACTCGCAGCTTCCTACCGGCTTGATATTATAAGAAATTGTTTCCAGCGCTTCCAGGGCAAAGCAACGGCCGGAAAAATAAAAAATACAGAAAAGTAACCCTGCAGAAAAAATGATTACTTTAAATGCGGCGTTTCTCGTTCTCATTTATTTATTATAAACATAATGCTTTGATCTAGCAAGAATATTTTAATTAAAATAAATGCTTTAAAACCCTAGCCTAGACTCCTGCGGAAGCGAAAAGCGCTAAAGGTAATTACTAAAATACCCATGATAATTAACGGTATAAGCTGGGGCCAGAGAACCTCTAATCCTACTCCTTTTAAAAACAAACTCCGCACAATAACCATAAAATAACGTAAAGGATTGACCAGGGTAAACCACTGGATCCATTGCGGCATATTGGCTATCGGATAGGCAAAGCCGGATAAAAGCATAGCCGGCATATAAAAAAGAAAAACCGACATCATCGCCTCCTGCTGGGTTGAGGATATTGTGGAGATAAATAAGCCTATCCCCAGAGTAGTAAATAAATATACGCAGGTAGACAAGAGCAATAAGAATAGATTCCCTCTTAAGGGTATATGAAACCAGGCTACGCCCAATATGGTAATAAGGATAATCTGAACCAGCGCGATTATTGCAAACGGAAGGAGCTTACCGATAATAAGGTCAAGAGGCTTTAAAGGGCTGACAATTAACTGCTCCATCGTGCCAATCTCCTTCTCTTTTACTATTGCCATGGAGGTCAATAAAAGCGACATCATCGTTACAATGATGGCGATCACGCCCGGAAGATAATAATTCCGGGAAATTAAGTTACCGTTAAACCAGGCGCGGTCCCTTAAGTCAACTCTGGGAGCGCTGCCGGTTAAACCGCTTGCTTCCAGCTCCTCTTTTAACAAATCATACTGATAATCGCTTACAATGGTATTGGCATAGCCCATAATGATCATCGCTGTATTTGAATCTGTGCCATCAAAAGCCAGCTGGATTGAGGCGTCCTTTCCGGCGTTAAGGTCACGGCCAAAGCCGCGGTCAATATGAATAACCACGCTGGCTAAACCCTTATCCAGAATGAAATTTTGCTCCTTTTCGCTAAAGATATAATATTCCGGGATAAAATATTTGGAATAAGTAAACCTGCGCAGAAGCTCACGGCTCTCCATAGTATTATCCCGGTCTAAAATAGCCGTTGGAACATAGTTAATATCCTTATTCGCGGCGTATCCGAAGAGAAGTATCTGGATCAGCGGAGTAATAAAGATAACCGTTTTCATCCGCGGGTCGCGGAAGATTTGTTTAAATTCTTTTATCAGGATCGCCCTTGAGCGCTCAAACATCCTAAGCCACCTTTTTTTTGAATCTCTTTACCGCAATACCGAACATTATCAGAGCAAATAAAAAGAGAAAAAGCGTCTCATCCCACAAAACAGTTATTGTGCCGCCTTTCAAGAATATTTCCCTCAAGACAACAATATAATAGCGCGCCGGGACAAGATAAGTGATCGCCTGGATAAATTGAGGCATATTAAAGATCGGATAGATAAACCCGGAAAGAAGTACAGTCGGCAACATAGTAGTAAGGGTAGCCAGCTGGCTGGCCATTAATTGTGTCCTGGCAACTACGGAAATCAATATCCCCTGGGACAGAGCACCGGTTAGAAACAGCGAGCTTAGTAAAATAAGCAATAGATAACTCCCCCGAAAAGGCACGCCAAACAGAAACTGGGCCATGATTATGCCCACGATGAGGTCAAAAAACCCAATGGTAAAATAGGGGATGAATTTACCGATGACTAGCTCCGGGGCTTTTACGGGTGTAGAGATCAGCTGTTCCATCGTCCCCCTCTCCCATTCGCGGGCGATACAAATGGAAGTGAGCAACCCGGCAATAATCATAATAATCATCGCGATAACCCCGGGGACAATAAACCAGGTGCTGGTCAGGCCCATATTAAACCAGACCCTGGAGCGGGCATCCACTGTCTGAGGTCTTGGCAGTCCCCGGGAGGCAAACGTACTGCTCAACAGATTCACATTATAATTAGAAACTACTGTCCGCACATAACCCATGGCAATGGTAGCGGTATTGGCATCGCTTCCATCCACGATAAGTTGCAATGGCGTTGCCTTGCCGGATTCAAGATAATGGGAAAAATCCTTGGGGATGATCAAGGCCATCATGACCTCTCCCGCATTGATCAGGTGCTCGATCTGACGGTAGTTATCCGTATAGCCGATTATTTTAAAGTATTTGGAATTTTTGAAATTGAGCATAAAATCCCGGCTTAGCTCACTGGAAGCATCCTGATTCCAGACAATGGTCGGGACTTTATCGATATCCAGGCTAAGCCCGTAACCAAAAATCAATAACAGGAATATCGGGATCGCCAGGGCCAGCCCTAAAGAGCGCGGATCGCGTTTAATCTGGATAAATTCCTTCCAGGCTATAGATTTAATTCTTCTTAAGCTCTGTGCGATCATATTCTTCTATTGAGGAAACGAATACATCTTCCAGGGAGGGAAGGATTTTATTCACGCTGAATTCCCTCCCGCCTGCGCCGTGCAGGAATTCCTTTATCGCCGGAATTGCCTTAGAACTGTCGTAAACAACAGCGTGAATATCCGCTCCGAAGAGCGCGGCTTCCTTAACACCTTCTATTTTAACGACCCTCTCTAGCCAGCCCTGGGCATCAGCTATTGCAATCTCGAGGACCTCATTCTTCATGACTTCAGTCTTCATCTCTTGCGGCGTACCCGCGGCGATAATTGTGCCGTGATAAATTAAAACCATCCGGTTGCAATTCTCCGCCTCATCCATATAATGCGTGGTAACAAAAACAGTTACTCCTTGGCCGGCTAATTCTTTGATAATGCCCCAGAAATTGGCGCGGGTTATCGGATCAACGCCTGAGGTCGGCTCATCAAGAAAGATAATCCTGGGCTTATGAATCAGCGCGCACCCCAGGGCCAGGCGCTGTTTCCAGCCCCCGGCAAGCGTCGCAGTAAGATTACCTTCCATCCCCTCTAAACCCGCGGTCCGCACAGTTGTTTCCAGTCGTTCTTTTTTATCCTTTTGCGGGATCTTATATATCCCGCTGTAAAAATCAATATTCTCCTTTACGGTCAAGTCATTATAAAGAGAAAACTTCTGGGACATATAACCGATATGTTCCTTGATTTTATGCTGCTCTTTGATAATATCAAAACCGCCCACCTTTCCCGAGCCTGAGGTAGGGCTGATAATCCCGCAGAGCATCCTGATGGTAGTGGATTTACCCGCGCCATTCGGCCCTAAGAATCCAAAGATCTCACCGGGCTTGACTTCAAAGTTGATCCGGTTGACCGCGGTGAAATTCCCGAATTTCTTTTCTAGACCCTGGACGCTTACGGCAATGTTATTTGGGCTGGCCTCTTTCATATTCTCCGATTATCGTGATAAATGCTTCCTCTAGAGTTTTAGTATTATATTCTTGCTTAATCCTGCCGGGAGAATCGCAACGCAAGAGCTTCCCCTTGTGCATCAGGCCGACGCGGTGGCAACGTTCAGCCTCATCCAGATAGCAGGTAGAACAAAATATGGTGACTTTTTCCTTAAGCAGGTCATAAAGTATATTCCAGAAGTCCCTGCGGGAGACCGGGTCAACGCCGTTAGTAGGCTCATCTAAAAACAAGACTTTCGGAGTATGGATGAGAGCGCAAGCTAAGCCTAGTTTTTGTTTCATTCCTCCGGAGAGCTTACCGGCAAAACGCTGTTTAAAGGGCAAAAGTCCGGAAAAACCCAGCAAGCGCTCAATAGCTTCTAGGCGTTTATCTCTGGCTACTCCGTAAACATCAGCGTAAAAGTTAATATTTTCCAGGACGCTTAATTCTTCATAAAGCCCGAAACGCTGGGACATGTAAGCAATATGCTCTTTGAGACTTTCCGCTTCTTTTACAGTATGCTTATTGCAAGTCCAGGCCTGGCCTTCCGTAGGATTGAGAATTCCGGTTAAAAGACGCATAGTTGTAGTTTTACCTGCTCCATCCGGGCCGACCAGGCCAAAGATCTCACCCTCCTGCACCTCAAGGTTAAGCTGGTCTAAGGCTGTGAGTACCCCGAATTTACGGGTCAGGTTCTCAGTTTTTATCGTAACCATGGCCTGAATTTATTCAATTATAATATAGGCGTCCGCGGGCATCCCGGGTTTTAAATCCAGACTGGAATTGTCAACTCTCACCTTGATCCGGTAAACGTACTTTACCCTCTCTTCATTGGTTTGGATGTATTTAGGAGTGAACTCGGTCTGGCTGGATATAAACGAAACCCGGCCGCTGTATTTCTTTCCGCGGTAAGTATCTGTCTCCACGTACGCCTTTTGCCCTAATTTAACTTTACCTAAATCCGTCTCATTTATATAAGCAGTAACCCAGAGGTCATCCAGGTTGACGGCAGTAAAAACCGGAGAGCCAGGCTGCACGACTTCACCGGGAAGGGCGCTTTTTACCAGCACATAACCGTCAAGCGGGCTGGCTAAATCTGCCCAGCCTAGTTTTGTATTAGCCAGCTCCAGGGAAGCGCGTAATTGTTTTATGTTTGCCGAATCAGTGTTCATTCTGGTTTTCGCCGTATCGCGCTGTTGAGCGGAAATCGCGCCTGCCTTAAGCAGATTTTCAGCCCTCACATAATCATCATAATCCAGTTTATACTGGTATTCTGCTAATTTTAGCGCTGCTTCTGCCTCAGCCTGAACTTTACTCAGTTCATCTCTATTCAGCCGGGCGACAATATCCCCCTTCCTGATGACCTTACCTTCATCCGTCAAAAGCTCAATAATCTGTCCGGTTATTCTGAAGGATATGCGCACATCATCACCCTCAATGTTTCCGGAAACCTTGATAACCTTATTATTGGCCTGCTTCTCTTTTAAGAGAAAAACAACCGCCGTGTAGGCGGCAATGGCCAAAATCAGAGCTGTAATTATAAGTTTTCCCTTCTTTTTCATTTTTCCTCCCTGACTGCCGGCGAGGCAGGCTCTATAAAACCATTACCCATAATCCTATCTAATCTTGCCTTAGCCATAATATAATCGTAGGTACTTTCAGCCAGGTTCTTTTCTACGTTAGCCAGAGAAACCTGCGCATCCAACACATCCAGATTGATACCTACGCCGTTATTATAACGAACATAAGATATCTGCAAAGCTTCCCGGGCATCCTCCAAATTATCTTCCTGCGATTTTATTACGGCGGCTGCCTGTTTCAAGTCTAGACAAGCCTGCCTTACGTCAACGGCCACCTGGTCAGCCGTATTATCTTTACTGATAATTGCCTGCATATGTTTGGCGCGGGCGCTGTCCACTTTTGCCTTGGTTGAAAATCCGTCAAATATCGCCAGACGCACGGTAAAACCTATATTCCAATTATTATGCCTGCGGTTAAACATATTGCCCGGATTATTGGATTGATAATAATATTCGGCATTCGTTTCCAGCTGCGGGAGCCACCCTGCCCGGGCGTGTTTGATCGCCCACTTGCTGATATCTATACCCAGAGACTTCAAAATCATCTCCGGCTCATTCAGGTAGGCGGTTTTCAGGAAATCCTCTTCTTTTATCTCTAAGGGCTCATAGAGCAATTTATCCTTAATGATTATCCTGTCGCTTATCTTCAAGCCAAGCAGCTTATTCATCTCCGCGATGATTAAGTCTATCGCATTCTGGGCATTAATCAGCTGTGGCTCTAGGAGCGAGACCTGCACCTTGGACTGCAAAACATCAAACCTGGAGGCAGTCCCCTGTTGAAACTTGTTTTTTACTTCTTCATAATGGCTCTCTGCCTGCCCTACGAGGTCCTCGGCAATACGTTTTGTTTCATAAGCCAGAAGGAGCCCGTGATAAAGCCTCTTGGCTTCCAATTCCACATTAAGCTTGGTTGCCCGCAGGGTCTGGCCCTGTTCCTTTAGGGAGAGCTCGGCCTGCCTTAGGCTAGCGATATTGGCTCCGCCGCTGTAAATAGTATCATTCAAGCTTACACCCATACGATTATTATTTTTATATCCGGTAAACACACCAACGTCTTTCTTGCCGCTAGTACTTGAACTGCTGAGCACTGCGGCATTACGCGTATAACCGGCATTGAAATCAACCTTAGGCAAAAACGCGCTCCTGGCATCCAGTATCCCTGCATCAGCGACTTTCAGCGCATATTCCTGTACCCGGATGTCCTTATTATTTTTAAACGCTATCTTAATCGCGTCTTCCAGCGAAGTAAGCACCAGGGTCTCTGGATTATTCTCTGCACAAAAACCGCTTGAACTGTTCAATAAGAATAAGCTGGCAATGACCGCGCTTAGCGCAAACTTAGCCGACTTTTGGACAATGCTTTTAAATTCTTTATAAAAGGGGTAATTTTTATTAACGCTGAAGAACCTGGCATTTGCCCGGTAATAGCTTTGCAAAACTCCTTCTTTCTGGAGATTATAAAGGGTCCTCTGAAAGACCCCGGGTTTGGCTTTTAAGATCCTGCCCAGTTCCTGGATATAATACTGCTCCTTGGGATGGCTGTAAAAAACTTTAAGGAGCCTGAGGGTATTTTTGGAAAACTGCCTCATTTTGATCCCCTAATATACACTTTGCATATAATAATATTCATTTGCATATAATTATATTCACTTTACATATATTTGTCAAGTCTTTTTTCGGGGCCGGAATCCCAAAAATACTTGCAATACTTTTTTAAAAAAGTATAATATAGCCAAGGGGAGGAATAGATGAAAAAAATATTGGTGAGTTGCGCGTTTTCTTTAGCCGTTCTTTTAGGGGCTTGCGGCCCTTCCTATTCTGCGGCAATGGATATTGAAGGGTTGGTTAACAATTTCTATAAGGCGACTGATTTGCAGAAGGTGCAAGTCTTAAAAGACAGCCTGGGCAAGGAGATCTCTTGCGGCGGAACAGTCAGTAATGCGGGAGAATATGATTTCTTTGATACGGCTAATGACCTCGGCAACACTTACTATCAGGTCAGCATAATCCCGCAGAAAACAAAAAATAACGTTACCTACCAGCTAGTCTTTCTCTTTAAAGATAAAGACAAGGTAAAGGATATTGATAAGGGCCAAAATATCCAGCAAAGCGGAAAAATTATCCGGCTGCTCGATGAACGCCTGCAGATTTCGGTGTGGATTTTTTGCGGAGAATTAACCCAAGAAGATAAAGCCCTCTTTAAACAAAACTAGCCTTATCCTCTTTTAAAAAAATTCCTCACTGGGATGGTTTAAGTATTCCTCCCGAGATTATCAGCTTCATACCTTCTTCAACCGACATCTCCAGGAATTTCACCTTAGTCTTGGGAACTAAGATAAAAAAACCGCTCCAGGGGCTGGGGGTCGAACCGATTAAAACATGCACGAGTTCCTGGCCGAGCTTCTCCTGCGCCTCCCGAAAGCCATCATTGGTCATAAAACCTACTGACCAGATCCCGGCCGAAGGATATTCTACTAAAACCACCTTTTTAAATGCGGGCTTATCCCTGGAAAAAATAAAACCTACTATTTCTTTTATGGGGGGGTATACCTGGCGGATAGCGGGTAATTTTAAAAACCATCCCTCGATTACAGGCAATGCCTTCTTACTCAATAAATGCGAAACGACAAACCCGGTTATCAGAATAAGTAATACTCCTAAAATAAGGCCCATTCCGGGAAGAGTAAAGCCTAACGCCTCCTTTAAATATTTATTGATGATTACCCCAAAGAGGCTATCCAGAAATTTAAAAATAATAAAAAGCAGGTAAAAAGTGAGGAAAACCGGTAGTCCTACGAGTACCCCGGCGGCAAAATAGCGCTTTAATCTTTTCATAAAGGTCACCTCTCTTTTGCGCTTTTAACTGCTTTCCACGCCTCCATCGCCCATAGCGGAAGCGAAGAAATCCCGATAACCAGGATCCAATCCAACAAGCCTAACGCCTCGGTCTTAAACACTTTCTGCACAAAGGGCAGATAGACTACCCCCATCAGCAAAACAAAAGAAATACCGGTAGCATAAAGCAGTTTCTTGTTAGTAAATATACCTAGTTTGAATAAAGATACGGACATATTCCGGCAGTTAAAAGCGTGGAATAACTGGCTGCAGGCAAGCACTACAAATGCCGCCGTCCTGGCGCGGCCTATTCCTTCCTTTTCTACAAACAAAACGAAAATAAAAGCAAATAAACTGCAGAAAGCGATAAAGGCTCCCTGGGCCAGCATTAATAACGCCCTCTCTTTTGTTACCACTGCTTCGTTTGGTTTGCGCGGAGGCCGCTGCATAATATGCGGATCAACAGGGTCAATTCCTAAGGCCAACGCAGGCAGTCCGTCGGTCACCAGGTTAACCCAGAGGATATGAATCGGCAACAAGGGTATAGGTAAGCCAACTAACGAAGAAACAAACATTACTAATATTTCTCCGACATTACAGGAAAGAAGGTAATGTATAAATTTCCTTATATTATCGTAGATCCCCCTGCCCTCTTCCACGGCAGAAACAATCGAAGCGAAATTATCATCAGTCACTACCATGTCGGAAACTTCCTTGGTGACATCTGTTCCGGTGATGCCCATGGCTACACCAATATCGGCTTCTTTTACTGCCGGGGCATCATTCACCCCGTCGCCGGTCATCGCCACGACATCGCCGCGCCTGCGCCAGGCCCGCACCACCCGTAATTTATGCTCCGGAGAGACACGGGCATAAACTGAAATCTTTTCTACCCTGCTGTATAACTCGTCATCGCTGAGCGTATCCAGTTCCTCGCCGCTAAGAGCCAGGGAATTTTCTTCAAAAAACCCGAGTTCCCGCGCAATAGCGACCGCCGTATTTTTATGGTCACCGGTAATCATTACTGTCTTTATCCCGGAAGCCTTACATTCCTGAATAGCCTGCTTAACTTCCTCCCTGGGAGGGTCGATCATCGCCACCAGACCGGCAAAGGTAAGGCCTTTTTCGATACTCTCGGGTGCATACTTATCCTGCTCATTATCTAAAACCTTGTAGGCGACCGCTAAAACACGCATCGCTTGAGCAGCTAAGCTATCATTTGCCTTTTGGATAGTTTCCTTATCTTCACCGGTCAATCCCCTGACGGCGCTCTTCTCTTCGATGCTTACGCAGCGGTCTATCAGTATATCGGGAGCGCCCTTAACGAAAGCAATAGGGCCGGTATTAGACTTACGGATTATCGTCATTATCTTACGTTCCGAATCAAAGGGTATCTCGTCAATAAAAGAAAATTCCTGCTCCAGGCGTTCTTTCCATATATCCGCTTTGGCGGCAGCAGTCAAAAGAGCCCCTTCCGTAGGATCGCCGATTATCTTATAAACGGCGTTCTCTTGGACCAGCTGCGCAGCGTTACATAAGACGGAACAACGCAATGCCTTATCTAATTCAGGATAAGCGTTAGGGTTAATCCGGTTTTTATCCAACGTAAATTCGCCTTGCGGAGCATAGCCGATGCCGCTGACCGTAAAGAGCCCTGCCCCCGTAAAAACTTTTTGCACAGTCATCTCGTTTTTAGTCAGGGTCCCGGTTTTATCCGAGCAGATAACCGTCGCGCACCCCAGGGTTTCTACTGAGGGAAGCTTGCGGATAAGCGCATGACGCCTGACCATTCGATGAACTCCCAGAGCTAAAGCGATAGTGACTACCGCCGGCAGCCCTTCGGGAATAGCGGCAACCGCTAGGCTTACCGCAGTCAAAAATATATCTACGATTTCCCCTCCGCGCAGCCATTCCAGTAAAAAGACTAATCCCACCAGTATAAAACATAAGACTACAATCCATTTGCCGAATTCTTCTAACTTCTTCTGTAAAGGAGTAGACTCATGCCGGATATCCTGCACCATCCCGGCGATCTTGCCAAGCTCTGTCTGCATACCGGTATCCACAACTAATGCCCTGGCTTTTCCGGAAGCCACGGAAGTACCCAGATAAACCATATTCGCCCGGTCAGCCAACGCTACTTCCTTTTCGCCTAAAGCCCGGATAGTTTTAGCAACCGGAGTAGATTCTCCGGTAAGGCTGGCCTCCTGAACGGTTAAATTGGAAGTACTCCAGACAAGCCGGCTGTCGGCAGGAATGCTGTCCCCGGCCTCCAACTCTATCAAATCGCCGTAAACCAGCTCTAAAGAAGGAATAATACTACGCTTGCCTTCACGGATAACTTTTGAGGCAGGGCTGGATAATTTCTTCAAAGCGGCCAGAGATTTTTCCGCCCGGTATTCCTGGATAAATCCCATCACCGCGTTCAATATAACAATCGCGATAATCGCCAGCGCATCCACCCACTCCTGCAGGAATCCGGAGACTAACGCCGCGCCGATTAGGACCCAGATCATAAAATCCTTAAACTGCCCCAGAAAAATATCTAAAGGCGTAATACCTTTCTTTGCCAAAAGCTGATTTAGCCCGGATTGCTCCAGGCGCTGCTTGGCCTCTACCAGGCTCAGCCCGGATTCCAGGCTCGTATTCAAGGATAATCCGGCCTGCTCTGCGGTTAAATTATAAAATTTATTTTCACTCATTTTCCACCCAATGCGAAATTAATATAGGCGCCTAAGACAAAAACTATGATTAAGGCTAGAGCATAAGCGCTTAAACCCAGCCGGGTTTTCTTTTTTGGCTTTAAAATTAAACCGGCGATAACTATCGCGGTCATAATTATCACTATAAAAGCAGTAAAGATGTGCTGGCCGGATATTGCGCTAAAAATCGGGGCTTTTCGGTAAAGAAGGTCGTTAATAAAAATAATGGTCATATTAAACAGGTTTGAGCCGAGCATATTGGCTACTGCCAGTTCTTTTGCGCCTAGACGGATAGCGGCAAGCGAAACCGTTATTTCCGGCAGGGTAGTGGCAAGGCCAAGAAAAAGACTTCCGATAAAGCTTCGTCCCAGATTTAAACCACCGGCTAATTCATCTCCGATATAAGCAAGCCAAATCCCGGCAGCCGCAATAATCAACGCCGCTATCCCGTAACGGATACAAGCTGTTTTTAACGTTAGATTATCATATTTAAACAGGGCTTTTTCTTCTTTGTTTATCTCCTTTAATATCTGCTGCTGTTTCTTTTCAAACCCGAAGACTATCCTTACCGAGATAAAATATGCGGTAATAATCAAAAAACTATACAAGCTGATATTCGCGAAAGCAACCTGCGGTAATTTTGAACTTAAGAATAGACCGACTGCGGCAATAGACAAAGGAATAAGGCTCAAGCCGGCGGTTAAAGTCTGTCCTATGGAAATCGAGCTTAATAGAGGCGTACCCCTGCTTACGCCGTCCAATACGGCGATATTCAAAAGATTATATGAATTTGCTCCGAATAGGTTGCCTACGGTAAGGTCCGGAGCATTAATGAAAACCGTGCTTCCCACGCCGGTAAATAATTCGGGAAGGCTGGTAGCAAGTGCTACCAGTATTACGCCGATCCATAGACCCCCCAGGCCGGTCTTTTCTGCAATGGCATCCCCGTATCTGGCAACCCGCTTGCCGCTGTAAACAATTATCGCGGCGCAAACCATGAATTTCAACCATACAAGAATCATCTTTTCCTCGCTTGGTTAATTTATTATACCGAACCTTATTTTTTACCTGCTATTAATCATTGGCTGATTGTACCTTAGAAGCAAAAGATAAGAATATTGGCAAAGAAGTAGAGGATAGCAATAATTAATTCTTTCGGGTTGCCTGAATGCGCCAGCCTCAATAACCCGGCTCCCATAAGCAGCAATGACCCTAATACCGCCACGACCTGATATAGTTGAATTTTCATCTATGCTATATTGCCTCCATAGTTGAAGGCGGCTTACTGGCGATATTGTAGGTAACGCTGACTACGCCGGCGACTTCCGCCAGGATCCGGTCCGCTAACTTTTCCAGGATAGCAAAATCCAGGCGGGTTGGATTGGCCCTGCGCGCATCAACGCTATCCCAGCAGCGGATCTCAATCTGCTGGCCGAACTCTCTCTTATTATCGCGCATTCCGGTAACCCGGTCACTATGCAGTATAGCCATATATTGAAATGCTTTTACCGCCGCCAATTCTTGCTCGAGAATTACCGTTGCTTTACGCACCAGGCAAATACGCTCTTGAGTTGCCTCCCCGATCACGCGCGCGGCCAGCGCCGGCCCGGGAAAAGGCATACGGTTAAAAATCAAAGCGGGTAATCCTAGATCTTCGGCAACCTTACGCACGCCGTCTTTGCGCAGCTGCACTAACGGCTCAAGAATTTTATATCCGAAAGCTTCTTGCGGGTCAATACCTAACTGTTCAAAGACATTATGCTGGCGCTTGATCCCGGCAACTGTTTCGTCAATATCCGTAAGAATAGTCCCCTGTAAAAGATATTTCGCCCCGCTCCTCTTCACTAAATTACCGAAAACTTTCTTATAAAAGGTCTGGGTAATCGCTTCTCGCTTAGCTTCGGGATCTTCAACGCCTTTAAGGGCGTTGAAAAACTCATCCTGGGCGCCAATTATCTCAACGTTAACTCCCAATTTTTTAAACACGGAAGCTATCTGCTGCGGTTCGCCTTCGCGCATAATCCCATTATCAACAAAATAGGTCTTCAGCCTTTCTCCCAAGGCCCTGTGCCCGAGCATCGTTACTGCCGCAGAGTCCACGCCTCCCGAAAGGGCATTAATCGCCACGCCCTGGCCGACAATCGCGGAGATCTCTGAAGTTTTTTCCCGGATGAATTCTTTTGCATCTAAAGAACCTGCGGTTATTTCTTTTACCTGCGGCATAAACACCTCCCTAGCTTCTTAGGCCCTGACTTTTTCTACTATGCATTCCTGCAATAAGGCGTGGTATTCCTGTAATGACTTAGGCTCAGCCTGTTTTCCCTTTACCGCATCAATCCCATCCACGGTTGCCCGGGCAGCCGAGAGCGTCGTCACATAAGGAATCTTATACTGAATGGCAAGCATACGGATATAGCTGTCATCATAAACGCTCATCCTGCCGACAGGGGTATTGATAATAAGATTAATCTCCCTGTTTTTGATGGCGTCAGCGATATTCGGCCTTCCCTCGTGCAGTTTTTTAACCAGGATTGCTTCGACTCCTTTTTCTTTTAAAAAACGCTGTGTGTTTTCCGTAGCCATAAGCCTAAACCCCGATTGCGCTAATTTTTCCGCGATAGGCAATAGTTCGGGCTTATCTTTATCCGTTACCGTTACCAGCACATTGCCTTCTCTCGGCAGCTTTGTCCCGGCGGATTCCTGGGCCTTGAAAAAAGCCAGGCCAAAATCCGCATCAATCCCCATTACTTCTCCGGTCGCGCGCATTTCCGGGCCCAATACCGGGTCAACTTCAGGGAACATATTAAAAGGAAAAACCGCTTCTTTTACCGAAACATAAGGAAGCTTACGGTGTATAAGCTCCGGAAAATCGCTTATTTTTTTGCCCAGCATTAAAAGAGTAGCGATACGCGCCAGCGGTATCCCGACTGTCTTGGAGACCAGAGGCACGGTACGGGAGGCGCGCGGATTTGCTTCCAGGATATAAACCTCTCCGTCGCAAATGGCAAACTGGATATTGATTAACCCGGTTACTTTCAGCTCCCGGGCAATCATTTTAGTCCATTCATCAATTATCTTTAAATGCTCCGGCCTTAAGGTCCGCGAGGGAATCATGCAGGCAGAATCTCCGGAATGGATACCGGCATGCTCAATATGCTCCATTACCGCCGCCACAAAAGTTTCTTGGCCGTCACAAAGCGCGTCCACTTCGCATTCAGTGGCTTTTTCCAGGAACCGGTCAATGAGCATGGGGTATTCCGGACTGACCCGGATTGCTTCTTTAGTATATTTAATTAACATTGCCTCATCATAAATCACTTCCATTCCCCGGCCGCCTAAAACAAAAGAAGGCCTGACCATTACCGGATAGCCGATGCGCTTAGTGATCTTAATTGCTTCTTCCAGAGAAAACGCGGTAGCGCCCTCAGTCTGACGGATACCCAGCTCAATCATTTTCTGCCTGAAGAGCTCCCGGTCTTCGGCGAAGGCGATACTTTTAGTGCTGGTACCCAGGATTTTGACTCCGTTCTGCTCAAGTTCAGCCGCGATATTTAAAGGAGTCTGGCCGCCGAATTGCACAATCGCGCCAACCGGTTTTTCTTTTTCCCAGATAGTTAGAACATCTTCTACGGTCAGCGGCTCAAAATAAAGTTTATTGGATGTATCGTAATCCGTAGAGACTGTTTCCGGATTACAGTTAATCATAATGGATTCAAAGCCTTCGTCGCGCAAGGCAAACGCCGCGTGCACGCAGGTATAATCAAACTCGATGCCCTGGCCGATGCGGTTGGGCCCGCCGCCCAAAATGAGTACTTTCTTTTTATCGGAAACAGGAACGAGGTCTTTACCTGGAATATAAGTAGAATAATAGTAAGCGGCATCTTTTACTCCGCTTACCGGCACCGGCTCAAAACGCGCATTCCCTACAACATTTTTCCTGCGGCTGCGCACTTCGATTTCTTTCAGGTTGAATATCTTGGCCAGGTATTTATCGCTAAATCCCCATTCTTTGGCTTTTTTTAAATCAGCGTCGGATAATTTCGGCCAGCCGGTTCTAAGCATTCTCTCCTCAAATTCAACCAATTCTTTCATTTCCTGAATAAACCATTTACCTATGGAAGTCAGGCCATAGAGCTCCTCCACGCCCATGCCTTTACGCAAAGCCTCATACATCAGAAAGGTGCGCTGGCTGGATGGATAAGCGAGTTTAAGTTTTAGTTCTTCCAGGGGTAAGGTGTTAAAATCCCGGGCAAAACCCAATCCATACCTCCCGATTTCCAGCGAACGGATAGACTTCTGAAAAGCTTCTTTGAATGTCTTAGCGATGCTCATTACTTCACCCACTGCTTTCATCTGCGTGCCCAGCGTATCTTTGGCCTGGCGGAATTTTTCAAAGGCCCAGCGGGCAAATTTAATCACCACATATTCACCCCACGGCTCATATTTTTCCAGCGTCCCTTTTCTCCAATAAGGGATTTCATCCAGGGTGAGCCCGGCCGCTAATTTAGTAGAGACACGCGCGATAGGAAAACCGGTGGCCTTGGAGGCCAGGGCTGAAGAGCGCGAGGTGCGCGGGTTGATCTCAATGACAACCAGCCGGTCGTCTTTCAAATTATGCGCGAACTGGATATTGGTCCCGCCTACGACTCCGATCGCCTCGACTATGTTATAGGAGAGCTCCTGCATCCTCTTCTGCAGGCCTTCAGGCACGGTCAGCATCGGCGCAACGCAGAAACTGTCTCCGGTATGCACGCCCATCGCGTCGATATTTTCAATAAAGCAGACGGTAATCTTCTGGTTTTTTTCATCGCGCACTACTTCCAATTCAAGCTCTTCCCATCCGATAACCGCTTCTTCAATCAACACTTGATGAATCAGGCTGGCATTCAACCCGCGGCTGGTTAATACCCGCAGGTCTTCATTATTGTAAGCGATCCCCCCGCCGGTGCCTCCCAGCGTATAGGCGGGCCGGACTACTACGGGATAATTCAATTTCTCCGCGACTTTTTGGGCTTCTTCAACCGAAAGGCAAACTTCCGAACGCGGCACAGGGATCCCCAGCTTTTTCATCGTATCCTTAAATGCCTCGCGGTCTTCTCCGCGCTCAATCGCCTCAGCCTTAACGCCGATAATCTTTACCTCATACTGATCCAATACTCCTGCTTTATGTAAAGCCGAAGCCAGATTTAGGCCGGTTTGCCCGCCTAAATTCGGCAAAAGCGCATCGGGCCTTTCCCGGGCAATAACCCTGGATAGGCTTTCAACCGTGAGCGGTTCAATATAGGTGCGGTCAGCTGTCCCCGGATCAGTCATAATGGTCGCGGGATTTGAATTGACCAGGATAATTTCATAACCTTCCTCGCGCAGCGCTTTACAAGCCTGTGTCCCGGAATAATCAAACTCGCAAGCCTGGCCGATGATTATGGGCCCGCTCCCGATAATCAGAATCTTTTTAATATCTTTTCGTCTTGGCATATTTTAACCTTTCTTAAAAAAATAAGCACCCCTCTTCTTTTTAGAGAGTTGCTTAAGAGAAAAACGACTTTGTTCTACTCCCGAACCCATTACACTACACCCTGGTAACAGTTTTAAATTATTCGAAGTATTTTATTAGGATTAGCCGCAGAAGTCAAGATTAATTTAGCGGTAGAATTTCTTATTAGCGTTCCTTGGCCGGTTGAATTTATGCCGGTCCGTATTCTGGCGTTGCGGCTTAGCCTGAAAAGAGGCCCCCCGGGATTCAATAAATTGCTCATGCGGGACTTCGGGATGCTTGGATACGGGAAGAGTAGACCGGATAATCTTTTCTATATCGCGGACATCGCTTTTCTGATCGGGCGTAGCAAAAGAAACCGCATGCCCCAACTTTCCTGCCCGGGCTGTGCGGCCGATACGGTGCACATAGTTTTCCGCGTCTTCCGGAAGATCGTAATTAATAACCAACTCGATCCCGGTCACATCGATTCCTCTGGCGGCAATATCCGTAGCGACAAGCACCTTATACCTTCCGGATTTAAAACCGTCTAAAGCCTCTCTCCTCTGGCTCAAAGACCGGTTAGAATGAATTTCGGCTGCACTATAACCCATATCTTTAATTGAACGCGTAATCTTTCTGGCATTAAACTTAGTGCGCGAAAATAAAAGAACCGCGCCTTTATATTGGTTGAGCAGCTTGCTCAAAAGGCGCGACTTTGCTTCTTTCTTCACGATAAATAACTCCTGGGTAACATGCTCTGCGGTTGTCCCGGAAGGGGCAATTTCTACGGAAACAGGAAGTTTCATATACTTGGCGGCTATTTCCATAATTTCTTTAGGGATAGTCGCCGAAAATAACATGGTTTGCCGCGCCTGTGGCAGAAAACGCAGGATCTTATTGATTTGCGGGCTAAATCCCATATCCAGCATGCGGTCTGCCTCATCCAAGACAAGCATTACAACCTGCTCCGGAAGAAAATTCCACTGTCCCATATGGTCAATAAGCCTGCCGGGGGTAGCCACCACTATCCGGGGATTCCTGCGTAAAGCCGTAACCTGCGGCGGCATCGGCGCTCCGCCGATAAGACAAGCTGTCTTCATCCCGAAAGAACGGGCTATCTCCTGAAAGGCCTCGTCGATTTGAATAGCCAGCTCGCGGGTAGGAGCAAGGACCAGGCCTATGCCTTTTTTTTGTTCAAGAATCTGGACCATAGGTATGGCAAATGAATGCGTCTTGCCGGTCCCGGTCTGCGCGACTCCGATAATATCCTTTCCTTGTATTGCCAGAGGAATAGCCTTTGTTTGTATCGGCGTGGGCGTTTTAAATTTTATACGCTCCAGGATATCCAATATCTTCGGGGCAATGCCTAAACCGTAAAAACTGCTGGCGCCATTTTTACTCTCACCCGGCTCAATTTTATTAAACGCTTTATGACTCAGCATTATTTGTGAACTACCTTCCTATCTTTCGCATCAACCTGGCCAAGATGGACATGACAATAGGCCTCATGGTTATAGATACTTAGTATATGCTTGCAATGAGGAAATTTGCATTTTCTCCCCTTAAGCGAAGTCCTGATTTTTTTCATGATGCGCTTGTTTACTCTTTCGCGATAGAGATACTCACCGCGCGGGGTCCCTTGGGGGAATCTTCGATTTCAAACTCTACTTTATCTTCTTCCTTCAAAGAATCAAACTGCGCGTTTACCAAGCCGCTCTGATGAAAAAATACTTCCCTTCCGTCGTTATCACTAATAAAACCGAATCCTCTTTCGCGTACGACTTTCTTGATTTTTCCGGTATGCATTACTTCCTCCTTTGGCTTTACTGCTCTCCATGAATAAAAAAACCGTAAAGGTTAGAGAGTCTCCCCTTACGGCTTAAGATTTTCTAATCTTTGGTATTCGGTATTAAATAGTATTATACTCCTTTATCAGGAATAGTCAAAACAAACTTACACTAAAAAAGATCTTATTTAAGCTGCTCATTAAGGCGGTACATGATTCCCGAAGCTATCTCGGCATGGGGCAGGCCGAACTTCCGCGCGGAAATAGTAACTTGCGTTGACTTTTCCGCAAGCTTCTTTAATTTCAAAGTTACCCACGCTCCGTCAACCTCTCCGCTTATAACACCGCTCTCCCTATTCTCTTCTTTAACCCTACCGGCTATCTTTACGGCCCGCAATCCCGCGTTATAGACCCTCTCTATCTCCATCTTAAAAGTCTCCTGGGCGTAATCCCTGGCGGCAAAGGTAAATGCGGTCATAACCGGTAAAGCCGCTACGCCAGCAAGCATAGAAACTCCATAGACCTTAAGCCCCTGGATACCCGCTGCTTTCAAGGGCTCCGTTATAATCAAAACGGCCAGCTGCTGGGCACTAGTGATATTTTTATAAGTTTTTTTCAAATTAATATCATACACCTTAACCAGAGTCCGGCCCTCAACGCTGCAATCTTTATTTACCACCCTCCCTATCCCTAAACTCACAACGTCTATCTGCATAGCCAGTTCTTTAGCAGGGTTCTTTTTCCCCCGGGGTTTTGCTGCGGCTATTTTCAGGGAATCAACATTTAACCTTCCCTCTTTATTCTTAACCATATTGACCTCTTTAACTTCTAATTCTAACCAGCGCAGATGAATCCTGCTGGCCATAAACGCTTTTAAATCACAGTTAAGGTCTATCTTGGGTATATCTGCGAGAACCCCTTTCGCAAAACCCCTGGGGTTATATATCTTAAAGTCGGATATTCTGGCGGATTGTCCTATTAAGCTCAATGAAAGACTGCCTATATGGATGGGTGCGCCGGTAATGCTGGTGGCTACGGTGCCGATTAACGATTTAAGGGCAAAATCCCTTACCAGGCAAAATCCCAAAAGGAGAATAACTGCCAGAATAATAACTTTCATTTTCCTCTGCATTTCATCCTTCCTTATATACTACACTTTTCTTTTATCTGCTGGATTTTGTTATCAATGTCCTGGTTATATTCTCCGCTAGCTACTTTCTCGCGGTCCAGGTAATCTCCGTGTAATATTGCCCGGGCTGCGGCAGCAGGTACAAACATTTTTACTCCTGCCTTAGCCTGTTCTGCGACCTCGGCCTTTTCCTGCTCCAGGGCCTGAATATCCTCCCTGGCCCTGCTGCAATCAATGGGCCTGGACAGGTCATCTTTGGTTTGAGCTGAAATAGGCGGGATATAAGGGCGGCACCCCGCAGCGCAAACCAGAATAAAAACCACTGCTAACCATTTTAGCATATTATATCTCCTTAAGTAAAAAGGGACAGCCCCCCGGGCTCTCCAGGCGCTATCCCTTCTATACTGATTCAATACGCAAACAGGTATCCGGCATTATTTTTTATTAATACCCTGCAAAAATTCCTTTCCCCATCCGATAAGCTTATTGTTTTCAAACACCAGCGCTATAAGGCCATCTTCGCTGACCACACAATCATTACTGATATCAATTGCATAATAGGCTACTTCGAATTTCCTGTCGGCATTCTGTATGGTTTCCGTACGATAAGGATTGGCTATAGTAACCTGTTTTGCGTGTTTACTGGAGACATCCGGACAATTAAGCGTTACCGGATTTTTCCCCATAATCTCCAGCGCATTAGAGCGAGGCAGGCCGACATATAATTTCGCCAGGTTTTCTCTATTCCTGGAAGTTACCTGCGAAATTGTCAAGGAAGCGCATCCGGCTAAAAAAACTACCGCACAAAAAAACAAAACCAGTTTTTTCATAACTTCATCCTCCTTTTTTAAGAAGCCTTCTGTTTTAACTGCTGTTTTTTATTATATCAAAATCCAAAAGAAAATACAGGAAAAATCCTGCCTTAATAATTTTCTGCCAATAGCTCGTAAAATGACTGCGGGTGCCTGCAGGCAGGACATTCTTCCGGGGCCTGGCTGCCTTCAGCGATATAGCCGCAGTTAAGACAGTGCCATTTTACCGGCACTTTCTTCCTGAATACCTCTGAGTTAGCGATATTATCGACCAATTTTCTGTACCTTGTCTCATGAAATTTTTCTACTTTGGATATCTGCTCAAAAGAACGCGCTACTTCAAAGAACCCTTCATCTTTGGCCGTCTTGCCGAAATCCGCATAAAGAGACGTCCACTCCAGATGTTCTCCGGCAGCGGCCTCTTTTAGGTTAGCTTCAGTATCTTTGATCACCCCTGCCGGATAGGCCGCGGTAATCTCTACATCTCCGCCTTCCAGATACTTAAAAAATACCTTAGCATGCTCTTTCTCATTCTCCGCGGTTTCCATAAAGATATTGGCAATCTGCTCAAAGCCTTCTTTGCGTGCGGCGCTGGAAAAATACGTATACCGGTTGCGCGCCTGCGCTTCCCCGGCAAACGCCGCCAGAAGATTTTTCTCCGTCTTGGTGCCCTTGATTGACTTACCCATTACTCTTTCCTCCTTATCCTTCGATCTTCTCCATAGGCTTCTTGCAACAAACCAACTCTCCTCCGCCTGCTTTTGTTACCACTACCTCATTTCCACATACGTTGCAACGGTATTTTTCGCCTGTCTTTTCAACTCCCATTTTTACCTCCTTATCCCCGCTCCCGATACTAAAGTGTCTCGATAATTAAAAAACTCAGGAGAAAACTGATTATACTAAAGAGTATATACCCCCAAAAAGCCGGCCAGAAACCCGTAATCACAAAACCTTTGACAATTTTAGATATAAGAAAGAAAAGGGCGCCATTGATAAAAAGCGTAAACAGCCCTAAGGTAAGAATATTAATCGGCAGAGTGACCAGAATAACTAACGGCCTTAAAAAAGCATTAATAACCCCTAAGACTAAGGCAATCACCAGCACAACCGCTGTGCTGGATATTTCTATGCCTTTGACAATGTGGGCGACAATAAAAATAGCCAGTGCATTAATTAACCACCTTACCAAAAAATATTCCATCTCAAACCCTCCTCTCACCTTTTTTTGACCAAATCCCGGCTAAACCGGCTGCGCTGATAATGCACCAAGTCGCAAAAAGCGCGTTGGGAATCGCTGCTTCCGCGGAAATATGCTTGATTGCCAGCACCGCGCCCATTCCGGCATTCTGCATTCCGACATTAATAGCCAGTGTGCGCCGCTGCTGGAGGTTAAACCGGAACCCCTTACCGGTAAGATATCCCAGCAATAGTCCAAAGATATTCAGGCTCATTACGGCGATAAAAATCATGCCGGTGACTTTTCCCAAAGCATCTTTATTTAAAGCCACGACCAGACCGCAGATAAAAGCGATAAACAGGCTTGAAAGCGCCGGGAATACCGGCTTAATCCTGGAGGTGATTTTATGGAAACGGTGCTGCACCCATAAACCGAACATAAGAGGCAGGATAACCATTATTAAGATGCTCTTTACCATCGGCCAGAATTGTATCGGGATATACTCTTTTCCCAAAAACCAGGTTAAAGCAGGTGTGACTAAAGGTGCTACCAGCGTGGTGGCTGTAGTCAAAGCCACAGAGAATGCTACATCGGCTTCGGCCAGGTAAGACATTACTCCCGCCGCCATCGCGTCCGGAACAGCCGCCGCCAGGATAAGCCCCACGGCTAAAGCCGGAGCCAGGCCTAAAATTTTAATGATGATAAAAGCTAAAAACGGCATGATGACAAATTGCGCAGCCGTACCCAAAAAAATTAGTTTTGGTTTCTCAAGGATAGGTTTAAAGTCCTTGGCCGAAAGCAGGCAACCGATACCGAACATGGTAAAACCAAAGAACCAGTCGATAAAAGGCTTAAGCGGAACCAATACCTGAGGAAAAACATATCCTACGGCTGCAGCCAAAACCACCCAGACTACCAATAACCTGGCGAATCTTTCTAAAATTTTATTCAGCATAAATGAGGTTTTTATTTTCAGAAATTAAAAGCGCTCGCTATTTTTTAGGGCTTAGGCGGTTTTTACTAACCTTAAACTTGGATTTCTGCGTAAGCCGGATACTCTTTTTCCAGGGTTTCTGCTCACTCGAACTTTTTGGCCAAGGCTTTACCTGGTCTTTCCTTCTCCGCCAACGCAGAGGATTATCCTGGCTTCCTTTGCGCGGCTTAGCCTCTTCCTGCATCCCGGTTAAACCCTTACGCTTCATATAGCTACGCGTACGCCTGCCACCCTTGTATCTCCCTGGTTGCCTAAAGACCGGGCTAAACCAGGTTTTCTGCGGGATTGGCGGTTTAGCTTGCGGCTTGCTATTTTCTTTTAACCTGCGGGCGGCCCGGGCTTCTTCTTTAGAACGCGCCGGATTTACATTAAGAGGACGGCCCATGAATTCCTTGCCGTTAAGCGCGGCTATCGCAGCCAGTGCCTGCCTGTCATCAGGCATATCTACAAAACCAAACCCCCTGGATTTGGGCGCGGTTTTCTGTTTCTCCATCACAATCACCACAGAAAGAATATTCCCGAAACCTTCAAAAAACTTCTTGACATCATTTTCGCTGGCTTCAAACGGCAAGTTACCCACAAAAATATTCATCTTAATCTATCCTATTGCTTTTTCCTTTTTATTTTGGATTTAACCACCGGGCATAATACGTCCGCGAACGAAGATAATTTTCCCTTTTCGTACGGAAATTCCTTACAATGGGTAGGTTTCAAATTATAATCAACCTGGTGGATAGAGCATAATCCTTTCGGAGTAAGAAAAGAACAGCGGTTATCTTCAACGCTCGTGCCGACCCGATAACCGGAGGGGTAATCCTTATCTTTCTCCAGATGGTAAAAATCTCCCTTTAACCCCAGCGACAATATTTTTTTAGCTTCATCCAAATCTACCCAGGCCCCGAAATCACAACAGGAATGCTGTTTCTTGCATTTCTGGCAATCAATCTTCTTCATCAATTCTCCATCCCTCCATCGGTGAAAAAAATAGGGCTCGGCACAGATAGCGCCGGGCCCTATTCGGTTCTTTAGGTTATAACTTGACGACTTTAACAGCCTGTTCGCCTTTAGGGCCCTGTTCGATTTCAAACTCGACTTGCTGGCCTTCAGCTAAAGACTTGTATCCCTCGCCCTGAATAGATGAATGGTGGACAAATACGTCCTTGCCATTCTCAGGCGTGATAAAACCATAACCCTTCTGATCGCTGAACCACTTTACTGATCCTTTTACCATTGTTTACTACCTCCTTCTTTTAAAAAATTATAGTAAAACCTGTCAGAAATCTTGCATCACCTTTACCTGAATAGATACTCTAACTTCTAACCGGGCAAACAATGACAGCGATAAAAAAACCGCAAGGTTAGTTTCCTACTCCTTACGGCCTAAGACTTCTAATCTTTTACTACGCCTTATATTACCACAATTTTTTTATTAGTCAAGCACAATAAAATAAAGCGGGTCTCCGGTAGCAACCTAAAACTTAATCTTTTCGTTCCTCAGAATAGGAGTTACCGGCTGAGCGTCAATGCGCAGACCGCCGTCATGCTCTATTTTTATCGTATAAATCATGCCGGGGATAAATTTTGTGCCGGGTGCCTCAATCTGGACGTTCTTAATGCCTGCCCTGCCTGCTTCTTCGGGATTAAGGGCGTATTCCCAGAATTTTTTCCAGAGTTTTCGCTCAAAATTATTCTTGACCTCTGCGACCTCGTATCCGGAAGGGATTTCGTTTATTTTAGTAATTTCGAACGCTTCTGCGCCATTGTCCGTTAGCCTAAATGCCTTCATAAAAAAATACGCGCTTTTCCCTTTTAGGGGATGCCCTTTCTCAACGTAAAAATCGTCAAACCTTATTACCATCGACTGAAACTGAATAATATTACCCGAAAAAGTAAAATACTTCGGCTCAAGCGGCCTTAACTTCGTATCATATTCCAAAAATTTAATGGTCGTAGAGGTTTGTTTCGTTCTTGGATTATACTTAGCATCGGTCACGATAACCTCGGCAACCCGCGAATCGGCAGTGAGACGCTCAATAATTCTCTTAAGCTGATAGCCCTCTATCTGGCTTTTAAGCAGATAAGCAATAGCGGCCAGGATGGCCATTCCTGCAATAATGAACCTTAATTTGGGAGTTCTAAATCTCAAAAGTTCTCAGCTCCTGCTCTAATCATTCCTTACTCAGGTACAGCTTCTGGGTCGGATAGGCAAACTCGATACCCCGTCTTTCAAACTCTTCTTTGACCGCGAAATTGATCTCCTGCTGGACATCCATATATTTGTTGTAGTCGGAATTCAAAACAAAATACACGACTTCAAATAACAGGCTAAAGTCGCCGTAACTAAAAAAATGCGCGCGGTCAAAATCTGCGTCTTTGGTTTTCTTTATAACATTTTCGATAATCCTGGGGATTTCTTTTAATTGGCCAAGAGAAGTCTGGTACGTTACGCCCAGGCGAAAAACAACGCGCCTTTTCTCCATAAGTTTATAATTACGCACCCGCGAATCAGTGAGGTCAGTATTAGAAAATATCAACTGCTCTCCGCCCAAACTGCGTATGCGCGTGGTTTTTATCCCGATGTGCTCCACCGTGCCCATAAAATCGCCGATGATAATAAAATCTCCTAACTTAAAAGGCCGGTCAAATACAATTGAAAAATAACTAAAGAAATCTTTAAGCAATGCCTGCGCGGCTATGGCTACCGCAATACCTCCGATGCCCAAACCCGCTATTATTGTAGAAACCTTAAAGCCGATATTATCCAAAAAAATTATCACGGCAATCGCCCAGACCAGGTATTTAATAACGCGGGACATTCCCTCAAGGCTGTGCACCAGCGTAATATCTTCCTGCGTCCTGGATAAATATAGTCCCAGGCCATAGCCTATGAACATTAAAACCATGCGCGCGGCAAAAAAGGTAACCACACCCAGCTCTACCACATTAATTATTCCTTCCGAACCGGCGGGCATCTTTAATGTTTTCAGGCTCAGATAAATACAGCTAAGATACAAAACAGGTAAAGCGATCTTCCCGAGGATTTTTACCAGAAAGTCATCGAATGTCGTAACGGTTTTCTCCGCTAATTTTTTAAGGCGCTTTATAAAAACGCGGATAACCAGCTTGACGAATAACAAGCTCAGGAACAATGCTGAAACCGCGACGATATAATCTAAAATACGGTTTCCGAAAAATACTTCTTCTAATATCTTAAAGTCCATTTTCGCCTCCAATAAAAAAGCCGCCCCGCGTTCGCATGCGAGATGGCGGCCCGACCATCAAAAATCCACCGGAAATACTCGCCTATTCCCGGCCCACTTGCTTATCCACTATCGCATTTAATCAATTATACCATGCCGGATAACAGATACAACAGGAAAGCGTATATTCTAAATTTTGGCTTCCGCCGAAAAACTATTAAGGAGTTTATACAGGTTGTCCCTGAATCTGTTATTATCGATGAATTTATTGGCAATCGCGCTGGCTTTTCCGGAAAGCTTGCTTCTTAAAACATGGTTTCTTATCAAAACCTCGTATTTTTCGGAAAAATCCCCGCTATTGGCGTCGAAAAACAATGCCGCATCCTTAAACTTTTCCAAAGCCGGAAGCCGGTTTAGAAGCAAGGCGCTATTGCAAAGCGCGCTTTCATGGGTACTCAAAGAAAACGATTCGCTTAAAGAACTGTTAATATAGATGTCGCTTAAATAGTAATACTGGAATAATTCATTTTTATCTAAATATTTTTTATAAAAAAACTGCTTGGGGAATTGGCCGCACAGCCGTAATAGTCTTTTATACAGGTCTTTCTCCAGCGACCTCCCCACAAAAAAGAGCTTAAGATGAGCATGCGCCTTGAGGATCTTGGGCGCCTCCTTCAGCAGAATATGCGCTCCCTTTATCCTCTCCAGCCTGCCCACATAAAGAGAAACTATATCATTGTTCCTAACCTTATGCCTGGCCCTTATTTCCTCTATCTTATTTTTATCTGCGCCAAAGGCTTCAATCGTATTCTCGATAACAACCACTTTGTCTATAAATGAAGGGAAATACCGGATAAAGTTATCATATTCGTAGGCCGAAGGGCACACGACCCTATCGGCCAATTCGATCATTTTCTCCTGATTATATAAAAAATGATTTAATGTCCTGAATCCGGATTCTTTTTCCCTTCGTAATATGCTGTGAAAGTGATAGATAATTTTAGGTTTTCTTCTTTTTTGTACTGCAATCTTTTTAAGTTCGGTAGTCCAATTCACGAAATGATGGATTATATAGCCAAAATTACACCAGTCATAATCCCTGAGGAATGCCCCCAGGCTGGGATAGCGCTTTAGGGAACCGTCCGCAAAGAGCAGCTTAACGGGGTCTTTTCTGGCAAACCCGGAGCTTATCAGCACATAAGTTTCATAGCCCATGGCCAAAAGAGCATCCCTGCTCTGTTCTACAATCTGGCCTACGCCGCCGCAGTATGATCTGCCGGTAGGATATTCGAAAGAAATAAGCAGTATTTTCTTCACCGTAAAACCTCCTAAAAGACGACAAACGCTAATAAAGTTATTTTTCAGCTAAAATGGATAAATAAAAGGAAAGAAAGCAACCGGTATCGCAGAAAAAAGCGGATTGGCAATGCCCTTACTTAGCCTGGATTACTTCAAAAAAATAATTTATCCTTTTAATTTTATAGCCAATTCAAACAATGTCCTTATTAAAAAAGACCTGAGAAACATAATCGCAAAAAATGCAATAATTGGTGAAATATCTATGCCAAATTTTAAGCCCGGGGGCAGCACCCTCCTTATCGGGTAGAGTATCGGTTCAGTAGTCTTATATAAAAACTGGACTATAAAATTATAGGGATCGGGATTAACCCAGCTGATCAAGGCGCGGATTAAAATCAGCCAATAGAGTATGAAAAATCCTACATCTAAAATTTGGGCTAAGGCAGTTAAGAAATTAGCTAGCACAAACATGTTGTCCCGTTCTATTTATCCAGGGCTTTAAGGTATTTATAATAATCGCTATCGGTAGTCAGAATCACCGTTGAATTCGCGTCGATAGTGCCCCTATACGTTTCCAGCGTCTTGAGAAAAGAGTAAAATCCGGGATTCTGCTCATAAGAAGTAGCGTAAATATTAATTGCTTCGGCATCGGCTTTACCGACAATAGCCTGCGCCTGCTTGTAAGCCTCGGAAGTTATTAATTTAAGCTCTTTACCGACCTGGCCTTCTATTTCGGCCGCTTTTCCGAATCCTTCCGAGCGGTATTTCTCGGCAGCGCGCTTTCTCTCCGCAATCATCCTGTCATAGACTTTGTTACGTACCTCTTCTACATAATTTATGCGCTTTATACGCACATCTAAAATTTCAATGCCGTATTGGGGAGCAAGCACTTTGGCCTTTTCCAGGATGGAGCGGGTCAACTGCTGCCTTCCGATGGCTATACGCTCAAGGGCCTCCTCGCTGACTATGGCATCTTCCCCTAAATCCTTACTCTCAAGTATGCGGTTCGAATTCCTTACCGCTTCGACCAGGAGATTCCCGGTAACCGCATCCCTGGTGGCCGAGTTGATAATATCATTGAGCCTGCTGCTTGCGCTTATTTCATTACCTACAGACTGCAGGAATTTCAAGGCGTCCACTATTTTCCAACGCGCTGTAGTGTCTACCCAGATATATTTTTTGTCTTTTGTGGGTATCTGGTTCGGGTCTCCGTCCCACTCCAGAAGCCTCTTCTCAAAATAATGTGCCTGCTGGATAAAAGGAGTCTTGAAATGCAGCCCGGCAGAAACGATAGCTTTCCCCACCGGTTTGCCAAACTGGGTAATCACTACCTGCTTTGTCTCATCTACTACAAATAATGCCCCGCTGGCAAATGCAAGAAAAATAATTACAACCGGGAAAAAAATCAAACCCAAGATCGTCCCTAATCTGCCCTCTTTCATTGCTGAAGCCCTCCCTTCCTGCCTAGGTCTAATAACGGCAATATGGAAGATTGCCTTGGGTCAATAATATATTTTTCTTTCGCCTTGGGCAAGACCTCGGCAAGAGTTTCAAGATAGAGCCTCTTGCGGGTAATCTCCGGGGCTTTCTTGTATTCTCCTAAAGTTACCAAAAACCTTTCTGACTCGCCTTTAGCCCTATTGATCTTATCCAGGGAATATCCTTCTGCCTCGCGGATAGTCCGCTCCGCTTCCCCTTTGGCCTTGGGTATGGCTTTATTATACGCCTCCCAAGCCTGGTTAATCATCTTCTCCTTTTCCTGCTTGGCTTCATTAACTTCATTAAAAGCCGGCTTTACCTTATCCGGAGGATTTACATCCAGGAGCTTAACCGTAATGACCTGGACACCGGTCTGATAATCGTCTAATATTCTTTGCATCTCAACCTGAGCCAGATGGTCTATTTCTTCCCTTTTAATAGTCAAAACCTCATCCACTGTATAGTCTCCTACAAACCGGCGCATAACTATTTCAGAGACATCCCTGATAACATTACGCGGATTACGCACCACGAACAATAATTTTATCGGGTCCTTAATCTTGAACTGGACAATCCAGCGGACATCGAGTATGTTTAAATCTCCGGTAAGCATCAACGACTGTTCTAAATCCGAGCCGTAAGAATGCCTACTCCCTACACTTGAACTTAACCCCCCAAACTCTTCCTTGAAGATTTTTTCTACTTTAATCGGAGTCACCTTATCCACGCCGAATGGAATTTTAGCGTGTAACCCGGGTGCACTTAAGTCAGTATACCTGCCAAACCTCTGCATTACCCCTACTTCATCCGGGCCTATCGAATAAATAACTCCTCTTAGGCCGATAACGACAAACAGTCCTAGTATTATCCAGGGAAGATATTTACTATAACCGAAAAATTTCTTCTTGCCTGCATCAATTATATCTTCCGGGCTGGGGACATTCTGCCAATCCATAAGGACTCCTTTTTTAATTAACCCTCTAAAAAAACAAAAACCACCAGCTGCACTTGCGCAGATGGCGGCCCGACCATCCAAACCTTCAGGAAATTTTCCTGAACCCCTATTTTTTACTATAAACCTTAACTACTTAAATAATTTTACCACTATTAAGTCTATTGTCAAGCTTAATCGTAAATTATTTTGGCTACCGGGCTAAAGGCCCCTTTAGCAAAACCCATTTTTAAGCGGCCGAATGAAAGTAAACCACTACGTCGCAATTATCTATGTGGGTTTTAAGATCTCTCTCAAAGCTATTTGCTAATTCTCTTACCTGGCCTATCGTAAGGTTGCTGTTTACGATATAACATATATCGAGGAATATCTTCGGACCGGCTTTGCGGACGCGCATACGGCTTACTCCGAAAGATTTAGGCTTGTATATATCTACTACTTTCCTGATCTTTTCCTGGATTTGTTCTCCCGGAACACTATCTAATAACTCCCGCACATCATGCAGCAAAACCTTAACAGGCACCCTGATCAGGAACATAGCCAGGGCTATCGCCATAACCGGATCAATATAAGGGGCTGCGCGCGAATAACCCACCCGCTCCAATGTCAAACCGATAAAGAATCCGCAGCTTAAACAAAAAGACAATACTGCATCCGCAAACCAATGAAAGCTTGCCACTTTCAGCATGCCTGAATTAGTATGTTTAGCAATGCTTTTAATCTTTAAGAAAATAAACAGCCCCAAAACTCCGGAGAAAAAAGTAGCGATAACCGGAGCGGTATAACTATGTACGCTTTCGGCGTGTATAATATCCTGGACCGCAAACTTTATACTGACAACACAAGTAGTAATAATCAGGCAGGCCTGCAATAAACCGGTAAAAGGCTCGTATTTATGGTATCCAAAGTTATACTCCTCATCCGCAGGACGGTTAACCCTCTTGAGTGAATAGCCGGTAAGAAGAGCTCCGGCCATTATTACCAAAGAAGCGGCGGCATCCAAAATCAGAGCTACGGAATCCACTGCTATGCCTACCCCCAGAGAAATAAAAAATATTATTCCCGCACCCCAGGCCGAAAGGCTGCTGGCGGCAAGTTGTTTACGCTCAATATGGCTGTTTACGCCTAAAACTCCTTTGCTCATCATATTTAACTCCCTGTTGGGCAACCGCTTCTATTGCCATTTTTATTTCTTCGGAATCACCTAAATAATAACTCTTCACCGGCTTCAAGTCTGCGCTTAAATCATAGACCAAAGGTATGCCGGTAGGAATATTTAATTTCACGATTTCTGCATCCGAAACATTATCCAGATATTTAACCAAAGCCCTTAAGCTGTTCCCGTGGGCGGCAATAATAACTCTTTCCCCGGATTTAATCGCCGGGGCAATTGTTTCGTGCCAATAAGGCAAAAAACGCGCTACCGTATCCTTAAGGCATTCGGTTAAAGGTATATCCTTAGGGTCCATATTTTTATAACGCGGGTCATTTTTAGGAGAACGCGGGTCATCGGGCCCAAGCGCTGGCGGAGGCATAGCATAGCTCCTTCTCCAGATAAGTACCTGCTCTTCCCCGAATTTTGCGGCCATCTCCGACTTATTCAATCCTTGCAGGGCGCCGTAGTGCCTTTCGTTTAACCTCCAGGAATTTCGAACCGGTAACCACATTGCGTCCATTTCGTCCAGGACAATCCAAAGAGTACGGATAGCCCTTTTTAATACTGAAGTAAAAGCTATATCAAAAATAAAACCCTCTTTCTTAAGCTCCTGGCCGGCTTTTTTGGCCTCCTCTATTCCCTTCTCCGAAAGGTCAACGTCTGTCCATCCGGTAAACCGGTTTTCCTTATTCCAGATACTCTCACCATGCCTTAAAAGGACTAATTTATAAATTTTTTTCTCCTTAGCTAGCTGCCCAGCCAGATAATCCAACAGGATAGATCCACCCTAGGGCGCATCTGGTTTGTCCGGCTGCGACTCCAGCTTCTTAAAATAAAACTGGCTAGGGAGGCTATCCTTACCTGCCTTAACCAACAGATCCCCTATTTTGCTTAATAATTCTTTTTGGTTAATCGGCTTGACAATATACTCATCAGCCCCTTTTTCTAATGACTGGACAATGTCGCTTTCCTTATCTTTAGCAGTGACCATAATAACAGGCAGGCCGGCATTTTGGGGATCTTTCCTTAAGATCTCACAGACCTGGAAACCGTCTAACTGCGGCATCATAATATCTAACAATATTAAATCCGGCCGTTCTTTAGCGACCATCTCGATGGCCTGCTTTCCGTCATAGGCCTTCTGCGCATCAAAACCCGCTGCCTGCAAGATTGCTTCCAGAAGTTCGACGTTTTTTTCGTTATCATCAACAACTAAAATTTTTGCCTTTCCCATTTTCACCTCTGTTTCTGCTTAAAAATAACAACCCTAAGCCTTGCCGATATATTTTTCCACTAGGACAGGAAATTGCCGGGTATCTATTGGTTTTGCGATATAATCGTCTACGCCCAGGGCCATGATTTTCTCCCGGTCACCTTTCATGGCCAGGCTCGTTACTACAATCACCTTTATATCCCTGGTCAGGGGATCATTTTTAAGCATCTTTGCTGCGGCAAATCCATCTATCCCCGGCATCTGCATATCTAAAAGGATCAAGTCCGGTTGGAGTTCGGCCGCCATACTTATACCCTTTGCTCCATCCTCTGCCTGGAGAATTTCATAGCCGCGGTATTCCAGGATATCCGACATCAATAACCGGTTATTCTCGTTATCATCCACGATGAGTATTTTTTTGGCCATTGCGCTATCGATTCACGGGTATTCTGAATATAAACTTAGAGCCCTTACCAAATTCACTTTCTACCCGGATTTCGCCTCCATGCAGCTCAACTAGTTTTTTGGTTAAAGCCAGGCCTAAACCCGTGCCTTCAACAGTCTTGGAATAGGTAGATTCAATCTGGCTAAAGGTTTGAAAGAGCTTAGTAAGGTCTTCGGGCTTTATCCCGATACCGCTGTCTTTTACGGAGATTTCTATAAAATCCCCTGCCTCCGGGCCGCCGGCTGGCGCGCCCTGGGAGCGTTTTGCGCTTATCTCAACGCTGCCGCCGTCGGGCGTGAATTTCACGGCGTTAGTTAAAAGATTAAACATTATCTGTTTAAGTTTTTTGGCATCCGCCAGTATGTTCAGGTCTGCCTGGGGTTCGACATCTAAAGACAAACTTATATTGTGCTTGAGGGCCTTCTCCTGAAGCAGAGTAAGCGACGGCTCAAGGACATCTTTTTTTAAAGACAGTTCTTCCGGCTCAAGCTCCATCTTGCCGGCTTCTACTTTAGAAAGATCCAATATATCATTAATCAGGCTTAAAAGGTGCCGGCCGCTGGTATTAATGTTATCCACGTATTTTTTCTGTTTTTCATTTAGCTGGCCGAAAAATTGGTCCTGCAGGACCTCGGCAAAACCAATGATGGCGTTAAGAGGCGTCCTTAACTCGTGAGACATATTCGCCAGAAAATCGGATTTTGCCCGGTTTGCGGAATCTGCCTGAAGTTTTGCTTTTTCAAGTTCGTGCTTCTGTTCAAAGAAACGGCTGATTATGCGGATAATATCGCCGAATTCGGTCTTATCTTTTTCTAGCGAAGAGGCACCGTCAGTATTCTCATTTTTTAAAGCTCCGGATATTAACTGCAGCGGGATCTTGACCCATCTGGTCAGTAAAATGATGAAAATAATTAAAAATATCCCCAGAAACGCCGTCATTATAAAGAAAAAGTTTTTATAACCGAGGTTGAAATCCTTAATCAGCTGGGATTCCTTCCAGACGACTACTTCAAACGCCGGCTTGGCGTCCGGTCCCCTAAAAACCCGGCTAAAAGTGGTTATACCTTTCTGCGGGTTTGAAACAACGGGGACTTCTTTATTTTTCGAAAGCCCGATTAAGGTTATGTTGTACCCGCATAACTTGGCAATTTCATCGATATAGGCTTTATTCCAAAGGCGTCCGGCCAGAAAATAGCCTTGCGCAGGAGTTTTTCTCTGCGCGTCTTTGCTGGGGTGAATGCTGGCGCCGCGGATTTCAAAAATACCTTTTGAAGTATTGATATAAAAATGGCAGAAAGGCTGGCCGGCAAAAAGGCTGCTTATTCTATTTCCGGTAAAAGGCGGCTCTTTAAGGCCAAAACCTGGCAGATTATCTACAGAGTAGATAAGCGAACCATCGGTTGCGTATATCCATATTATATTCGCGTTGTAAGCGGATAACGCGGTATCGAGATTTTCAGCGGCCCAGGTTTTATCGCCGCTGGCTACAAAATCAGTCAGCTCATCCCAATAGGTATAATCGTAGGCTAAAGTATTCAGGGTCTTGCCCTTAAGCTCGAGTATTTTTTCAAAAATCTGCTGAATCTGTTTCTCTTCATTGGAGAATAACGTAACTAACCTTTGCTTTTCAAATCCCCTCTCTAAGAGGATGGAAAAAGTAAATACCGCGACAATCGCCAGGAGTAAAAATATTATTTTTGTTTGTACCCGCATTTTTCCCCTCTCACATTTCCTAAATTATTTCATCTCTTGCCGCGCTATCTGCCGCCGGAGGGCAGAACTTCGTTTATCCTGCGCACAAGCTCTGCCCGATTAGACGATTTGGAGATAATAAACCTTCCGGAAACTTTTCCCTGCTGCGCCTTGACCTCTTCCTCGGTAATTATACTGGTAAGATACATTACCGGTATATCCTTGGTCCGGTTATTGTCCAATAAGTCCTCGGACACATCGCCGCCTTTTTTATGCGGCATCATCACATCAAGCAGTATCAAATCGGGTTTATTTTCAATGGCGAGTTTCAGGCCGTCTTCGCCGTTGCCGGCAGTCAGGACATCAAATCCCTCGCTCGAAAGGATATCCTGGTAGAGCCAACGCATTTTTTCGTCATCATCCACGATTAAGATCTTCGCCATAATGCATCCTCCTTTGCCTTATTTATCAAGAATCCAGCCGCTTAACCTTTAAAAGCCAGGTCAAAAGACTTGAGGTCATTAGCCTTGCTTTTGGCTTCTTCTATGGAAATTAACCCGGCCTGACAAAAATCCTTCAAAGATTGTTCCAGGGTCTGCATCCCATCCTGGCGCCCGGTCTGAATAGCCGAATATATCTGATGGGTGTTCCCTTCTTTGATCAAATGCCTTATTGCAGAGTTAACGATCATAACTTCAAAGGCAGCGAGGCGGCCGGAACCGTCTTTTTTGCGCAGCAATGCCTGGGCAATGACCGCTCTTAAGGTAGACGCTAATTGAGTGCGGATCTGCGGCTGCTGGTGGGACGGAAAAACATCGATCACCCTATCCACTGTTTGCGTCGCATCGTTTGTATGCAGAGTAGCAAATACCAGATGTCCGGTTTCGGCGGCGGTAATGGCATTGGAGATGGTCTCCAGGTCCCGCATCTCGCCGACCAGGATAACGTTGGGATCCTCCCTGAGCGTATCCCTGAGGGCAGTAGCGAAAGAATCAGTATCTATGCCTACCTCCCTCTGGTTGATTTCACAGAGCTTGTTTTGATGCATAAATTCCAGGGGATCCTCTATGGTTATGATATGGCCTTTAATATTGCTGTTTATATACCCGATTATTGCCGCTAAGGTACTCGATTTCCCGCTTCCAGTCGGCCCGGTAACTAAAATCAACCCATTTGGTTTTGTAGCCAACTCTTTGATAATCGGCGGTAATCCCAATTCTTCCAAAGTAGGGATTTCGAAAGGAATACAGCGCATCACCGCGCCTACGCACCCCCGCTGCTGATAAACATTTACCCTGAAACGCGCTATTCCCGGCACAGAATATGAGAAATCGGAATGATGGCTCCTGTTAAACTCTTCTCTCTGCTCCTTGGTCATAATAGCATAGATATATTTCTCTATATCTTTGGAGGACAAAGGGCTAAGGTCAGAAAAGGAAAGCTCGCCATTAACGCGAAAAATAGGAGGGCTACCCGCCTGGAAATGCAGGTCAGAGGATTTTTTAATTACCAGGGTGCGCAACAAGATATCGATATTCGTCATATTTTTTCTCCTTAAAATAGCTGCGCATTTTGATTATTTACCAGTAAATTATATATACAGTACCCTGCTAAAGCAAGAACATTTTATACGGAGGGAAATTACTGTTCTTTCCTTTTGGCCCTTTTGTATTGGTTATGTTCCTTGACCCCTCTTAAAAAAGTATATGTCCCCAGCAATTTTGCCGCAGAGATTACCCACCGGTACCATAGGTATTCGCTAAGGCTAAGAAATATCAGGTATACTATATAACGCAAAGGAAAGAGCCTCTGCACGCGCACGAACGAAAAAATGGAGAAAATTGAAGTGATTGCCTGTGTCAAAGACATGAGTAACACAAATAAAAGAAAAATCTTCAAATTAAGCAAACCAAACACCCAACCCAGCCCTATGCATAAAATACCGAAGATCTCAAAGAATACCCCGAAGACTTCATAAAGAAGAAAATAAGGGAGGGTAAGGAACGCGAAAGCGCCAAAGCGCGGATTAAACATCATATATTTATAGCGCGCCACGGTCTCATTCGTAACCCTCTGCCAACGGCTGCGCTGCGAAATAATAGAAACAACATTAGCCGGGCCTTCGGTCCAACCCACCGAATACGGCAACATGACGATCCGGTAATCCTTATCCTTATTTCTTACCAGATAATCGTGGGCCCGGAAAGTGAATTCAATATCCTCGCAGGTAAAGTCAGCCGAGAAACCGCCTAATTCATATAAAACATCCCGGCGCCACATACTAAAACCCCCTGCCACGACCGGCATGGCGTTATACTTGCTCAAACCAATACGGTTACCTATAAAAGAACGGATATACTCCAGATTCTGATAAGCTATTAACGGATTAAGAGAAAAATGCCTCTCCAGGATCCTCCCTTCTTTTATTTTAAGGTCATTAGAAAGGCCAAAGTAACTGCCTATGCCTATAATCTTATCCGGGTTCCTGCCGACATGCGCCATTACTTTAAGCAGCGCGTTTTGCTCTAAAACGGTATCCGCATCAACTACGCAGACATATTCATTCCTGGCGAAATTAAGCCCGGCATTAACCGCTCCGGCCTTCTTCAATCCCTTATCTTTGCTTATTACCGTGACATTGGGATATCTTGCGCTCTTGAATATCGTCTGTATAATACCGTCTTTATAGTGTTTTACATACGGCATATCCAGAGGTTTTAACTCCAGGATTTTATTCGCGATCTCCAGGGTCTGATCCTGCGAACCGTCATCAACAATAATAACTTCGAATTTAGGATAATTAAGATTAAGAATGGATAACAACGCATCGGCTATCCACCCCTCTTCATTTCTGGCCGGCATAATAATGCTCACGGATATGGCGTTACTGGCAAGATAGGCCAAAGGATAATCTTCGGTCTGGCTCTCCCACGACCTCTTTCTCCCTTCGATGAACCCAAGAAACGCCAAAAACAGGTAAAAAACGCTGAGAAACAGGAAGTAGCCAAAGAAAAAAATAAAAATAAAATAAATAAGCTTTGCGATAGGTATAGCCATAGTGATCAATTCTTATAATGCCCGGCAATATTTTTTTCTAAAATACCGGCTGTGGGCTCGTCTATATCTCTTATAATATCCAGTATTCTTCTGCGTTCATCCGGCGCAAGGTTCAACAAAGATACTTCCAGTCCCGCATAGGCGCAAGAAACTATTAAGCCCTTCAGCAGGTACATAGCCGCATTTTTATCCTCCTGGCGGCCGGTTAATATATCCCTGAACAGCTTAATAATGTAACCTGACGCCTCCAGGGCTTCAACGGAGGTTCTTCTGGCCATCTCATCTTCACCGTATAAAAAATCTTCCACATAAGGAAGGAATATCTCAATATTCCCGGTCATCAGGGCCTTTACGCTTTCAATGACCGAAAGAGAGCCATCATTAATCCTAGCCATAATCTCAGGGAGGCCTTCTTTACCTAAAACCTTAAAAAGCGCCTTTACCGCCGAGGCCCTGACCATCCAGAAATCATCCGTAAGGCACTTTACGATAGCGCCTGCCGAGCCTTTCCTGCCAAATTCACCTAAACAAACGCAGGCAGAGGCGCGCACTTCCGCAGATTTATCTCTGGTGAGCTCCTCTATCCTTGGGCAATATTGTAAGGCCCTAAGCCTGCAGATAAGCTTGACGGCCCAGCCGCGGACTTCCTGGTCAGGGCTACTGGCCAACCCGATAACCTCATCGGCTACTTCAGGAGGAAATGATTCTAAGAGCGAAAATATCCTGTAGTGGTAGAGAGAGCGTTTTTTAACAAAATCCAAGAGGATTCTAGCGGATAGAACACTTTTGATCTGGCCAAGCGCAATAATTGAAAAATACGCGATATCAAAATCCTTATCGCTGATTGTCTTTTTAAGGGTATTTACAGAGAGCGCGGACTGGGCATACCCCAAAGTCAGGATAGCTTCAATCCGGCGCCATTTACTCCAGGAAGATACCGCGGTTCTTTCTATTCCGGAGAGCTTTTCGGATGAAATAAAACAACTTTTCAGGATTTTTTGTTCCGACTCGTTAAAAAAAGCCACTTCCCTGTTCCTGTTGGTGGCTGCATCCAGAAACTGCTGCGGGGTAATTCCGGAAACTGCCGACAGGCAAACGTTATTATCTGTCTTTTTTCCGGAAAGCGCCAATTCATAAATATTCTTCTTGATGTTCAATAACGCGCGGCTGCGCCTCTTCCAACGGTATTCTTTGACTAACGAATAGAAAATAGTCAATAATCCCGTCAAGATTACAAGATAAAGGAGTATTTTATCAACTCTCCAGATTAAATCCGTATGATAGTTATACATTTAAAATTTAAGTGACAACGAAGTACTGATACTGCGCTTAATAAAGTCAGGCTTTTCTGTCCCGTAGGAATAACCGATTCTGGCAATAGCCCAAGGGCAAACATTGAAGTTTAACCCGCTAAAAATTATATAACCAAACTGTTCCCGCGCCGGAAGCTCAAAAATATCGTAAAGCCGCCTTCCTGCCGCCACCCCTAATAATAGAGAGAAACGTTTACCCAACGCGAAATTTCCTTTTACCGTGCCGAACTGCGCAACCCCCCGGCTCTCGGTAAGTGTCATTCCGTAATCCGCGCTGATATAATTATCGCCAAAATAGTAGATCAAACCGGGATAAACCATATAAGTATCGTTAATGGCGTAATTACGGAAATTATAACCTACCTGCCAATAGAGGCCGTTTTTAATACGATGCCCGTATTCAATGATCGACTGGAATTTGTACATATAGGTAACATCCCAGCCCCAGCCTACTTCGGCATGGGCGTAGGAATTCGGAAAAGTAAGATAGGTCCCGAAATGCGCCGTATAGTTATTCACGTCAAACCTGTTCCATTGCGAGAGCGTAATGTAACCCAGGATATTCTTGTATTTGTAGCCGACCCGGTTAGTAATCTCTCTCCATCTGCCGGGACGCGACCCCTGCACTACAAAGCTTGGCTCATAATAAGAATCTAAATATATCTGGCCCTTGGCTTCAGGCTCCTCCTCTACCAGCCTGGGAGGAGGAGCAACTGTCCTTAACATCTGTTCGGTCTGCGCTTCGCCAGCCGCATAAATAACCCCCGGCAGGATAACTATCAATATAAAAATAATTACGGATGTTTTCTTCACTTTTTATACTTTGCCGCTATTCCGAGGGTAACGTTGATATTATCTATTTCGGACTGCAAGTCGCTGGTCTTCATAATGAATCCGGAGGCATTAAACTGGTTAGCCGCTTTGAACCGCTCTTCGTTACTGAATGCCGTAATTATAAATATGGGTATCTTCTGATCATCTTTTCTTATCTCTCTTAAAACTTCCAGGCCGTTTATTTCCGGCATCATTACGTCCAGAATAAGCGCGTCAGGCTTTTCCCGCTTGAATTTTTCCAAAGCCTCCCGACCGTTCATCGCGGTAACCACGTTATAATTATTGGCTTCTAATCTGGCCTTTAATAACTGCAAAAAGTCTATCTCGTCATCTACCAGCAATATTTTCTTCTTCGCCATCAGGGCTCCGTATTATCTTATATTCTATCCAGCTCTTTAGGGTTCTCCTCAAAATAACGTTTCATCTTCTTGAGTATCTCCGGTAGCGTAGTCTGAGGCGTAACTCCGGAAATCTTCTTTAGCTTAGCCAAGTTCGGAACCCTTTTTTTTACATCCTGAAACCTGCTCCCGTAATATTTCTGATAGGGCTCAAAAACTATTTTGGATGAACTCCTGGTAATGCGCTTGATCTCCCGAGCAAGGTCCTTGATCGAAATCAGGTTCTTGGAACCCAGGTTAATGACCTCACCGACAGCCTTCTGGCTCTGTGAAAGTTTCAGCATTATATCTATAGCATCATCTATATAGGTAAAACACCGGGCTTGTTTCCCATCGCCATATACATAGATCGGCTGATTTTGTAAGGCAGCTTTAAAAAACCGCGGGATGACCATTCCGTAGCGGCCCACTTGGCCGGGCCCCACTATATTAAAAAACCTGATAATTACCACCGGCAAGGCCCTTTCGCGGTAATACCCGATAGCAAAAAATTCATCCAGCAGTTTCGAGCAGGCAT
>JAQUMI010000004.1 GCA_028718225.1 Candidatus Omnitrophota bacterium | reverse complement strand
CCGAAATGGAAGTTTTCCATTTATGAAAGGTATAATTTGAAAGCTTTTACGGATACATCGATTTGGCCGAATGATCTCGTAGAACAGGGTGCGCTTGAGCAGCAGTTCACGCTTACCAGGAATATGCACTGCTGGGACGTGGATTTTACGTTTGATACCCGGAAAAATAACGGCAGCACGATCTATATAGTTTTCAGGCTCAAGGCCTTCCCGGAGAACGAATTTAACATTAATCAAAGCTATAATAAGCCTAAGTCAGGTTCACAGTGATTCCTAAAACCTTAACCAAAAAGGGGCCATTATGAAAATTGCAATTATCGGTTCGGGTTACGTAGGCCTGGTTACCGGAGCCTGCTTTTCCGAGTTAGGCAATAAGGTTATCTGCGCGGATAATGACGCCAGGAAAATCAACGGCCTTAAAAAAGGCCTAGTCCCCATCTACGAACCGGGGTTAGAAGAATTGATTGTGCGCAATGCCAGGAATAAAAGGCTTTTCTTTACCGCGAGTATTAAAGAGGCGGTTAAGTCCTCCGAGATAATTTTTATAGCCGTAGGTACCCCTCCTCTAGAAAACGGAGAAGCCGACCTTACCGGGATAGAAAACGTTGCGCATAGTATCGCTGTGAATATGAAAGGTTACCGGCTTATCGTTGAAAAATCTACCGTGCCGGTAGAGACAGGGGACTGGGTAAAGCACACAATAACGCATTATATCAAAGATAAGACTAAATTTGATGTGGCTTCTAACCCGGAGTTTTTAAGAGAGGGTTCGGCGATAGACGATTTTATGCATCCGGACAGGATTGTTATTGGTGTGGAGTCAAAGAAAGCCCGGGATTTATTAACTGAATTATACCGGCCTTTTAAGGTGCCCTTGGTGATCACGAATATTAAATCCGCGGAATTAATTAAGCACGCCTCTAACGCTTTTTTAGCTACTAAAATTTCTTTTATCAACGCCGTTTCCCAGATTTGCGATAAGGTAGGCGCGGATGTTGAAGAGGTGGCCAGGGGTATGGGGCTAGATAAAAGGATCGGCCCTAGTTTCTTAAAGGCTGGAATAGGCTATGGCGGTTCGTGTTTTCCGAAAGACTTGGATGCATTTGTGCATATTTCTGAAAAGACAGGCTATGATTTTAAGTTACTCAAGTCGGTGGCTAAGGTCAATATTGAGCAATTGAGTTCGGTTCTTAAGAAGATAAAAGATTCGCTCTGGATAATTAAAGGTAAAACCATCGCTATTCTTGGCCTGGCTTTTAAACCTAATACTGACGATATCCGCAATGCGCCGGCTCTAAGGTTGGTCAGGATGCTGCAGGAGGAGGGCGCCAGAATTAAACTATATGACCCGCAGGCCATCAATAAGGCTAGAAAGGTACTGGATAAGGTTATTTTTTGTGCGGATGCTTATTCAACCTGCCGTTCTGCGGATTGCCTTTTTATCGCTACGGAATGGGATGAGTTTAAGGAACTGGATTTTGTGAAAATTAAGAAGCTGCTTAGACGGCCGCTGATTGTCGACGGCCGCAACCTCTATGACCCGGAAGTTTTACGAAAATTAGGTTTTTCTTATATTAGTATAGGAAGAAAAAAAGTATGAAAAATAAAAATAAGCTTAAGATTGCGGTTGTGGGGTTGGGTTATGTCGGCTTTCCTTTAGCCATGGAATTCGCAAAAAAAGGAGTTACGGTAATCGGCGTAGAGATAGACCCGGGGCGCCTGAAGGCGATTAAATGCCGGGAATCCTACATCAGCGATGTGTCCGACAAGGATTTAAAAAATATGTTAGCCGCGGGAAAATTCAGCGCGACTGCGGATTTTGCCAGGCTAAAAGAATGCGCTGCGGTCTTAGTTTGCGTCCCCACGCCGTTAAAAGGGAAAAACCTTCCGGATATCTCGTATATAAAAAATTCATTAAATTCCGTCGCCGGGAACATTAAAAAAGGGGCTTTAGTTGTTTTAGAGAGTACTACTTATCCGGGTACCACGGAGGAAGAGATATTGCCGATTTTCCAAAAGCATAATTTAAGGCATGGACGGGATTTTCACCTTTGTTTTTCACCCGAGAGAATAGACCCGGGAAACCGAAAATTCCCGGTCAATAGAATCCCCAAGGTAGTCGGTGGCATTAATGCCGAAGCCACAGCCTTAGCAGTTTCTCTCTATAAGATTATTATTGGCAAGGTAGTGCCGGTATCCAGCCCGCGGGCAGCCGAGACGGTCAAGCTACTGGAGAATACCTTTCGTTTGATTAATATCGGTTTAATTGACGAATTAGCGATGATGTGCCACAAGATGAAAATTAATATCTGGGAGGTAATTAGCGCAGCTTCGACCAAGCCTTTTGGTTTTATGCCTTTTTACCCCGGGCCAGGGGTCGGGGGTCATTGCATACCTAAAGACCCGTTATATCTATATTGGAAGGCTAAAAGTTTTGGTTTTCGCTCGCGTTTTATCAAGCTTGCTTCCGAGGTGATTAGCTATATGCCTGAGTACGTCGTTGCCAGGGTGAGAGAAGCATTCTTAATAAAAAATTTAAAGCTAAAGGGCGCCAGGGTCCTGGTCATCGGAGTCACTTATAAGAAAGACGTGAAGGACTTACGCCAGGCCCCCAGTATTGAGATACTTAAATGCCTGGAGGCTAACGGCGCAGAGATTGCCTATTTTGATCCTTTGATACCGTATCTTAAAGTTAACCGGATAAAATTAAAATCCATTGTTCTAAAGGAGAGTTTCCTAAAGAAATTTGATTGTGTAATTATAGCTACAGACCATTCGGAAATAGACTATGTATATTTATTACGTAATGCCAGGTTGATTTTTGATACCCGTAATGTCTACAGAGGAAGGGGCGGGGATAAGGTGATGTTGTTATGAGCAAGTTTTTGGTCACCGGAGGCGCGGGATTTATCGGCTCGCATATAACCGAAAAACTGGTTAAAGACGGCCATTCAGTACGCGTATTGGATAATTTCTCCAGCGGGAGGATCAGTAATTTAAAGGAGTGCAGGCGCAAGGTGGATTTGATTAAAGGCGATATTTGTTCTAAAGCCGCCTGCATTAAGGCCACCCAGGGTATAGATTTTGTCCTGCACCAGGCCGCCTTAAGGAGCGTGCCTGAGTCAATGCGGGAGCCCGGAAAGTATAATGCAGTCAATATCGGCGGGACGCTGAATATGCTGGAAGCGGCCAGGGAAAATAAGGTGAGGCGTTTTGTATTCGCTTCATCGAGTTCGGTATACGGAGATACCCAGAGTTTTCCGGAAAAAGAGGAGTTCGCGCCCCAGCCGATTTCTCCTTATGCCTTGAGTAAATTGGCCGGCGAATATTATTGCCATATTTTTAGCTGCTCCTATGGCCTCTCTACGGTGGCTTTACGTTATTTTAATGTTTTCGGTCCGCGCCAGGCCCTGGATGATGAATACGCTGTAGTTATCCCTAAATTTATTAATCATATGTTAAGAAATGAACCGCCGCCTATTTACGGTACCGGCAGGCAGTCGCGGGATTTTACTTTTATAAGCAATGTTGTCGAAGCAAATTTGTTAGCCGTTAAAAACAAACGCTTAAAATCCGGGGTATTTAATGTTGCTTCGGGCAGGGATTATACTGTTTTGGAGCTAGTCGGTATCCTGAATAAGATTTTAGGGAAGAAGATACGTCCGGTTTTCCTTAAAAAACGGCCGGGCGATGTTTTTAAAACGCTCGCCGGCCTTTCCCGGACAAAGAATATTTTAGGTTTTAAGCCAAAGATTAATTTCTCCTACGGTTTAGGTCTGACCGTAGACTACTGGAGGTTCAATGGGTAAAAGAGTAGTTATCACCGGAGGCGCGGGGTTTATCGGCATGCACTTATGCCGCAGGCTCCTGGAGTCAGGATATAAGGTAATTTGCATCGATAATTTTATCTCCGCATCCGCCGTGAATTCACGGCTTTTAAGTAAAGACAAGAATTTTACTTTTATAAAACAGGATATCTGTAAATATATCGCTCTATCCGGAAAGCTGGATTATGTTTTACACTGCGCTTCACTTGCTTCACCCGAAGATTACCTGCGATTCCCGATCCAAACACTTAAAGTAGGTTCTTTAGGCACGCATAATTCTTTAGGTCTGGCTAAACGGAAGAAGGCCATCTTTATGCTTTTTTCCACTTCCGAAGTCTACGGTGACCCCCTGGTCCACCCGCAGAAAGAAAGCTATTGGGGTAATGTTAATCCTGTTGGAGTGCGCAGTTGCTACGATGAATCCAAGCGTTTTGCCGAAGCCCTGACCATGGCCTATCATCGCAGGCATAAGTTAGATACTCGAATCGTCAGGATTTTTAATACCTACGGACCGGGGATGCGGGTTAATGACGGAAGGGTAATCCCGAATTTCATTTACCAGGCTTTACATAATAAGCCCCTGACTGTTTATGGCCGGGGAGGGCAGACCAGGAGTTTTTGTTATATTGAAGATTTAGTGGAAGGCCTCTACCGGTTAATGTTCTCTTCGATAAATGAGCCGGTGAACTTAGGCAATCCTAGCGAATTTACCATCCTAGAGTTAGCCGGGTTAATCTTGAAAATAACCGGTTCAAAAAGTAGGATCGTTTTTAAAAGCCTTCCTCAGGATGACCCCCGCCAGCGTAAACCCGACATATCCAAAGCAAAAAAAGCCTTAAAATGGGAACCTCGCATTTCCCTTGCCGAAGGGCTCAAAAAAACCATTCCTTGGTTTAATAACCAGCCATAAGATCCGGCGTCAGATTGCCGTAGATTGGAAATTGGGCCCCTTGACGGGGCTTATATTTGAAAGCGCTTTCCTTGACAAGGGATGTGTTTATATGTTATACTTTTATCAATTCAGCTAAACCCCGATCTACCTGCCGGTAGACAGGCACAAAGAGAAGCCTAACCTTATGTTATTAAATATTTTAAAGCAAATCAACTGGGTGGATATTTTTATCCTAATCCTTACTCTGCGAGTGTGTTTTATCGCTGTTAAAAACGGCTTTCCGGTCGAGTTATTTAAATTCATAGGTACGGTTACCGCGACTTTTTTGTCCTTACATTATTTTATAATTTTAGCGGGTTACCTAAGTAATTGGTTTTCTCTGGGGAAAAGAATAGCTTTAGGATTCTTGGAATTTCTGGTTTTTTTAACCTTAGCCATAGCCGGGTATTGTTTATTCATATTAGTGCGCAGCGTTTTCTCCAGGTTCCTTAAAATGGAAGCAGTCTCTGCCTTGAATAAATGGGGAGGCCTGTTTTTGGGTCTAGCCAGAGCAGCTCTTTTATCCAGCCTGATTATGTTTGTATTGGCCATATCCAGCGTAGGGTATTTTAAGGAGAGCGTCAAGGAATCTTATTTAAGCCAACGTTTATTTTCGGTTGCCCCGGATACCTATACCTGGCTTTGGGACAGCCTTATATCTAAATTCAGCGTAAGCGAAAAATATAACGAGGTTATCCCGTCAATTAAAGCGGATTTCTCAATAACTAAGTGAAATTATCCCGTTTCTATAACCTGGTCGTAAAATTCGGCGCTGAACGCGATCCCCGGAAAAATAAGTCGGCAATAAAATCTTATGCCGATACCGCCATACTTTACGGTGACCCCGGGACGCAGGTAAAGAAGATTCTCGTCGGCATTGATATGGAAGTAGGGGAATTACTCCTAGCTGACAGGATCCGGCAGGCGCAAGGGCTGGACCTGGCGTTATCCCATCATCCTGAAGGCCGGGCCTATGCTTTATTGCATGAAGTGATGCAATTGCAGGTTGACCTGCTTAGGGAGGCCGGGCTTGACGAAAACATTGCCCAGAAATTCCTGGACGTAAGAAAAAATGAAGTGGAAAGGAAAATACTTCCTCAGAACCATACGCGGCCGATAGATGCTGCCAGGCTTTTAAAGGTACCTTTTATGTGCATGCATACCCCCGCGGATAATCACGTGTATCATTTTCTTAAAAAATTGATGGAAACGCGCAAGGCCAGGACTCTCCAGGATATAGTAGATATTTTAGGGGAGGTGCCGGAATACCGGGAGGCTGGGAAGAATATGGCTGGCCCGCGTATCCTTGTGGGCTCGCCGAAAAGAGAAGCAGGCAAAATATTTTTTGAAATGACCGGAGGCACGGAAGGGCCAAAAGACATTTTTGGCAAGCTTTATCGAGTAGGGGTGAGGACATTAGTCTCTATGCATTTAAGCGAAGAACACCTGAAAAAAGTTAAAGACGCTAATCTTAACGTGGTTATTGCCGGGCATATCTCAAGCGACTGCCTGGGGTTAAACCTGCTCCTGGATAGGATTGAAAAAGAAGAAAAATTAGAAATTATTGGTTGTTCAGGTTTTAAAAGAATTAAAAGAGGCTAAATATGCCAGGCCGTATTCCGGAAAATATATTGGATGATATTCTGGCCCGGGTGGATATCGTTGAGATTATCTCCGGGTTCCTGCCGCTTAAAAAGGCAGGCCGTAATTTTAAGGCCTGTTGCCCGTTTCATCACGAGAAGACAGCGTCTTTTATGGTTTCGCCTGACCGCCAGATCTATCATTGCTTTGGCTGCGGCGAATCCGGCAATGCCTTTAAGTTTCTCATGCGTTATGAACGCCTGGATTTTCCGGAAGCGGTAGAGGCCCTGGCGCGTAAGGCGGGAGTGGTTTTGCCTAGAGATGAAACTCCGGGGCCCAAATCTTCAGGCCTATCTACGCAGGTGTACAGAATAAATGAGCTGGCGGCTAATTTTTACAGTGCTAACTTGAATTCACCCGCGGGCTTGAGGGCAAAAGAGTATTTATTAAAACGTACTGTCCGGCCGGAGACTATTTCCGCTTTGAAATTAGGGTTCGCTTCGGATAGTTGGGATGGCCTGCTTAATTATTTGCGGTCAAAAGGAGCAAGCCTCGGGCTTTTAGAAAAGTCCGGCCTGGCCATAGCCAAGGAGGGCGGCGGTTTTTACGACCGGTTTAGAAACAGGATAATTTTCCCCATATTCGATATAAAGGGCCGGGTCTTAGGTTTTGGCGCCCGGGTATTGGATAACACTTTGCCCAAGTACGTCAATTCCCCCGAGACCGCCGTTTATACAAAAGGAAAGAACTTATACGGCTTTAATCTGGCTAAGGATGGCATCAGAGAAAATGATTTTGTAGTAATAGTTGAAGGTTATCTGGATTTTATCCTCCCGTTTCAGGAAGGGTTAAAGAGTATCACTGCTTCTCTCGGTACAGCCCTGACCATCGAGCAGGCAAGGTTTTTAAAAAGATATACTCATAATGTGGTGATGGTCTATGACGCGGATACCGCCGGAGAACTGGCTACTTTGCGCAGCCTGGACATATTTATCGAGGAGGAGATGAATGTCAGGGTTGTATCCTTGCCGAAGGGCCTTGATCCGGATTCGTTTGTGCGCCAGGAAGGTCTGGGCGCCTTTAAGGAAAAGATAGCTTGCGCCGAGAGCTTGTTTGATTATAAACTTAAAATTTTAAAGTCCCGTTATAATTCAAAAGAGATAGAAGGACGCGCCAAGCTATCAGGGTTGATGCTTGAGACTATTGCCAGGTTTAAAAATGCTATTTTGAAATCCGAATACCTAAAGAAACTGGCTCAGGAATTAAACCTTAAAGAAGAAGCTTTGTTGGAGGAGATCAAAAGGGTAAAAACAGAAAAAGTACACGCGGAACCTCCAGGGTTGCCTGCGCGTAAAACTCATAATACTAACCCTACGGAAAAATTACTGATGTCGCTCATGTTGGAAGAAAGCGACCTGATCAACCGCATAAGGGATACCCTTAGCCCCCAGGATTTTCAGGATGAACGTATATCCCGGGTCGTCTCTATCATGTTTAACCTGGTCGATCAGGGTAAGGCCGTTGAGCCGCAGATTTTAATGAATCATCTTGGCGATGATGTGCTGGAATTGGTCTCCGAATCCGTATTTTTAACTCAAAACACACCGGCATCGGAAGCTCACCGGGAAAAGGTGGTGAGCGATTGCATACAGCGCATGAAAAATGAGAGGATAAAATTAGAAAGGCAAAGGCTGCATGAGCAGATTAAAGTTGCCCAGCATCTCGGAGATGAAGAGCTCCTGAGCCGCCTTACGGAAGAGTTCCATTGTTTAATTAAAAAGAAAGCAGGTTAGGCATGAAAAAAAAGGCATATGCTTCTAAAGATCTGGAAAAGATTATCGCGTTAGGCAAGCAAAAGGGTTTTCTGACTTATGATGAGGTAAATAACCTTCTTCCCGAAGAGTTCTCTTCGTCCGACGATATGGACCACTTATTCGAGCTGCTGGGAAACGAAGATATACAGGTAGTAGAGCACGAGGACGACAGGATTGCGGATAAGGAGAACCCGGTTATTATTAAAGAAGATATTTTGAGCGAACAGCTCAAGTCAGAGGAACGTTTTCTCCCGCTGGACGATCCGGTTAAGATGTATCTTAAGCAGATGGGTTCGATATCACTTTTGTCCAGAGAGCATGAGTTAGAGTTAGCCAAGAAAATAGAAGATGCCGAAGAAAAATTTAAACGCTCCGCCTTAAGTACGAAATTCGTGCGTCATGAAACAATAGGTGTAGCTAACGATATCTTAGAAGATAAACTTAACCTGGAAGAACTGGTCAAAGAGGATCTGAAGGTTAAAAAGAGTAATGTTGCGGCTAAGATGAAAAGGATCCTTAAAAAGATCAAAGCCACGCGCAGTAATAGCCTGATGATAGACCTTCTCTTGAACCTTAATTTTGTGACTTCAGTAATCGAGGCAGCCGTGCGCAAGCTAGGCAGCTTATTAAAAGAACTGGACCATATCAACCGCCAGGGCAGGCGTAATTATGCCAGGAAACAGGCAATCTTAAGACAGCTCGGCGAGCCGCACGCCAGGATCAAAGAGCAGATGCATGCAGTCAAGTTAGCCAACCTTAAGTTCAACCGCGCTAAGAAAAAACTGGTGGAAGCTAACTTAAGGCTGGTAGTGAGTATTGCCAAAAAATATACCAATAGGGGTCTTTCTTTCTTGGATTTAATCCAGGAAGGGAATATCGGATTAATGCGGGCAGTAGAAAAATTCGAGTATAAAAGAGGGTATAAATTTTCTACTTATGCTACCTGGTGGATAAGGCAGGCAATTACCCGTTCCATAGCGGATCAGGCGCGAACCATAAGGATCCCCGTACACATGACCGAGACTATTAATAAAATTATCCGTTATTCGCGGATTTTTGTCCAGGAGAACGGCCGCGAGCCTTTGCCGGAAGAGATTGCTTATAAAATGCGCCTGCCCCAGGAAAAGGTAAAGACAATATTGAAGATAGCCCAGGAGCCGATATCGTTACAGATGCCTATCGGTGATGAGGGTGATACGCATTTCGGAGATTTTATCCAGGATAAAAAAGCAGTTTCGCCGGCAAACGAAACCGTCCGTTCTATGCTAAAAGAAGAAATGAACTCTGCTTTGGGTACTCTTACGGAAAGAGAGAAAAAAATACTGGTTTTGCGCTTTGGGATGCATGATGGTTCCAGCCGCACGCTGGAAGAAGTAGGCAATATCTTCAGGGTCACCCGCGAAAGGGTAAGGCAGATAGAAGCCAAGGCTTTGAAAAAATTACGCCACCCGACACGTTCAAGAAGGCTGCGTACTTTTCTGGATATGACGCTTGCGCATCAAAGAGAGTATTAATTAACGAGGTAAGCAGTCTTTTTGCTTTAGGTAAGCACGGAAGACTGTTTACATTTTTTATGGATGAGAGTACGCATTTTAATAATAAGGCTGAAGAGAAGCTAAGCGACGAGATAAAGTTTTTACAGGTCCGCATTACGGAACTGGAAAAGGCCGGATCCCGCCATAAGCTGTTCGAGAAGGAAGGCGAGCAAAAACTGCGTATCCTTTTTGATCAGACTTACCAATTTATCGGTTTGATGACTCCCGACGGAATCCTGGTAGACGCTAACCGGACAGCCTTAGAGTTTAGCGGAATTACAATCGAGAGCGTTCTGAATAAGCCATTCTGGGATGCTCCCTGGTGGGCGCATTCTACCCAACTGCAGGAAGAACTGCGCCAGGCCATAAAAAAAGCTGCCGGCGGAGAATTTGTTCGTTTTGAAGTAACCCATTTGGATAAAGAGAGTAAGGTCCATTACGTGGATTTTTCAATCAAGCCGGTAAGGGACCAGACCGGTAAAATAATCTATCTGATCCCCGAAGGCCGCGATATTACCGAGCTAAAGAAAACAGCGGATAAACTCTCGCGCTCCAGGGAAAGATACGCCAATCTGGTAAACGACCTTCCGGTAGGCGTTTATCGTAATTCTCCGGGTGCGCAAGGCCGTTTTTTGGAGGCTAATCCGGCGATAGTTAAAATGTTTGAAGCCGAATCTAAGGAGGAATTTCTTAAGCATAATGTAAACGAGCTTTACCAGAATCCCGCTGACAGGCAGGCAATTAGTGAAAAAATACTGGAGCAGGGCTATATAAAGAATGAAGAGTTGCGGTTGGTGACTCTTAAGGGCAATAAAATCTGGGGTTTGCTTAATGCGGTAGCCAAAAAAGACGCGCAAGGTAAGGTATACTTTGACGGTATTATAGAAGATATCACCGAGCGCAAAAAATACGAAGAGAAGCTGCGTGAGGCGCGCGCAGAATTATCCATCAGGGTCAAGGTAAGGACTGCGGAGTTGACCCGGGCTAATGAGGAATTAAGAAAGGAAATAGAAGACCGTAAGAAACTTAATGAGGCTTTTAGGCAGAATAAAATCTTTCTCTCCAATGTCTTTAGTAGTATTCAAGACGGGATAAGTGTCCTGGATAAGGAGATGAATATACTCCTGGTAAACCCGTTTATGGAAAAGCTGTACGCAAATAAGGCTCCTTTTCTGGGGAAGAAATGTTATGAAACTTATCAATGTTCTAACCAGCCCTGCAAAAATTGCCCGGTCCTGGTAAGTTTAAAAACACATCAGCTAGCTTCAGCAGTAGTTCCTAAGAAAGGGGAAAACGGAGAATCCATCGGCTGGATTGAACTTTACAGTTTTCCTCTTCTTGATCAGAAGAATAAAGAATTTTTAGGTGTAATTGAATATGTGCGGGATATTACGGATAAGAAAATAGCCCAGGAACGGGTAGAGGTCTTAAACGAGGAACTTTTAAGGTCCAATAAAAGATTGCGGCAACTCTCGCTTACTGATTCCCATACCGGGCTTTATAACCATCGCTATCTCCAAAATGTTATTGAGGCGGAATTTCACCGGGCCAAGCGTTACGACCATCCCCTATCAGTCATAATGATAGACATAGATTATTTTAAGTCTATAAATGATGTCTATGGCCATGAGTTTGGAGATTTGGTACTTAAGCAGTTTGCCAGACAGCTAAAAATGATGATGCGCCGGTATGATATCATCATTCGTTCCGGCGGAGAGGAGTTTATTATTATTTCTCCGGGCATAGATGTAGCTCAGGCCTTAAGCGTGGGCCAGAGGATCCTGGATACAATTCACTTATACAAGTTCGGGGATAAGCAGCATACGGTTAAAATCAAATTAAGCCTGGCAGTGGTCTCTTATCCCGAAAATAAAGTGAATAGAGGTATGGGGTTGGTTAACCTGGCGGATCAAGTCCTGAATAAGGCTAAAGAGTCCGGAGGTAACAGGGTTTATTCATCTTCGGATATACGCAAAGGAAGACATCCGGATTTAGAGGTAAAGAATAAATCCCTGGGGGTCAAGCTTCTCCAGGGCAAGATTGACAAGCTTACTAAGAAATCTAACCAAAGCCTGGTCGAGGCAATATTCGCTTTTGCCAAAGCCATCGAATTAAAGGATCATTATACCGGGGAGCATGGCGAAGATACCGTGCGCTATGTAACCGATATTTGCGATAAATTGGAATTGCCTAAGGATGAAATTGAGCTGATTAAGCAAGGGGCGGTTTTGCATGATTTAGGTAAGATCGGTATCAGTGAAAAGATCCTCTTAAAGAAATCCAAACTTAGTAAGCGTGAATTTGAAGAAATAAAAAAGCATCCACAGATCGGCGCAGATATATTGCGGCCAATCCAGTTTTTACGTAAGCTTATACCGCTTGTCTTTTACCACCATGAAAAATGGGACGGGACGGGTTATCCCAGCGGTATAAAAGGGGAGGAAATCCCTATCGGTGCCAGGATTATCGCTATTGCCGACGCCTATCAGGCTTTGACCAGCGACCGCCCTTACCGTAAGGCCTATCCCAAGCGAAAAGCGATTGAGATAATGAAAGAAGGCAGCGGCAAGCACTTCGATCCGAAAATTGTAGGCCTGTTCTTAAAAATATTACAGGCTAAAAGATAGCCGATATAAATGTATTAAGCATTAAAAAAACTATTTCCATTTTCAATGAAAGGGGTATAATAAGGCTAAGGAGGGGAAAATGGATATGAAAATCAGTAAAAGCGTGTTAGTGGTCATTATTTTAGTAGCGATTTTATTTTCATTCATTTCTTTTTCGATAGACAATATTCTTTGTAAAAACGTAGATGAGGCGACAAGAGCAGGCCTAAGCAGGGTAATCCAGCAACAGGGGGCCGCGATTAAACAGCTGATCGCCAAAGTCTTGCAAGGACAGGAAAAGCTGGAGGCGCTCAGGAAAGATTTAGATATAACCAAAGAAAAGCTGGATATTGTAACTAAGAGGCTGGATGCTTTAACGGCTGGTTGAGGAATTCAAACAAGATAACCCGAGGGCTTTTCATAGCAGTTTTTGGGAAATTCGGCATTTACGGCAGGAAGGGGTAATTTCCTGCCGTTTTTTCTGCCGCTAGGGGGAAGATTCTAATTATTCCATGAGAAAGATAGCGTGTTTAATAATTCTTCTATCCGCGTTAACAGTTTTTGTGTTGGTGGGCAAAAACAAATTGGCAGCATTATATTATAACCGCGGTGACGGTTATTATGAAAAGCATTTATATAAAGAGGCAGTAAGTTGTTTTAATAAGTCACTTAAGCTTAATTCTTCAGTCAGCGTGGCCCATTATGGCCTGGGAAACGCCTATGCCCAGCAAAAGATGGAAGATGCGGCGATAGCGGAATATAAAAAGGCGCTCCAGCTGGATCGGCGTTTTGTTTTGGCCTATACAGCTTTGACCGAGAGCTATATCCGGCGTAAACTCTATCAAGAAGCACTAAATATGTTAAAGGAGGCAGAGGTTCTTCTCTCCGGCAACAAGGAAATCCAGGATTTAATGGATTATGCTTCTTTTGAATATATAGGCTATCTTTTAAACGCCGGGATCGACGCATTTTCGTCGGGTGAAAAAGCAAGGGCGTATGAGTTGTTAAATAAGGCGTTACAAATCGATGCGGATTTTATGTTTGCGCGTTATATGCTCGCCGATTTTTATTATATTGACCGCAGGTATGAGCCGGCCATAGCTTTAGCAGATGAAATAATCCGTCGGGATAGCAATTTTTTCCTGGCCCATAAATTACTCGGAGACATTTATTTCAGAGAAGGAATTTTTGATAAAGCCGTTAGTGCCTACAGGAGGGCATTGGCGATAAATAAGAATGAGCCGGCTGTAGCTAATAACCTGGGTTTGGCTCTTATGAACCTTGAAAATTACAAGGAAGCGGTGCATTATCTGGAGGAAGCTTTAAGGTTAGATCCCGGTAATGTAAATTTCCGTTATAGCCTGGCTAGCGTATATAGAGACGAGGGCAGATTAAAAGAAGCTGTCTTAGAGTATAAAAATGTCGTTAACGCGCAGCCGGATTATCCCAATGTACATAATGACTTAGGGGATATTTATATACAGGAGGCTCGCCCGGAAGAAGCGCTTATCGAATATCGTAAAGAAATAAATTTTTGCCTAAATAAGCTTTCCGCTGACCCGGATGATCCTTTTGTCTTGAACGATATCGCCCATGCTTATAATGGCGCCGGTGAATATGGCAAGGCAGTAGAGTTTATAAATAAGGCATTGATTATCAGGCCGGCCTTCCGGGAAGCCTACCTAACCTTAGCCGCCATACAAAGAAAGCTGGGTAATCAAACCGAGGCATTGGCAGCGTTAGGAGAAGCCAAGAGATTATCTAAAGGTGGACAACTTTTCATAGATAGAGCTATTTACGAGACAAAGGCGTTAAAGCTTCCTATTAAGAAAAGGATCAGATCCTCCCCGAAAAACCAGTAAGCTCATGCCGGAAAACCCGGAATTTAGTATTTTTTAACTTGCAAAACAGGGCTAAAAATAGTATTATATAATATTAACTTTTAGGGCCCATAGCTCAGTGGTAGAGCAGGTGACTCATAATCACTTGGTCGGAGGTTCGAACCCTTCTGGGCCCATTTGAAAATAAGGGCAGAGATCGGTGAGAACCGACGACCAAAAAGGGGTGTGGGGAAAAATTTTCCCCGCGTTTTCGGGGTGACAGCGAACCGCCGCAGGCGGAGAGCACCAGAGGGGCAGAGCCCCTATGGGGAGTGCAAGCGACTGGTCGCGAGGTTCGAACCCTTCTGGGCCCAAGTTTAGGGCGATTGGCTCAGTTGGTTAGAGCGCCACATTCACATTGTGGAGGTCAGGGGTCCGAATCCTCTATCGCCCACCATTAAACAGGGAGAAGAATTGCCGACACTCAACTTGAGGTCTCAGCTAAGCAGCTTAATAAAATTACAGACAGTAGACAGCGAGATTTACGCTTTACGTTCCGAGAAATCCACCAAGCCTGATGAGATTAAGGCGATTGAGCTTTCTTTTGAGGCCAAGAAAGCGGATTTGGCGGAGTTAGAAAAAAAATTACTGGAATTGCAGAAAGAAAGGAAAGATAAAGAGCTGGAGTTAGGCTCGAAAGAAGAGGCGGCTAAGAAACTGCAGGGCCAGCTTTACGGGCTTAAGACCAATAAGGAATACCAGACTATGCTCCAGCAGATCCAGGATGCCAAAGCTGATGCCTCGATTATTGAAGATAAAGTGCTGGAATTATTTGACAAAGCGGATGAGGTCAGGGGCGAGGTGGAAAAAGAAAAGTTGAAGCTTAAGGAAGAAGAAAAAATATTTTTAGCCGAAAAGAATAAAACTGAAGAGCGGATTAAAGAGATTGATGGCCGCTTGAGCCAGCTGGAGGCCCAGAGGAAACAGGCTATCCCGGATATCGACCCGAAGATCTTGAGCCAATACGAAAGAATATTAGGCAGCCGTGAGGGCCTAGCCATAGTTGTTGTTAAGGGGAACTCCTGTGGTGGCTGTAATATGTTTGTCCCTCCGCAGGTGATAAATTTAATTAAAATGTATGAACATATAATTACCTGCGAGATGTGTAACAGAATACTGTATATTGATGAGGGAATTTGAAATTTACATTGACGGAGCCTCAAAAGGTAACCCGGGCCCCAGCGGCATAGGGGTGGTTATCTGCCGGGATAAGGAAACGGTAAAGAATATCTCTAGTTTTATCGGTATTGCTACAAATAACATTGCCGAATATACAGCTTTGCTTTATGGCCTTCGGGAAGCCCTAAACTTAAAGGCAGAGGCTATTGAAATCAAAACAGACAGCCAGCTCCTGGCGCGCCAGCTGAACAAGGTTTATAAAGTCAAACACCCGAATATAGTCGGGCTTTATAACCAGGCATTGAATTTACTGGCGGCATTTAAAGAGGTTTCTATAAAAAATATTCCGCGCGAAGAAAATATAGGTGCGGATAAGTTGGCAACACAGGCGATAAAGAAAGAATTAAAGAAACCTGCCTACCGGTAGGTCTACCTTCGGCAGACAGGCAGGAGGGTTCTCTTAAAAATAGGGCAGGTAGAGTGTGGCCGCCCCGGGCTTTATAAGCCCAAGGGGAGGAAAGTCCGGGCTCCGGAGGATAACGCAGTAGGGTAATGCCTACCCTCTGACTTTATGTCGGGGAGGATATCCGCCACCAAGCGTGGCGGACCCGCCAATCTTTATAGCGGGAGAGCCACAGAGACGAGCCCGCCATTGATTTAATGACGGGAGTGAAACGCGGCAATCTCTGCGTGGAGCAAGGCGAATAGGAGATAAAGTCCCTTACCAAGGGCGCGCGCTCATCCGGCGCGTTATTTAGATCTCGGGTAATAAGCTGCTTGAACTCCGATAGCAACATCGGAGTCGAGAGGAATGGTCACTTTTCGATGCGCATACTCGCATCAAGACAGAACCCGGCTTATTTTACCTGCCCTTTTTAAATTAAACATAAGGAGGAAACAAATGTCTGGTCATTCTAAATGGAAGACGAATAAAGGCAAGAAGATGGCGGCGGACGCCAAAAAGGGGGCAACCTATACTAAGATAATCAAGGAGATTACGGTTATTGCCCGTGAAGGCGGCGGCAATCCGGATACAAATCCCCGTTTAAGGGCGGTTATGCAGAAGGCAAAAGAGGCTAATATGCCCAACGATAACGTAAAGATGGCGATTAAGCGCGGCACCGGCGAGTTACCGGGCGTGGTTTACGAGACCTGTATGTATGAGGCTTATGGCTCCGGCGGAGTAGCTCTGATGGTTGAAGTGCTTACGGACAATAAAAACCGCACGAGTGCCGAAATTCGTAATATCCTGTCTAAGAAAGGCGGGAGCTTTGCCGGAGCAGGTTCAGTGAGTTGGATGTTTACGATGAAAGGTTATTTTTTGATTGAGAAGTCCCAGGCCAAAGAAGATGAGTTGATGAATATTGTTTTGGATGCGGGAGCCGAGGATATGAAGTCGGATGAGAAAAATTACGAAGTGTTTTGCCCTCCTCAGAATTTTGAAAAGGTAAAACTCGCCCTGGAATCCAAGGGTATTAAAACTCAGGACGCCGAAGTCACCATGATTCCTTCTTCCACGATTAGATTAGCCGGCAATGATGCTCGGCAATTATTGTCCCTGATTGATACTTTGGAAGAGCATGATGACGTAGAACATGTCTACGCCAATTTTGATATACCGGATGAAATAATGGAGAGTATGGCTACAGAAGAATGAGATGAAGATACTGGGGATTGACCCGGCCTTAACCATTACCGGGTATGGATTAATCCAGGCCAGAGGCAATAAGCTCTCCCTGGTCGAGGCAGGAATAATTTCCACTTGCGCCAAGGAAGGAATAACGCGGCGTTTAGATAAGATATACCGCTGTATTGTAAAATTAATATCCGATACTTCTCCGGATGTTTTAGTTTTGGAGAAAATTTATGCGCATTACCGCCATCCTGCTACGGCTTATATTCTAGGGCAGGCGCGCGGAGTGATTTGTCTGGCCTGCGCTACAAAAAACATACCTTTGGCAGAATACGCGGCTACGCGGGTCAAAAAGGCAGTGGTGGGAGAAGGTCTAGCCTCCAAGGTTCAAGTGCAGAAAATGGTGGCAAGCTTACTTGGTTTAGGGGGCTTGCCTAAATATACGGATATTACGGATGCTTTAGCTTTGGCTATTGCCCATAGTTATATTGTGAGGCCAAAAATATGATTTCCAGGGTTACGGGAAAAATTATAGAAAGAGGAAATAATTACCTGGTGGTGGATATAAACGGCCTGGCTTACCAGGTTTTTGTCCCCACTACCGTAATGCAGCGTGTAGGCGAATCTCTAACAGCTGACGGCTTGATATGTTTACAGACGTTTCATTATCTGCAGTCTGATGCGAATAAGAGTATACCCGTTTTAATCGGTTTTCTGAACGATATAGAAAAAGATTTTTTTGAAATTTTCATCACTGTTTCAGGCATAGGCCCGCGCGCCGCGCTTAAGGCCCTGAACAAGCCTATCTCTGAGATCGCCCGGGCAATAGACGAAGGGGATTTACTTTTTTTAAAATCGCTTCCCGGCATAGGCGAGCAGAGGGCAAAAGAGATCATTGCCAAGCTTCAGAATAAAATCGGTAGGTTTGGGTTGATCCAGGACCGTAAGACAAAAGAAACTTCGGTTAAGGCCAAAGATATCAGCGAAGAGGCCTTAGCTGTCCTTTTACAATTAGAATATAAACGGTCGGAAGCTTTGCAGATGATTAAAAAATCCCTGGAGGCCTCCGCAGATATTAATACTACCGAGGAGCTTTTAAACCTGGTCTATAAACAGAGAAAATTAAAATGAATACGCAGGATAACCGCAAGTCCGTCATTGAAGCCTTGTTGCTAGCGAGCGAAAAACCTTTACCCCTAGAACAAATAAGGGTTGTTTTGGATAACCTGGATTTGCCGGAGGCCCGCCGTTTAATTGAAGAATTAAAGCTTGAATATGAAGAGGCTAACCGCGGCATACGTATTGTCGAAATAGCCGGCGGTTTTCAGATGATCACTGCGGCAGCCTTCGCGCCTTTCCTGAAGAAATTATTCAAAGACCGGAATGCCGAAAAATTATCCAAACCTGCATTAGAGACGCTGGCGATTATCGCTTATAAGCAGCCCCTGACCAGGTTAGAAATAGAATTATTGAGGAATGTCAATGTTGACGGGGTGATCAAGAGTTTAGCGGATAAGGACCTTATCCGTATTGCCGGAAGAAAAAAATCTCCCGGAAGGCCATGTGTGTATGGTACGACCAGGCGGTTCCTGGAGCACTTTGGATTAAAGTCTTTAGAAGACCTGCCTAAAATCGAAGATTTTTCGGCGTTGGCCAGAAATAAGGACCTCGTCGATATAGAGTTAGAAGAAGAAAAGAAAACGGAGGAATCAAATGAGCCTCAAAAACTTACGCAGGAAAATAGATAGCTTAGATAAAAAGATAATCCAGTTTTTAAATGCCCGCGCCAGAATCACTCTGGATATAGCCGGCGTGAAATCTAAAAGCGGCCGGAGCATCTATGTGCCTGAACGCGAAAAAGAAGTCTTAAGAAAAGCAGTTCTTTTAAGCAGGGGGCCGTTGGCCGTAAAAGCGCTGGAAGCGATATATCGCGAAATTATGTCCTCTAGTCTTGCTCTGGAAAAGCCTCTGAAGATAGCTTATATGGGTCCGGAAGCATCTTTCAGCAATTTGGCGGCTTTAAAAAGATTCGGCTCGCAGGTAAATTATGTGGCTTGCGGAAGCATCGCGGATGTATTTTTAGAGGTAGAGAGGGAAGCCAGTGATTACGGAGTCGTCCCTGTGGAGAATTCCATCGAAGGGGCGGTGACGCATACTTTGGATATGCTGGTAGATTCTGACCTGAAGATTTGTTCGCAAATAATCCTGGATGTAGCGCACAACCTGTTGGCTAGGAGCACCAAGGATAAAATCAGACGGGTTTATTCTAACCCGCAGGTCCTGGCCCAATGCCGCATATGGCTTCAGGAAAATTTACCTAAGGCAGAGCAGGTTGAAGTTTCCAGCACTACGGCAGCAGCCAAGATAGTCGCAAAAGAAAGAAACACTGCTTGCGTAGCTTCATTATTAGCGGGTAAAGTTTATAAGCTAAAGGTACTTGCCCGCGATATCGAAGATTCACCGCACAATATTACCCGTTTCTTTGTTATCGGCAAGACCGATGCGGGAAAGACCGGAAGAGACCGAACATCTATCCTTTTCTCCATTAAAGACAAGGTAGGAGCGCTTCACGATATGCTGCTTCCTTTTAAGAGATATAAGATCAACCTGACTAAGATTGAGTCCCGGCCATCCAAAAGAAAAGCCTGGGATTACTATTTCTTTGTGGACCTGGAGGGTCATCAACAGGATCCCCGGATCCAGAAGGCGCTGCGGGAATTAGAGAGCAAGTGCAAATTTTTAAAGGTATTAGGTTCGTATCCTATTTAAGGAGAATAAATGCGCGAGTTGGTTCGTAAAAACATATTAGGCGTTAGTGCCTATGTCACAGGCAAGCCTATCGAGGAAACTAAGAGGCAGCTGGGGCTAAGGGATGTTATAAAACTGGCTTCAAACGAGAACCCGTTCGGGGTCTCTCCCAAGGCGGTCAAGGCCATACGCCAGGAAGCCTCCGGAATAAACCGCTATCCGGATTCCCAGAGTTTTTATTTAAAAAAGAAACTGGCCAAATTTTTAAACATTACGCCGGCCAACCTGGTTTTGGGTAACGGTTCCGATGAGTTGATTGATGTAATCATTAAGACATTCGTCGAGGACGATGAAAATATCATAACCGCCGAAGCCACTTTCTTAGAGTACGGGATTATCGCTGCGGTGAATAACCGCCAGGTAAGGCGCGTTCCTTTACGCTATTTTAAATATGACCTGGAGTCAATCAAAAAGAAGATTGATCGAAAAACCAAGCTGATTTTTATCGCTAATCCCAATAACCCCACAGGCACCTATGTCACCAGGTTTGAACTCAATGATTTTATCCGCGATTTACCGGATAACATATTATTGGTTGTAGATGAGGCATATGATGTTTTTATCGACGTAAACGATTTTCCACGGGCCCAGGATTATTTTAAGAATAAAAATGTCATTATCCTGAAGACTTTTTCCAAGGCTTATGGCCTGGCGGGCTTGAGATTAGGGTATGCCATCGCGAACGCCGAGTTAGTAAGTTATATGGAAAGGGTAAGGCAGCCGTTTAATATTAATTCCCTGGCGCAGGCAGGGGCATGTGCTGCGCTGGAGGATAAGGAATTTTTGCGTAAAACCAGGGATATGGTGCTGGAAGGCAAAAATTATCTTTACGATAACCTTAAAAAACTGGGCCTGGCTTATGTCCCGAGTGTCGCTAATTTTATCCTTGTGGATGTAGGCGTGGAGAGTCTTGAATTTTTCGCTAAGATGTTGAAGTTTGGGGTGATTGTGCGCGATATGAAGCAGTATGGTTTAAAAAATTTTATCCGCGTAAGTATCGGGACAAAGAAAGAAAATGAAAGATTCATCAGGGTATTGAAAAAGATCATCAGGGGGAAGGAGAAAACATGATTATTGTCTTAAGGCCGGACGCTACAGACGGACAAATAGACCATATAATTGAAAAAGTAAAAAAACTAGGCTTGACCCCGCATGTTTCTAAGGGCACCGAGCGCACGATCATCGGAGTGATCGGCCCGGAAGATGTGTTGCGGGTTACGCCTGTAGAAGTATTTCCCGGCGTAGAAAAGGTTATACCGGTTTTGGCCCCTTACCGGCTTGTTTCACGGGAGTTTCAACCAGCGGACTCGGTTATTGATTTAGGCAAAGGGGTAAAAATAGGCGGTAAGAAAATAGCAGTTGCGGCTGGTCCTTGCGCGATTGAGGATATCGATACTTTGCGTAAAATTGCCGTTAGCGCCAAAAAGGCGGGGGCAACAGTTTTGCGCGGGGGTGCGTTTAAGCCGCGGACTTCGCCTTACAGTTTTCAAGGCTTAGGCGAAGAAGGGCTTAAAATGCTAAAGCAGATAGGTGCGGAGCTCAACCTTGTAACCATAAGCGAAGTAATGGATACCCGGGATGTGAGCCTGGTCGCTAGCTACGTTGATGTCTTGCAGATTGGCGCGCGGAATATGCAGAATTTCAACCTCTTAAAGGAAGTAGGTTTGGCCAAGAAGCCGGTATTGTTAAAAAGGGGCTTGTCCTCAACGGTAAAAGAGATGCTTATGTCTGCCGAGTACATATTGTCCGGTGGAAATTTTAACGTTATACTCTGCGAGCGCGGCATAAGGACATTTGAGGATTCTACCCGGAATACCCTGGATATAAGCGCGGTGCCGGTAGTTAAGCAGCTTTCGCACCTTCCGATAATAGTGGATCCATCGCACGCGGCGGGCAAATGGGGATTGGTCGGGCCGCTCTCTAAAGCAGCGATTGCTGTCGGTTCAGACGGCTTGATTATTGAGGTGCATAGCGCACCTGAGGAGGCAATGTCTGATGGCGCCCAATCTTTGCTCCCTGTTAATTTCGCCAGCCTGATGCAGGAGTTAAAAATTCTAGCTAAGTCTATAGAAAGAGAGATTTAATGCTTTTATTCAATAAGGTTGCGGTTATCGGGACGGGTTTAATCGGCGGTTCGCTGGCCCTGGTTATCAAAAAGGAGAAGCTGGCTAAAGAAATTGTCGGAGTGGCCCGGCACCAAGCGAGCCTGGATTTGGCCTTAAAGAGTAAGGCCATTGACCGGGGTGCGCTTTCGTTTAACATCATTAAGGGCGCGGACCTTTTGATTCTGGCTGCTCCGGTAGATACGATAATAAGCCTGAGAGAAGAGATCCTTAAATACGTAAATAATGATTGTATAGTTACGGATGTCGGAAGTACCAAGGAAAAAATAGTTTCTTTTCTGGGTAAGGACTTTTTGAATTACGTAGGCAGCCATCCTTTAGCCGGTTCAGAAAAACGGGGCGTTATCTACGCGCAGGCCGGAATTTTCAAGGGTACGCTGTGCATTTTAACTCCTACCCTAAAAACTCCGGGAACGGCAATGAAAAAAATCAAAGCATTATGGCAAAAGGCGGGAGCTAGGGTTATCTGCTTGTCTCCTAAGGAGCATGACCGGGTACTCTCTTTTACCAGTCATCTCCCGCACGCCGTTGCCTTTTCGCTTATTGACAGCATCCCGGATGCCAGCTTAAAATTTTCTGCCAGTGGACTGAAAGACACTACGCGTATAGCTGCTTCCGATGCTTTACTCTGGCAGGGTATCTTTTTGACCAACCGGAAGAATATACTTAAAGCAATAGCTGATTTTGAAAAAAAATTATTGAAAATAAAATCCGCAATCAGCAAGAATAATAAAAAGGAACTTAGGGCTATTTTAGCCCGCGCGCAAAAGAAGAGAAACAGCCTAGGATGATTATCGCTATAGACGGCCCCGCAGGTGCAGGCAAAAGCACAGTCGCTAAGTTAGTCGCTAAGTCCCTCAATTTCCTTTATATTGATACCGGCGCCATGTACCGGGCATTGACCCTGAAGGCCCTGGAAGAAGGGGTAGATATAAAGGATCCCCAGAAGGTAACCGAACTTGCTTTGCATACCGAGATCAGCCTGTTAAATGATCCTCAGGCTCCGCTGAAGGTATTGCTGGACGGCCGCGATGTAACTAGTGATATCCGCCAGCCGCGCATTACGAGGTTTGTCTCGGAAGTAGCTAAAATCAAGGAAGTGCGTAAAATCATGGTTGAGCTGCAAAGAAAACTGGGAAACAGGGGCAATGCTGTGCTGGACGGCCGCGATATCGGCACAGTGGTTTTTCCCAAAGCGGAAAAAAAATTTTATATTGATGCGGTTTTCCAGGAACGGGTAAACCGCAGGTATAAGGAATCAGCCGGGTTGGGCCAAAATTTAACCGCAGAGGATGTATCTGCGGATTTAGCCAACCGTGATAAGATAGATTCCGGCCGCGCAGTTGCACCGCTTAAACAAGCCGAAGATGCTCTCTATATAGATACGACGAAACTTAGTATTGAAGAGGTAGTCAATAAAGTCTTAGGTTTTATCAATGGATAAATCACTTATTCGTAATTTCAGCATCATTGCGCATATAGACCACGGTAAATCCACGCTGGCCGACCGCATTCTGGAATTAACCGGTGCAATAGATAAAAGGCACAAAGGTACCCAGCTACTTGACGATATGGATTTAGAGCGTGAACGCGGGATTACTATTAAGGCCTCGATGGTCAGGTTATTATACCGGGCGCATGACGCTAAAGATTATATTTTAAATCTAATAGATACGCCGGGTCATGTGGATTTTACCTATGAGGTTTCTAAGTCCCTGGCTGCCTGTGAAGGGGCAGTGCTGGTGATAGATGCCAGCCAGGGGATAGAGGCCCAGACTGTAGCTAATTATTATCTGGCCCTGGAGAATAACTTGGAGGTTATTCCCGTTATTAATAAAATAGACCTTGTTTCCATAGACCTGCCCAAAGTTAAAAAACAGATTACCAGTGTTTTAGGTTTTAAGGAGGAAGATATCATCCTGGCTTCGGCCAAAGACGGCAGCGGTATTGAAGATATTCTGGAAAGGATAATCAAGATAATCCCGGCGCCCCAAGGCGAAGAAAACCATCCGTTAAAGGCTTTGGTGTTTGATTGTCGTTTTGACCCTTATAAAGGTGTAGTAGTCTTTGTCCGGATTACCGACGGCAATATTACAGCGCAAACCCAGCTTAAGATGATGCATTCAGGAGAGGTCTATAAGATTGAGGAACTGGGTGTATTCCAAAACTTAAAATATTCAGCGGTAGATTCTTTGACCTGCGGCGAAGTAGGTTATTTTACGGCTAATATCCGCGAGGCCAGGGAGATTATTATCGGCGATACGATAACCGATGTTAAAAACCCGTGTTTGGATGTTTTTCCGGGTTACCGTCAGCCTAAGCCCCTGGTTTTTTGCGGCATATATCCGGTTAATCCGGGTGATTTTCCGGAATTGCGCGACGCTATGGATAAGTTAAAGTTATCCGATGCTTCATTTGTTTTTGAACCGGAAAATTCACAATCTTTTGGTTCGGGTTTCCGCTGCGGTTTCCTGGGCCTTTTGCATATGGAGATCGTCCAGGAACGCCTGGAGAGAGAGTATAATTTAAATTTGATCCTGACTGTCCCGAACGTAGTTTACCGGGTAATAAAAAATAGCGGAGAAACATTGGATGTGGATACGCCGGCCAGGTTGCCTGCGGAGCAGGAAATACGCGAGGCGCAGGAACCCTATGTCAGTTTGTTAATGATCATCCCCGTAGAGTCAATAGAAGCGGTTTGCGATTTTACTAAATCCAGGAGGGGAGTCTTTCAGTCCAACGAGTATTTAAGCGAAGACAGGGTTAAATTAACTTTTAGCGTTCCGCTTTCCGAGATTATCGTGGATTTTTATGACCGGATGAAATCTTTAACTAAGGGATATGGTTCATTGGATTATGAGTTTAAGGATTATTTGAGTACAAAGCTGGTGAAGTTAGATATACTCTTAAACGGACAGGCTTGCGATGCTTTCTCATCCCTGATGTGTAAAGATAAGGCGTATTCGCGCGCGCATGCTTTGGTCAATAAGCTCAAGGAGCTTATCCCGCGCCAATTATTTGAAGTTTCAATCCAGGCGGCTGTCGGCAGCCAGATCCTGGCCGCGCAGAAGATCCGCTCGGTCGGTAAGCACGTCACAGCCAAGTGTTACGGCGGAGATATTACCCGTAAGCGTAAACTTTGGGAAGAGCAGAAAAAAGGCAAGAAACGACTCAAGCAGTTCGGGAAAGTAGAAATTCCCCAGGAAGCCTTTTTAGAGGTATTAAAAATATGACGAAAAAAAAGAAATCGGCCTTACGCGAATGGATAGAGGCAGCGCTTTTTGCGGCGTTTCTGGCTTTCTGCGTTATTCGGCCGTTTATTGTGCAGGCTTTTAAAATTCCTACCGGCTCTATGCGGCCTACGCTTCTGGAAGGCGATTTAATCCTGGTGAATAAATTTATTTACGGGGCTAAGGTACCTTTTACGCATTTAAGGCTGCCGGCGCTAAGGCAGCCGAAGAGAGGGGATGTGGTTGTTTTTATATATCCTGAGGATAAAAATAAAGATTTTATCAAGAGACTGGTAGCTTTACCGGGAGAGACGGTGGAGATTAAAAGCGGTACGATTTACGTTGATTCCCGGCCCTTATTAGAACCTGTTTTTAATAACCGGTATTATTATAACCGGGGAAACTTTGCCAAGGAATACGAAAAGGTTGTCGTGCCGCAAGGCAGTTATTTTGTTTTAGGGGATAATTCCGGGTCCTCCCGGGATAGCCGCTATTGGGGGTTTGTGCCGGTGGACAATATCCTGGGCGAGGCGGTACTTATCTACTGGCCGCCGCTACGCATAAGAGTGATTAAATGAATATCGCGAATAAAATTTCAACTTTCAGGATCTTAAGCGTCCCGTTTTTTATCGCTTCGCTGGCTTACTATTCGCCGCAGAGGAGTTATTTAAGGTTTGTCGCATTAGGAATTTTTATCCTTGCGGCTATCTCGGATGCTGCCGACGGCTATATGGCCAGGAAATCAAAAGAGCAGTCCAAGGCCGGCCTTATCTTAGACCCTTTAGGAGATAAATTGCTATTGATGAGCGCGTTTATCTGCCTGTGCGTTAACAGCAACCTGGCTTTAAGGTTTCCACTCTGGGTCATTCTTATCGTTATCAGCCGCGATGTGATCATAATTTTGGGCGCAGTGGTAGTCTATATCGTAAAACAGAATATTAATATCATACCTACTTACTGGGGTAAATTAACGACTCTTTTTCAGATGCTGGCAATTATTTCGGTTTTGCTGCAGTTAAAGTTTTCTCCGCTATTGTGGTGGCTGGCGGTTATTCTTACGGTTATCTCAGGGGCAGTCTATATAAACAGGGGGTTTATCATACTTTATGCTTTGGATTCTCCTCGGAATAATCATTAGTTACCTGGCCGGTTCTATCCCTACCGCCTATATTTTCGGCCGGATTATAAAGAAAACCGATATTCGTAAATTCGGCTCCGGAAATGTGGGAGCAACCAATGCCTTTAGGCTCTTAGGCAGAGGTTGGGGGGCGGCTGTTTTGGCGCTGGATATTCTCAAGGGGTTCCTGCCGGTGGTAATTTTACCAAGCCTTATCGGGGCCGGCGTCACTATTCCGCTAGAAGCATTTTGCATTATCCTTGGCTTAAGCTGTATCTGCGGGCATAACTGGACCATCTTTTTGAATTTTAAAGGGGGCAAGGGGGTAGCTACAACCTTGGGAGTTTTGCTGGGGCTTTCTATTAAGATAGCCGGTTTAAAAATTATACTGGGAATAACTATTTTAATCTGGCTGGTTGTCTTTATTCTCAGCAGGACCATTTCTTTAGCCTCGGTATTGGCGGCCTTAAGTTTTCCCTTATTAACTGTTTTATCCGGGCAATCTATCGGTTTAATCCTTATAGTTACGCTTTTAGCTGTATTCATCATATTCCGCCACAAGCCTAACATCAAGAGAATCCTCAAGGGTAAAGAGCCTAAACTAAACTTTAAAAAATAACCGCTTCGTTTGTTCCTCACCGAGATCCTGGGCAACTAAGAACTTAATATAATAATTTCTGGGGTTAAGAAACCGCTTTCTTTTTTTAGCCAGATAACCTTGAAAAGACCCGGTTTAACGTCTATACTTTCTTAGAAACTGGCAAAGCATTTAATCTCCGCCAGCCACAATGAGGGGGAGGGCCGGGTTATTCTAGTTTAGATAACCCGGCGTAGTTTGGAGGCTCATGAAGATGCGCGATCTATTGTTTAAAAATTTGACTTCTAATGACCGCAGGCGGAAAATAATTACCAGTTCTGAATTTGTGGATAAACAGGGCGTCTGTAGTACTATCCACCGGCATTTTATCTGTATGGTTAAAGAGATAGGGCAGGGGCATACTATTGAAAAGCCTACGCCCTATCTTTATGTGCTTAAAAATCATAATACCAAAGAACAAAGAGAGAAGTTTTTTTGTAAAATCAAGGGGAGTATTTGCGCGGTAAATGAAGGAAGATTATTTTTAATTGTCTTTATGCATTCCCTTAAGATTGACCTCGTAGCTAAACCGCAACAGGTCTGCTAACCGTAATTTCATTATTTCTAACAGGTTATGACAATTTTTAGCTGGGCTTAGTTAGAAAAATTTCGTTGACAAGGTAAAGAACTCATATATAATAAAAATATATATGAGCAAAAAAAATTTTGTTTTAGCCCTTCTATTTTTCTTCTTATTACTGATTTTTTCCCCCAATGCTTCTTTTGCCTCTGCCAGTGCAGCTGAATATCTATGCGAACTGGGGGTTACTTTCTATGGCCTGGGTAAATATGATAAGGCTTTAAGCGAATTTAACAAGGCCTTGATGGTTGATCCCGGCAACCAGGTCGCCAGGCAATACATTGCTGAAATTTTTAAACAAAGTTTGGAGCCGCCAGCCCCCGCTCCCAAAGTAACAGCCCCGCAAAGCCCAGCGCCTAGCCCAAGATCCCTCAGTAAGGATGAAGTAATGGATCAAGCTATGGATAAACTCAAGCTGGAAAATTTCCAGAAAGATTATATTGCTAATTATGATTTTTCCGGAGCCAAGCCTTTTAAGAAAGATGACAAGGAAGGCTTTAGGGCCGGGCCTTTCAGGATCAGCGGAGAGTCTCAGGTTAGTTTCGGCGTTACCCCGGATGATTTTATCTGGAAAAGGGCGAATTTTGATTTGAATGAGAAGTTTAAAAGCTGGCGCATGACTTCAACTGCGGCCTATAACCACAAATTCAATACCTATGATCCGGCGATTTATGATTCGCTCAGCGTTAACGTGGATACCGACAATGAGGAGGGCTTTAATTTCCATACCAATGTTACCATCGATCCCTGGAGCTTTGTAGGTAAAAGCGATAAGACTACGGTTACCGGTTCCAACGGCGACACCGCTGAAATACAAATGTATTACTGGTCCAATACAGGTTATCTGGTTAATAAAACCGCTTATACTTCGCTTAAAGGCGATACTTTCGGGATACCGGAAATAAAAGTTAATGACGGTGTTACCGATGCCGAGACAGTTACGTCTTACCGTTATGGCGCTACTTATACTATTCCCTCGATGAAGATAAAACGCGAATTCCAGCCGTTGCGCGAATTATGGCTGGATTATGCCAATGACCAGGTTAAACTGCGGGTATTTCCTATGGGTTATCAGGACCAGGCCTATACCTCCGATGACCCTATGATGATTACTAATCACGGAATCTGGTGGAAAGATAGTAAGTGGCTGCGCCAGTATACTCCGGGTAATTATAATTCTCAGGATACAACTCCCAGCTATACAAAAGGGCGCTGGGACGATTCGCTTTCTTTTATAAGTAAAGATAGCACGGGAAAATATTTAACGGCATTAAGAGGCTTCGCCTTCAGTTTCCAGCCGAATGAAGGCACGACATTCGATACTACCGTGGCTACTCCCAAGAACCTCTGGCAGGATTATGCCCAGGCGGATAACGCGATCTTAGCCAGCCGCCTGAAACATTATTTTGCCGATAACTTTATGTTGGGCGCCACGTTCACCAACCGTTCAGGCTTTTTGGTTGACAATAGCCAAAAACTCGATAGCCTGAATTTTGTTACCGGTGTCGATCTGGGTTATGAAATAATGGAAGGCTTGAAATTGCAAGGCGAGTTTTTGACCTCTCAGTCGAAATACGATATGAGTAACTCAACTTACGAAACAGACAGCCGCGGGAACGCCTACTATTTTTCTTTTATTTCCCGTTATCCTCAGAAGAAGATCATGGATTTAAAATACGGTTATGACGAAATAGCTATGGATAAAGACGAGAAATTCCTGGTGAAGAGCAAGTTTTATTTGAGCCGCATGGATAAGGGTTTTGACTCGGCACTCTCAGATTACCATAATACCCGTCAGGATACGTTCTGGTCAAGGCATATACATTTTCGCCGGCCCCTTAAATACTACACCAGCGGGATGGAAAAAACCGGCGCCAATTGGGATGAGTTAAACTCTACGCGTATCGGCGATGGCATTGATAACGGAAGGAGCGTCCTGGGTTTTCGTTTTGAGATCTTCCTGGAGGATAAGTTTTGCAACCTTTTTGACGTGCGCAATGTCCATACTACGGGTGGTAAATTTGTGGAGAACGTGGCACGCGACGAGGCCATGTTGAAAATCACGGATAAGCTTACTGCCAAAGGTCTGGGGATCTACCATAAATTACCCAAGACTGTCGCAGGGATAGACCCGTTCATCTATGACGGTTCTACGGGGGAATTTTTTCAGAACTCAGCTGTTGAAGATGGATTGAACCCTACGGTTAAAACAGGCTCTATTGGTTTGAATTATGATCTTTTTGACTGGATGAGCATAGATGGCATCTATGAGCGTACCAATGACTATAGCTTAGCGTACGGCGATTTTCCGCGCAATGTCTTGAGGAACGATACGACTTTATACGGGACGCTTTACCAGGACAGCAATCTTTATCGTTCTATTCAACCGTTCCTTTACGACCAGGGCGTATTCCCGCAGGCCCCCTATGAGTTCTATAATGTGTTTAAATGCGGATTAAGGATCATGCCTTTAGAGAATTTAGAAATTTACCTGGATTACACGCGCAATGAATTTGAAGCCGCTTCTTTAGTCTCCGATAGCATGAATCATATAGGCCTGGAAATCGGTTATATGCCGACCAAGCATCTGGGTATGACCTTTAAATATGTTTATTCGCGTTGCCAGGACCTGGATGATTTACAGTCAGGGATCACTGAAATGACAGGGCACCATAATTTTTCCAGCGAGTTTAGGTATTTGCCTACCAAGGACGATGAATTGGTTTTACAGTATGGGGTAGGGGATGCTACTTCCATCAATAATTTATCTTCTACTGACCCCTATGGAGGGGGCTTGCTTACCTTGGATACGCAGCATATTATCCGCGCTTATTACCGCCGTAAGTTTTAAAAAATAAAGGGGACGGTTCTATTTTTTATGGCTAGAGCAAGAGAAATAGAACCGTCCCCTTTTATTCTAAGTAGATATCTATTTTGTTAATTTGGCGGGATCTTATTTTTTCAGCGTAAGGAGCGGGTATTACCGGAGAGTTGATCTCTACAGGTTCATCCTTAACCCCAAGGGTAATTTTGGTAATTCTGGCCGGATCCTTGCCGAAGGTATCTTTTCTGCCAGGGTTATGGTAGGTCACTCTGATCTTACTCAAGAAATTAAAACTGTATTTGCCTTTTTTGTCAAACAGCCAACCGCTCAGCCTGGGGCTGAATTTTAACTTTAGTTCGTTATTGTCTAAGAAGAAAGGGGCTAAGCCCGTATTCATCGTCAGCCACATCTGCAGGAATTCAGCGGTTGAGCCGGAAAGCCGGGCGACAAAGCCATTTCCGTGCAGCTTAGGGTCGCTGAACGCGCTGCTTACGAGGAATGATGAATTTTCTAAAATACTCCTTCCGTAAATTTGAGGTTTCTGAAAAGGTATAAGCGCATTTTTAAACTCCGCGTAAAATTCTTCATCCAACCCGGCTTTTAAAAGTTCCAGCAGGTACTTGTATTCCATATGCAGCCAGACAGATTCATTCTCCAGCCAGCCGGGGCTAAATACGCGGCACCTGCCGATTTCTTCGGGCATCGCGTTTAAGGGTGCAGTTACCTTATACATCTTAAGTTTTTTATCGAAAAGGGCGCTTTTCTTTGTCCCCTGGTGGATGAGCCTGGCTTGAGCCGCGCTGTCTGCCAGGCGCAGGGCGTGCATCTGGGCCTCTAAAAATAAGGGGAGCCGGATTTGTTTAAATTTAAGCGGTTTTATAAAATGCTCGTTTAAGTTTTTATATTCAACGACCTCGTTTATAAAATATCCGCAGTAAACATTTTCTTTGTCATTCCAGGCCTTTAGTATACCTGCATCGATTTTTTTTAATAACGTATTGATGATTCCGGTAATTTCGGCCGCGGTCAACTCCGGTTCTTTCCCGCTTACTCCCATTTTTGTCGCAAGCCGGTAGTCCTCTTTAAAGGAATGCGCTTGGTCCCACCAGTTATAGTCGTCGATATTCCTACTCAAATATTCAGAGGTCAACGCACTGAGCTTATTTAAGAAAGAGTATACTTCTTCGCAGACACTTAGTTTTTCCACTTCTGTTTTCTGCAGGGCATCTTTGATAAAAAGCGCCAGGCGTTTTAATTCAAATGTTTCGCAAAGCGATGAGCCAAAGAGCGCGGGCAGTCCGTTTAAGGCGTCAAACCAGTTTGGCCTGTCTGCTTCCATTTCTACACCCACGCCGTAAGGATCGAGCGAAGCGAATTTATTCGCCAGGAGGCAGAGGAGCTTATTAGCCAGTGTTGTGCTATAAATTTCGCCCCGGCCAAACTGTGCCCTGACGATAAAGGGCAGTTCCTTACGCTTGCGCAGCATTTCTTTCTTAGTATTATCGCAGGTGACCGCGTGCAGCTGGCGGGCTTTAGAATTATAGAGCAGGAATTTTTCGTTACGCGGCCTGACTACCTCGGAATTATCAAAAAAAGTAAAGCTTTTATTATCGAAGACTATTTCTTTTAATTTTTCCGGATAGAGCTTCAGGTAGCTATCCAGCAGATCAAGGTTATAATGCCAGTGGTCGCTCCAGTAACCCTCGCCATGCTCAGCCGTATGGGTTTTAAGCGACAAAGAGGCAACTAAACCTAAAAATTCGTCGTAAGAAACATTGAGCTTAATTTTGCTGTCTTCAATAAATAAGATGAGTTCGCCGGGAGTAAAGGGTTTATTTAAAAATGAAATTATGTTTTCTAGATTCTCTTGGCTGCAGACTGACCTTAATTTTGTTTTGAGGCCCTCTTTGTCTTTGAGTATAAAATTAGACCCTTTAACCACCAGTGGATTAAAGCCGTCCAGCTGGATTAGATTAAAGAGGCTTAAGACATTTTCATCTTTTACTTCAGGGTTAAACCAGGCGTCGCTCCTGCGGTTTTGATTTAAATCGCGATAGTTGCCGTTACCCTGAGAAAAATAGGTAGGCGCAAGCTGGAATTTATTATAGTCGCGCTCAGGGTCGCCGTGTTTACGGGAATACAAATAAAAAGTCCCGCCGGACTTAAGAGTAAGAGGATAACCTCCGCGCATCAGGTTGTCCAGATATGTCTGTTGTGCATACAAGTCAAACTCTGGAGAGCCAGAAGAGGTAAAGATATCATCGGTTAACGCAGAGATGGTCCGCTTATTTTCTTCTTTTTTTTGCTCAAGGTATCCGGCGGCAGTAATCTTGGGGATAGAGATATTGAGCGTCTCCAGGCTGCGCATAAATCCCGTAACCGAGTAAAAAATCTTTTCTTCATTCCTTTTCAGTTTGAGATTCAATAAAGAGAATGCGCAGGGAGTTTTACTGTTTACTGTTGCGTTTATTTTTAGGTTCTTGTTTCTGATGAAATTAATCGGACAGGAAAAGTCCGTAATTTCTCCAAAAATATTTTCAGGGTCAACGATCGCAGCGGACAGTTTTGCCTTTTTTCCTGCAAAGGAGAAGCCCAGCGAGAAGTTGCCTTCGTTAATAGGGATGACTTCCGGCCGGTCCAGCGGGTCAACTTTCAGGCGAAAGAAGGGCGCTTTGTTTCTAAGGTTCTCAACCGCCATCCAGGCTTCGATAGTCCGGGACATTTTTTTCAGGAAGAAATTATTCGTTCCAAAGGGGACTATTTGGGGAAGGCCGTCAACCAGTTCAATAGTTTTATCTTTATTGCCGGTATTTTCAATCTTAACAATCCTGGCCAAGCCGGCGTAGTTATCAGAAGGGATGTTAAAATATTCTACTTTGATTTTCAGCCCTAAGGAATGGTTTGTTTCTTCAAGCGCCAGGCCTGCCGGGCTAACCAGCATTTTATTGTTTAAGTTATACCCAAGATTACTAAAGCCGTTATGAAACGGTTCATAAAAAACAGTTTTATTATTGGAAGTTAGCTTGATAAAAGTACGGAATCCCTGGCTGCTCACCAGCTGCCAGGCTTTATTTGCCGGAAGGAATTCTAATATGGCATGGTCCTTATCCTTGACTCCAAAGCTGGAAATGGCTTGCCCCCGGTTGACATAAAATGTCCACATCGGGATTCCATACCTGCCGGCTATTCCGGGAAAGAAATTGGAAAAAGGCTTGGAGTAGTTATAGTTCTCTATAACGAATTCTCCGGCCGTATCCAGGTAATATCTGGGTGTTTTACTTCGGGATTTCATATGAGGTTATTCTACCTGATTTAGCGTTTTTGTCAAGAAGACGCTTAGGAATGTGTTTGACTTTTTAACCCGGGGGTGCTAACATAATTTTCTATAACTATAAGGAGGGCTATGAGTATCGACAAAAAAACAGTAGAGGATGTGGCGCACTTGAGCCGGATTGAACTGGGAGAAAAAGAGCTGGAAAAACTCTCCGGCCAATTAGAGCATATTCTGGCTTTTATCGATAAATTAAGCTCTTTAAACACCGAGAATATCGCTCCGACAAACCATATTCTTCCGCTGAATAACGTACTGCGGAAAGATGAGCCACAAAGCTCCTTACCGATTAAAAAGACGCTTCAGAATGCCCCGGAAAAACAAGGGAATTCCTTTGTTGTACCCAAGGTCATTGAATAATCATGGAACTGTATAAACTAACCGCTCACGAGCTCCTCAAGAAAATCAAGAATAAAGAAACCACTTCTGAGCAAATCGTTTCGGATTTAACTAAGAGAATTAAAGGAGTAGATGCTAAGGTTCAAGCATACGTCAGGGCGTCTAGTTCCACGCTTTTGGCTCCGGATTCCAAACCAAACGGGATTCCCGTATCAATCAAGGATAACATCTGTACCGATGGATATAATACGGAATGTTGCTCAAAAATCCTGCAAGGCTTTAACCCGCCGTATAACGCTACCGTAATCAATAAAATAATTGCCTCGGGAAACAGTTTTCTGGGGTTAAAGTGTAATATGGATGAGTTTGCTTTTGGCTCGTCTACGGAAAATTCCTGTTTTGGCCCGACGCATAATCCCTGGAATTTAGATTGTGTGCCGGGAGGTTCTTCCGGGGGTTCTGCGGCAGCAGTAGCGGCAGACGAGGCAATTTGGGCCCTGGGTTCGGATACCGGCGGGTCGATCCGCCAGCCAGCTTCTTTCTGCGGGGTAGTCGGGTTAAAACCGACCTATGGCCGGGTCTCGCGTTATGGCTTAATTGCCTTTGCCTCCAGCCTTGATCAGATCGGTCCATTGACTAAAGATGTCCAGGATTCGGCATTTTTAATGAATATAATTTCCGGTTACGATGCCCACGATTCTACTTCTATCAATATCCCTGTCTCCGATTATACTAAAGATTTGATTAACGACGCCAAGGGCTTGAAGGTCGGCATCCCTAAGGAATATTTTGTGGAAGGGCTTGATTCTGAAATTAAGGCCATTGTGGAAGAGGCTATTAATAAACTAAAGAGCTTGGGAGCTCAATTTAAAGAAGTATCGCTTCCACACACGGAATATGCTGTTCCAGTTTATTATATAATCGCTACTGCTGAAGCCAGCTCTAATTTAGCCCGCTTTGATGGAGTGCAGTATGGCTTGAGGGCTAAGGCAGAGGGCTTGGTTGATATGTATAAGAAAACCCGCCAGTTGGGATTTGGCGACGAAGCTAAGCGCCGGATCCTTTTAGGGACCTTTGCCTTATCACACGGTTATTATGATGCTTATTACCTGCGGGCTTTAAAGGTGCGCACGCTGATCAAGCAGGATTTTGATAATGTGTTCAAGGATTTTGATTATATCATTACGCCTACTTCACCAACCGCAGCTTTTGGAATCGGCGAGAAAATGGATGATCCGCTCAAGATGTACCTTTCGGATATTTATACCATCTCGGTCAATTTGGCGGGAATACCGGCGATATCTGTGCCTTGCGGTTTTACTAAAAAAGGATTGCCTGTTGGTTTACAAATTTTAGGCAAGCCTTTTAACGAAGGGATGCTTTTACGCTTAGCTTATACCTATGAACAGAATACCGCGTGGCATAAAGTGAAGCCAAGACTATGAAATACGAAGCAGTTATCGGATTAGAAGTCCATTTGCATTTGAATACCAGGACCAAGGCCTTTTGCGGCTGTTCTACGGAATTCGGCAAGGAGCCGAATACGCAAGTTTGTCCGGTCTGCCTGGGTTTTCCCGGTTCTTTACCGGTTTATAATCAGGCTGCCCTGGATTATGCCATTAAAGTCGCGCTGGCTTTAAACTGCCGGGTCCAGGAATATACCAAATTCGACCGGAAAAATTATTTTTATCCGGACCTGCCTAAGAATTATCAGGTTTCACAATACGACCTGCCTTTATCTGTCCACGGTTTTCTAGATATTGAACTGAATGGCCAGCTTAAACGTATTGGTATTACCCGCGTGCATATGGAAGAGGATGCCGGTAAGCTTATCCACCAGGAAAATGCCAGCCTGGTGGATTTTAACCGTACAGGCATACCGCTTTTGGAGATCGTAAGCGAGCCGGATATCAATTCTCCGGAAGAAGCTTATGAATACCTGGCTATGCTTAAAAGCACAATTCAATATCTGGATGTTTCGGATTGCGATATGGAGAAAGGATCGCTCAGGTGCGACGCTAATATTTCATTGAGGCCGGCTGGCACAAAAATCCTCGGAGTAAAGACAGAATTAAAAAATATGAATTCGTTTAAGGGTGTTAAGGATGCTTTAAGTTATGAAATCCGGCGCCAGGCTGAAATGCTGGATTCCGGGGAAAAACTTAGGCAAGATACGCGGCTTTGGGATGCCAAGGCCCAAGAGACAATTGCCATGCGTACTAAAGAAGGCGCCAAAGATTACCGCTATTTCCCTGAACCGGACCTGCCGCCTTTTATAATCAAGGAAGATAAGATCGCGGAGATCAAAAAAACCATACCGGAACTGCCTAAAGAAAAAATGCAGCGCTTTATTAAAGATTACGGATTGACCGAATATGTTGCTAAAATTTTGGTTGCTTCTAAACAAGGTGCACTCTTTGCCGAGGAGTGCTTAAAGAAAACTACTGATAAAAATATAAAATCAGTGGCTAATTGGATAATCGGCCCCTTATCTGCGCTTACCAGCAGTACTTGCGCAATCCACGAATTAAATATTTCGGCTGACAATCTTGCCGGATTAGTTGATCTGGTTGAAAATGAAAAAATTATTTCCAATCTTACCGGAAAAATTGTTTTGGAAGAAATGTGTAAGACCGGGAAGACCGCCAAGGCAATAGTCGAAGAAAAAAACTTGGCCCAGATTTCTGATTCCCAGAGCCTGAACAGTATCATTGAAGAGGCGATTAAAGAAAATCCCAAGTCAGTGGCTGATTTTAAAGCCGGTAAAGCCAATGCGCTGATGTTCTTAGTCGGCCAGGTAATGCGTAAAAGCAGCGGGAAAGCCAATCCTAAGGTAGTGCAGGAGTTGATCCGAAAGAGGTTAGCAAATGCGTAAGAAATTACTTGTTGTTTTTGTCGCCGCGTTATTATTTTTTTCTTCTTTTTCGCTGGCAATTTCTTTAGACAGAAAGACCAGGGATGAATTATACCGTCAGGTGCAGCTTTTTTCAGATGCCCTAGTCGCTGTAGAAACGGATTATGTGGATGAGGTAAAAGCCAAAGACCTGATTTATGGCGCGTTAAAAGGTATGCTTTCTTCCCTGGACCCGCACAGCCAGTTTATGGATCCCGATACTTACAATGAATTAAAAGTTGATACTGAAGGAAAATTCGGCGGCTTGGGGATTGAAATCAGCCTAAAAGACGGCCAGCTCACTATCATTACGCCTCTTGCGGGTACGCCGGCCTGGGAGGCAGGGCTTAAACCGGGAGACCGGATTGTTAAAATCGATAACGAATTGACGCGAGGAATAGATTTAAGCGGCGCAACAAAGAAGCTGCGCGGTAAGCCCGGGGAAGCGGTAACCCTGACTATTTTGAGGGAATCTACGCAGAAAATTTTAGAATTCAAGATCGTACGGGGCATAATTAAAATCAATGATATCAAAGAGGCCAAAATCCTGACTGGCGGCATTGGCTATATACGGCTGGTGGAATTTCGGGAGAATACCCTTAAGGATTTTAAGGCCGCTCTGCAAAAACTTTCCCGGCTTAAAATGAATGCTTTGATACTGGATTTGCGTAATAACCCCGGAGGGTTGCTGGAGAGCGCACTGGAGATAGCCGGAGAGTTTATCCCCGAAGGAAAATTGATCGCTTATACCCAAGGCAGGAAAGCGGAACAAAATATGCGGTTTCTTTCTAAAGCCCGGCGCCCCAGGCTCAACCTACCCTTAGTCGTTTTGATTAATGAAGGCTCTGCTTCCGGAAGCGAGATTATCGCCGGGGCATTACAGGACTATAAACGCGCCACCATATTAGGGGTAAAATCTTTTGGCAAGGGTTCGGTGCAGACGGTCATACCTTTAAGCGACGGTTCGGCGCTTAGGCTTACTACCAGTAAATATTTTACTCCTTCCGGTAAAGAAATCCACGGCAATGGCGTTACTCCGGATATTATTTTAGATGTTACTTTTCAGGGTGCCAGCAAACAGGAATTGCTGAAAGAAGCCGTCCAGATTAGCCATCCTGGGAAAAATAAAGCCCCCTGGGATTATAAAACTGACCCGCAGGTAATGGCCGCGATTAACCTTTTAAAATGAAGAAACTCCTTATCGTCATCCTGGTTTTAGTTATTCTGGCAGCAGTAGTTTTTATTTATACCGGAAGGCCTAGGCCTTTGGAAAAACCCCGTTTAGCGATAAAGGGCAAAATTGCTATCGTCCTGGATGACTGGGGGTATAATTTAAATAACCTGGAAATTTTGGAAGATATAAGGTATCCGCTTACGGTAGCGGTTTTGCCTAATCTTAAATACTCCGGGAGGATCTCTGAAGAGTTGCATAACCGGGGTTTTGAGATAATCCTGCATTTGCCGATGGAGCCTGAAGAAAAATACAGCCTGGAAAAAAACACTATAAAGGTATCCCTGGAAAAGGACCGGATACTGCATATATTGGATAAAGACTTAGCCAGCATAGCTTACGCCAGGGGCATCTCCAACCATATGGGTTCAAAAGCGACCAGCGATCCGAGGATAATGGAGATTATATTCAAGGAATTAAAACGCAGGAAACTTTATTTTCTGGATAGCTATGTGACTTCTAGATCCATTTGTTTGAGGCTAGCGCGTAAACTTAACCTGACTTTTTTCAAGCGGGATATATTCCTGGATAATAAGGGGGATAAGGAGTACATAAAACAGCAAATTTATGAATTAAAAGTTAAGTCCCGGCTGCGTGGTTTTGCGATAGGAATAGGACATGACCGCAGGGCTACTCTGGAAGTTTTAAGAGAGGTTATGCCGCTAATGGCCAGAGAAGGCTATAAATTCGTATTTTTATCGGAGATGGCGCAATGATCGTCCTGGGCATAGAAACATCCTGTGATGAAACTTCCGCGGCGCTCGTCCGGGACGGCAGGGAAATCTTAGCTAATACAGTTGCCTCTAGCCTGGAATTCCATAAAAAATACGGAGGAATAATTCCGGAGATAGCTTCTCGGATGCAGCTGGAAACAATCAGCGGCATCGCAGAGAACGCGCTGAAAAAAGCTAAAATAAAATTAAAGGATATTGACCTGATCGCTGTAACCAGCGGCCCGGGATTACTCGGGTCCCTTTTAGTCGGGATTTCATTTGCCAAATCTTTAAGTTTAGGTTTAGGCAAGCCCTTATTAGGCGTGAATCACGTCTATAGCCATTTCTACGCTAATTTTTTGGGTGGCGAAAAAATTAAATTGCCGTTTGTAGGGCTGGTTGTCTCCGGAGGTCATACGAGCTTATTCTATATCCGCGATTTTGATAAGATAGAAATATTGGGAGAAACCCGGGATGATGCCTGCGGAGAGGCTTTTGATAAGGTAGCTAAAATTTTAGGCTTAGGCTATCCGGGTGGGCCGGCCATCGAAAAAATGGCTGCGTCAGGGGAAGCTAAGAAAATCAGGTTTAACTGTTTGGGGGCAAAAGATATACTGGACTTTAGTTTTAGCGGAATAAAGACTGCAGTGCTATATTATGTAAGGGCCAGGCGCTTAAATATGGAAGAAAAAGCGGATATCTGCGCTTCTTTTCAGGAGGCGGTGATTGATGCCTTGGTCAAGAAGGCAACCTTAGCCTGTAAAATAAAGAAAGCGGATTGTTTAGTCGTGGGCGGAGGAGTAGCGGCTAACCGCTGCTTAAGGGGCAGGCTCTACGCGGCCGCAGCGGAGAATAATTTAAATTGTTATTTCCCTGCCCAATCGCTTTGTATGGATAACGCCGCAATGATTGCGGGTTTAGCCTTCCAGTTGTTTAAAAAAGGCCATTGCTCAGACTTGACTTTAACCGCGGATTCAAATTAGCCGGCCTTATAATATTGACATCGCTCTATGTTTTTGGTATATATAAAGAGATAAATTAGGCGAAGCCGCGCGTATCGCTGCCGGAGAAAAGAGTATAAAATCAAGGAGGTGGGATATGGCTTTTAAAAAAAAGATGGAAGAAAAAGTTTTAGACGTTGACGCCTCCATGCAGGGCAGCTTAATTTTTAAAGATGCCGTAAATTTACGTATTAACGGTAAATTTGAAGGAAACCTTGAGACCAAAGGTAACTTAACAGTTGGCCCGACAGCGGCAGTTTTCGCGGATATTGTCGGGGATAACGTGATTATCGGAGGCAGGGTTAAGGGCAGGATAACCGCTAAAGAGAGATTAACTATTCTGCCTTCGGCAATAGTGGAAGGGGATATTTATCCGGCTAAGTTAAATGTCGCCGAGGGCGCAATCCTGGAAGGCCGATGTTGGATGTTACATGATTTTTTAAATGCCGAAGAGCTGGCCAGGTACCTGGAAGTGGATCTTGGTTCGATCATGGAATGGGCAAATTCAGGCAGGGTTCCGGGCAATAAGGAAGGCAGCGATTGGAAATTCGAGAGGAAGGCGATCGATTCCTGGGTCGCTTCGGGAAAGATCGATAAGTAACCGGCGGATAAAATTATGGCTGACGAAAAACTTTTAACGGTAAGAGAAGTGTCGCTTCTCCTGAATATTTCAGAAAAAGAAGTTATGAATTTAGCTGAAAGCCGCGCCTTGCCGGCCTATAAGGTAGGCGGTGTATATTTAAGATTTAAGAGAGAACAGGTGATCGGGTATCAAAAATCATCCCGCCCAACCTCTCCTAAAATTACTCCTCTGCGCAAGAGCACTGCCAGGGATAAGTTAAGTGATTTTTTCTATTTCAACGATTTTTATATACTGGCCGCTTTATCGGTAATTTTATTGCTTATAATACTCTTGCGGGGTTAAATTAGAAAATAATATAATGTCTTCAAAATCCGGTTTTTGTGATTTAGGATTTGCCAAGGTGGATATAGACAGGAAGAAGCGCCGCGGCTTTGCCGAAGTAATCTATTGCCCGGGTAAATCCAGAGAGCATATCGCCAGGATAGCCAGCCAGTTAATAAAAAATAAACAGGATTTATTACTTACCAGGCTGGATAAAAAAACCTTTGTTTATCTCAAAAAGAAGATCCCCGGGTTGAAATATAATCCTCTGGCCAAAGCAGGTTTTTTAACAAAGGCTCTCTCTTCTGTCAAGAAGGGGCTGGCCCTGGTAATTTCTGCCGGCACAGCGGATATGCCGATAGCCGAAGAGGCCGTAGCTACCTTAGAGACTATGGGTAATCGCGTGGAAAAGCTATATGATGTGGGGGTAGCCGGAGTCCACCGCTTGATACATTATGAGGCTCTTTTAAAAAGCGCGAAAGTGATCATTGTGGTTGCCGGGATGGAAGGCGCACTTGCCAGTTTAGTCGCCGGTTTAGTCAGCGTTCCGGTGATTGCGGTGCCGACGAGTTGTGGTTACGGAGCAAACTTCAAAGGCCTGGCTGCATTATTGACTATGTTAAACAGTTGTTCTCCCGGAATAGCCACGGTAAATATCGATAACGGCTTTGGTGCGGGATATTTTGCCGGCTTGATTAATAAATGATCCCTTTAAAAGAAGCGATAAAATTCCATGGCCATCTCGGTCCGTATTTAGTTCTAGGGCTTCTTGCCGGAGAACTGGGGTTAAAAAAAACAGGCGCAAAAAAGTATTTTGGATTAGAGGTTAAAGTTTACGGCGTCAGTATTAAGCCAAAGTCCTGCCTTATCGATGGCCTGCAATTATCTACCGGCGCAACCTACGGCAAGGGGAACATCAGGAAATATGCTTCCGCCAGGATAAAGGTCATTATGCGTAACACGGAGAATAACAAGACGGTTACACTTAGGCTTAAAGGTTCTTTAATAAAAGAACTGGATAACCTAAGGGGCCATCTTAATTCAGAAAATTTTGCCAGGAGATTGTTGAAGATAGGTAAACAGAAGATATTTACCCTAAACTAAGGAGTAAGCACGCTATGGGCTTATCAGGATTGGATATTTATAAGTTACTGCCGAAAACAAATTGCCGTGAATGCGGTTTTGCCACTTGCCTGGCCTTTGCTATGCAATTGGCCAAGAAAGCAGTCGGTATTGACAAATGCCCGTACTTGACTGCTGAGGTCCAGGAAAAGTTAGAAGCCCAGGCGTTGCCGCCGATAAAGTTAATTACTGTCGGTTCGGGAGATAAGCGTCTGGAGATCGGCAATGAAACCGTAATGTTCAGGCATGAAGAAAAATTTCACCGGCCTACGGGGATTGGTTTTATCCTGGAGGATAGCTTTAGTGATGGCGAAATTAAAGCCAAGCTCGAAAAGATTAATCAATTAAAATTTGAACGCGTTGGCCAGTCCCTAGATGTTAATCTGGTGGCTATTCGGCAGAATAACGGCAGCGCAAGGTTTATTGATACGGTCAGGCTGGTGTCGGTTAAGACTCCTTTGGCCCTGGTCCTAATGACTAATGATACGCAGGCTTTAAAAGGGGGGCTGGAGTGTTTAAAAGGCAAGAATCCGTTGGTTTACCACGCTACTAAAGAAAATTTAAATGAGGTTGGCAAATTAGCCAAGGAATATAAAGTGCCTTTAGTTGTTTACGGGGAAGGCCTGGAGCAGGTTTCTGGATTGACAGCTGCGTTGGCCAGCCAGGGCGTAAACGATCTGGTCATAGAAACAGGGAAGAAAGGTATTTGCGAAAAAATAGGGGATTTGACGCAAGGGCGCAGGCTGGCCTTAAAAAAATCTGACCGTAGCCTCGGATATCCGTCTTTAGTTGTTATTGAACAGAACGATCCTTACGAGGAGGTACAGGAGGCAGCCAGCTACATTTCCAAGTATGCCGGGATCATCCTGATGAAAGGAATCCAGCCCTGGCAGGTTTTGGCGCTCCTGACTTTTCGGCAGAATATCTATACTGACCCGCAAAAACCGCTTCAGATCGAGTCCAAGCTTTATCCGGTAGGCCAGGTAAATGACAAATCGCCGGTATTAATCACTACTAATTTTTCCCTTTCTTACTATACGGTCCTGGGGGAAGTAGAGGCAAGTAAGATCCCGGCTTATATTATCAGCGTGGATACCGAAGGCATGTCGGTATTGACTGCCTGGGCAGCAGAGAAATTCACTCCGCATAAGATTACCGAATCCCTAAATAAATTCGGGATCAAGGAGGCTGTTTCGCACAAGCAGTTGGTTATCCCGGGGTATGTGGCGGTGATGAGCGGCGAGCTACAGGATGCATCGGGGTTTGAGATCATCGTCGGGCCGAAAGAGGCAGCCGGCATCCCCGCATTTCTAAAGAATCTTTAAATGCATAAATTCAAGGTTACGTTTTATCCGGATAATAAAGCAGTGGAGGTAGCCCAGGACACGACTATCCTTTCGGCGGCAATTTCCTGCGGGGTATATATAAAGTCGGACTGCGGAGGAGATGGGGTCTGCGGCAGATGCAAGGTTATTCTGAAAAAAGGCAAGGTCCTCACTCAGCCTACCGGCATAATCGAGGCGCAAGAGAGAAAACACAATATATATTTAGCCTGCCTTACTACCGTGCATAGCGATTTGGAGGTAGAAGTCCCCGTTGAATCAAGAATGGAGATGCATTCAGGCTTTCAGGGGATTTATTCAGCTTCCGAAGAGGTAGAGTCGCAGGAAGCGGTTTTAGGCGGCAAGCTATTTAAGCATTCGCCGCTGGCCACAAAATTATATCTGGAATTACCCCGGCCTAATTTAAATGATTCCTTAAGCGACCTGGACCGCCTTTTCCGCGGTATCCGCAAAGCGCAAGATCTACCGGTTATGCAGACCGGTTTAAGCAATATCAGGCAGCTGGGGGAACTGCTGCGGGATTCCGATTGGAAGATTACGGTTACCCTCGGCAAGAGAAATGATACGGTAGAAATTGTTTTGGTTGAGCCGGGAGATACTTCAAACAAGAACTTTGGTTTTTGCTTTGATATAGGTACGACGACTATTTCCGGACAACTAGTGGATTTAAACACTAAAAAAATATCAGGCACCAGGATAACCTATAATAAACAGGCCAGTTTTGGCGCGGATGTGATTACACGCATTATCTACGCCCGCCAGCAAGAGGGTATGGAAAAATTACACGCTGCGGTAACCCAGACGATGAACCAGATCATCAAGGAACTGACCCTTGAACATAGTGTGGATTTAAACGATGTTACCTGTATTGTTTGCACAGGAAATACGACAATGATACATCTATTGCTGCGGGTAGATCCTACTTATATCAGACGCGAGCCGTATGTGCCAACGGCAAATTTCCTGCCGGTTTTAAGGGCATCGGAAGCCGGAATAATTATTAATCCGCGTGGGCTCTTGTCCTGCGTCCCGGGGGTATCAAGTTATGTCGGAGGAGATGCGACTAGCGGGGTGCTTTCCAGCGGTTTATATAAGGAAAGGGATTTGAGTATTTTGATCGATATCGGGACTAACGGCGAAATTGCGCTCGGTAATAGGGATTTTTTGGTTGCCTGCGCTGCCTCTGCCGGCCCGGCGTTTGAAGGAAGCGGAGTAAAGTGCGGTATGCGCGCTTCCGGAGGCGCCATCCAGAAAGTAAAGATCAAGCCGGGAGATTTTTCACTTGAGTTTTCTACTATCGCCGACACCCGGCCGACGGGTATTTGCGGTTCGGGTTATATTGATTTAATTGCTGCAATGCTTACGGCCGGCGTTATGGACAGAAGCGGCAAGATCAAGGCCGTTGAGCATAAGCGAATAAGGAAGGGGGAGAACGGAAAGGAATTTGTAGTGGTTTTTAAAGAAGATTCCGGTTCGGGAGAGGATATAGTTATTACTGAAGCTGATATCGAAAACATAAAAAGGGCCAAAGCTGCTATTTATTCGGCGAGCGCGGTCTTAATTAAACATATGGATTTTAAAATCAGCGATGTAAAAAAGATTTTTATTGCTGGAGGATTTGGCACTTCTCTGGATATAAATAGCGCGATAAAGATCGGCCTGCTCCCGGATTTAGAGAGGAAGAGGTTTTTCTTTATCGGTAACAGTGCATTGGCCGGAGCACGGCAGATGCTTTTATCTGCAGAGGCGACTAGGGTATCCGAAGAGCTCGCGCGTAAAATTACCTATTTTGAATTATCGGTTGATGCGGGCTATATGGATGAATACATGGCGGCTTTATTCTTTCCGCACACGGATTTGGAAAGGTTTTCTTCGGCGGCAGGCAGGAGAAGCTAAATGGGCCAGGTTATTGCTTTGGCGGGTAAAGGCGGAACCGGTAAAACTACTCTCGCCGCCCTGTTTGTGCGGATCATCAAAGAAAAAAAACTGGGTTCGGTTTTGGCGGTAGACGCTGACCCGAACAGCAATCTTGCCGAGGTTTTAGGGTTAGAGATAAAAGAAAGTATCGGTTCCATACTGGATGATTTGGCCGACCATCCGCAAAGCGTCCCGGTAAATATGGGTAAAGACGCTTTTATTGAATACCGCGTGCAGACGGCCATAGCTGAAGGCGATAATTTCGATGTTTTGACAATGGGCAGGCCCGAAGGCCCGGGCTGTTATTGCTACGTGAACAACGCCCTGCGTAATGTTATGGGAAAATTAGTTAAAGATTATGATTTTGTGGTTATAGATAATGAAGCGGGGCTGGAGCATTTATCCCGGCGCACTACCGGCCAGGCAGATACTCTGGTAGTGGTTTCAGATGCTACGGTTGTCGGGCTAAAGGCCGCTAAAAGAATAGCGGCATTAACCCGGGAACTGGGCTTAAAGATTAAAAAGGATTTCCTTATTGTTAACCGCTGCGGGAAAGCGCTAGACAAGGAAAAAACCAGGGGTTTGAACCTGGAACTTCTCGGGGCATTATCGAATGACCCGGAGATCGAAGGTTTAAGCTTGGACGGAGATTCTCTATTCAAGTTGAATAATAATAATCTTACTCTAACGGCTTTAGGCAAATTAGGAGACAGAATATGGCACTGCAACTAATGGCGGAAAAATGGTCCGGAGAAGTTTCGGTAGTAAATATCGGGGCAACCCCGCAAGACAAAGGCACGCGTTCGCATATCCTGAAAATAGGCGGAGAAAAATCTTTACCTTGCTTATTCCAGGAAGGCCCTCTCCCTAATAAACCCCAGATTGTTTTTGAAGTTTGGGACATTCTTCCTTTGGATTGGCCGGATGAACTGACTCGAGGATATAAAAATGTCCTTGGTGATCCGGTGAAATGGGCGCAAATGTGCGTGAAAGAATATAAGGCGCAAGGGATATGTCTGAGGTTGCAGGGGGCGCATCAGGATTTTGGCAACAAATCCCCCGAAGAAGAAGCGCAGCTTGTCCAAAAAATATTAGAGAGTGTGCGTGTGCCGTTAATTATCTTAGGCTGTGGGGATGAGGCTAAGGATAACCTGCTTTTACCTGCTTGTTCCGAAGCGGCTAAGCAGGAACGTTGTTTGATCGGCCCGGCTACGCAGGATAATTATAAGACGATTGTCGCTAGCGTCCTGGCTGACGGGCATAATATTATTGCCGAGAGCCCGATAGACATCAATATAGCTAAACAGTTGAATGTTTTAATTTCGGATATGGGTTTGAACTTAGAGCGTATTGTTATGGACCCGACTATCGGGGCTTTGGGTTATGGCCTGGAATACGCTTATTCTATTATGGAGCGCTCCCGCCTAGCCGGCCTTTCCGGAGATAAAACACTGGCTTGCCCGTTTATCTGTTTTGTTGGCCAGGAAGCCTGGAGGGCAAAAGAGGCAAAGGTTGCCCCGGCGGAGCAGGGAGTAATCTGGGAGACGCTTACCGCGACGGCTTTGATCCAGGCAGGTGCGGATTTACTGGTTATGCGTCACCCTAAGGCGATAGAAGAAGTTACCAAGTATGTAGATAATTTATTCGAAAGGTAGTTATGTTTATTATCGGGGAGTTAATTAACGGGATGTACGCCGATATCGGCAAGGCAATTAAAGAGCGGGATAAAGCGGAGATTCAAAAATGCGCCTTGCGGCAGATAGAAAGCGGGGCAGATGCCCTGGATATTAATTGCGGGCCGGCGTCAAAAAACCCCTTAGTTGATATGCCCTGGCTGGTTGAAGTTGTCCAGGAGGTTACGGATAGGCCGCTGTGTTTAGATTCAAGCAGAAGTCAGGTCATTGAAGCGGGCCTCAAGGCGGCCAGGAATAAGATAATTATTAATTCCGTTAGCGCGGACAGCGAAAAGTTGGATAGCATCATTCCTTTAGCTAAGCAATATGGTGCGCAGCTTGTTGGTATTACCATCAGCAAAAAAGGCATACCGCAGAATAAAGACCAGCGTCTGGAGCTGGCGGCGGCGATTGTCTCTGCCTGCGAAGATAAGGAATTTCCCGTAGAGAACCTGTATTTGGACCCGATAGTCTTGCCGGTAAATGTCGCCCAGGCTCAGTTAAAGGATATCCTGGAATCAATCCGTGAATTTAAAATCATCTCTGAGCCTAGCCCTAAAACCACCTTGGGCTTAAGCAATGTTTCGCAAGGCACTAATGCCAGGGGCCTGGTGAACCGCACTTTCCTGGTTATGGCTATGGCTTACGGCCTGGATTCGGCTATATTAGATCCGACTGATGAAGAATTGATGGAGGCTTTGATTACCTCCGAGTTGATTTTGAATAAGAATATATACTGTAGTTCGTATTTAGAAGCATATAGGAAAAAGTAAAAGTTGAGTTAATTGCAGTTTATTGGTAGTATATTACTTATGGCGGAGTAGCTCAGCCTGATAGAGCACGCGGCTCATACCCGCTTGGTCGGTGGTTTAAATCCACTCTCCGCCACCATAGATGCTTTATTTTTAATTTAGTAGTTTCTTAAAAAAGGAGGAAAGATGGCCAAGAAAGAAAACATTGTTATCGAGATAACCGTATTGATTTTAGCCATTGCCGTTGGCATTGCCTATCAAAATTTTCAAAACGCGAAAGAATCAAGAAAGCAGATCGATGAGTTGAATAGCGTAATCCACGAAAAGAATACCCAGATAATAAAACTTATTAAAGATATAAAGAAAAGGTAAGTTTAATCAGGCGCTATTAGAGTAAGGAGAAATTTATGAAGAACCTGAAGTTGGCCGGCGTTTTTGCTTGTGTTCTTGGTCTGCTTATCTGCAGCAATGTTTTTGCGGATCAGATTGGCGCGCCGATAATCAAAGCCGAGTTTAAGGCGATAGACGTAGATAAAAACGGCCATATCACTCCCGAAGAAATGCAGGCCCACCAGAAGAAGAATTTTAAAGAATTAGATAAGAATAAAAACGGGGTGCTGGAGGCCGAGGAAGCAGGCGCGGATAAGACAAGGGTAGTGGAAAAATCCGACAAAAACAAGGATGGAAAAGTTACCCGGCGGGAATCCAGTTCGCAATTCCAAGAGTACTTCCGGGAAATGGATGCCAATAAAGACAATAAAATATCGGAAGATGAATACACCGATTATTGGAAACTGAGAATAAAATTTTGAGGATCTAGCGTGGAAAACGGAAACGAGAACCTGCAGGAGCTTTTGGTTGAATTTGGCCTGGCGCATAAGCGCGTTGAAGAATTACAAGCCCGGGAAAAGAAGCTTACGCAGGAGCTGGAGGCATCAAGGGTAAATGAGGCAAGATATAGGCAAATAGTCCAGAACGCTAACAGTATTATCATGCTTATGGATACCCGGGGTAATATTAGGTTCTTTAACCAGTTCGCCCAGAGATTTTTTGGGTTTTACGAGAAGGATGTACTGGGTCTGAATATTGTCGGAACGATTGTCGCTAAAACGGATTTATCCGGAAACGACCTGACGCAGATGATTAAAGATATTACCTCAAATCCTGAGCTGCACTCTGTGAATGAAAATGAAAATATTCGCAGCTCCGGCGAACGCGTGCGTATCCTTTGGACGAATAAAGCTATTATAGATAGTTCCGGAGCGATTAAAGAGATCCTTTGTATCGGCAATGAGGTCGCCAAGCCCTCGCAAAAGAGGTAGCGGGATGGATGTTAAGCAGAAGGATAAATGGTATTTCAGCCGCGTTTCTTTAGTCGTTGGTTTCTTATGCGTCGGGCCGCTTGTTTTACCGTTAGTCTGGACTAACCCGCGTTACAAGAAAGGGGCCAAGATAGCTATCAGCGCCGTAATAATCATCCTCTCCCTTCTGTTATTGACGGCCTTCGGCGGTTCACTTAAAGTACTAAACGATTACTACCAGCAGATTGATAAAATAAATTTTTAAATTTAATCAATCTTTTGTTTTTAAAGAGGAGAAAATCTCCTCTTTTTCTTTTTAACGGGGTTCTTTATAATTATTAGTCAAAGCGTAGAGTATTTGCGAGGTAAAAATAAAGATGGCTGTTTCAATGGTTACGGTTGCCGCCGCGGCCCCCAAATAAGAAAAATAGTGGATAAGGATAAAGATTAACGGCAAGCCCAGAAGCGCTGCCAGGACATGTATCCTGGAGTAGATATCCGGTCTTCCGCAGACCAGTAAAAACTGGATCTTAAAGGCATTGGCGCTGATAAAGAATATTGACAGAAGCAGGAGTTTCAGGCTGATTACTACCTCGGGATAATTTTTCCCGCAGGCAATTTTTACAATCACCGGCGAAATGAAAAAAAGTACCGGGATAGCCAATAGATAGGTCAGAGTGGTAGAATGCTGGACTTTATGCATTAGCCTTAAGGCCCGGAGTTTACTTTTAGCAAAGATTTTGCTTATTCTCGGATAGATTGCCTGCGAGAGAGAAGCAAGGGGAAACGCCTGGATAACGCCGGTTATTTTCTCGGCGATGGAGTAGTAACCGGTTAGCGTATTATTGGTGAGAAGGCCAACGGCAAAGATGCGCGTGGCGGTATAGGTATTTATGGCGATCATAGAAATAAAGATCTCCCAGCCCGTTTTTAATTCCTCTCTTATGTTACTATAACTTTGGAATACGAATTCCAGGTCAAACTCTTTAAACGCGATATAGAGGCCCAAAAGCCCGGTTATTATAAAAAACAGGGAGTTCAGTAAAGGTACCAGGAGATAATCCGCTGGCTCTTTCACAAATATAAAAAGCGAAACTGTATAGATTATACCTCCGATAATATTGATTATGGTTATGAATTTCATTTTTTCGGCCCCCTGGAATAACCAGACCGGAAAGAGTGTATTTCCGATGACCGCTCCGAAACTGAATACATAAAGCAGCCAGTCCTGCCTGAACTTAGGGATAGCGTTTATCAAAAAGAGTAAGATTAAATAACTTAAAAAAGCAAGAATGAATTTTACGGTCATTACTGTTGAAAATACCGTAGAGGCCTGGCTCTGGTCTTTACATAAAGATATTTTTTTGGTTGCGGTCAGGCTGAAACCGTAATCCGTGAAAATCATAAAATACTGGATTAATGCCTGGGCAAAGGCGATCAAGCCGAATTTTTCCGGGCCGATTACTCTTATCAGGTAAGGCAGGATAACCAGAGGGATAAGATAACTGATTCCTTGCAAGGTGGAAAGCGAAGTAAAGTTTTCTAAGACAACCTTTCTTTCTTTTGGGGTTATTATTTTGTCGTTCATTAAAATTCAATTTACACTTTAAAAAGCTAAAAGTCAATCTTAAATCTTTTCAAAGCAGCCGGGTTATGCTAATATTTATCCGATGATTCTGGATAAGCTAAAGGATGCAATTAGAAAATATGAGCTGATTAAGCGGGGGGATTTGGTGCTGGTTGCTGTCTCCGGCGGGACAGACTCGGTTTGCCTGCTTTATTTGCTGCAGGACTTAAGCCGCCTGTTAGGTTTTAAGTTACAAGTTGCACATCTAGATCATATGCTGCGCAAAGGTTCGGCCAAGGACTCGGAATTCGTAAGGCGCCTGGGGGTTAAACTCGGCATCCCTGTTGTGATTGGCAAGGTTAATGTAAGAAGATTAGCTAAAAAAGGCTCGCTTGAGGAAATTGCCCGGAACGCTCGTCTAATGTTTTTATTAAAGGTGGCTAAGGGGATTAAAGCGGATAAAATCGCTTTAGCGCATAATCTGGATGATCAGGCTGAAACAGTACTTATGCGTATCTTAAGAGGCACTGGCCTCTATGGCTTAGCCGGGATACTTCCTAAAAGAAAACTCTACGGTTTTACAGTTATCCGGCCGTTAATCCGGGTCCAGCGCAGGGAGATAGAGGCATTTTTAAAAAGAAAAAAAATCAAGCCGCGTATCGATAGGACAAACTTTCAGGATACTTATTTCAGGAATAAGCTTCGTAATAAATTAATCCCTTTACTTAAAGAGCAGTATAATCCGCGCATAAAAGATGTCTTAAGCAACATGGCTGAGGGGATAGCTTTTGATTATGATTACTTGAACCGGCAAGCCCTGCGCTTGGCCAGGGGAAAGCGCAATCGGATAAATACCGCCAAATTTTTAAAGTTGCATCCGTCAATGCAAAGGCTTATCTTGCGCTTGCATATATCCCGGCTCCAGGGCTCAACGCGCCGGATAACTTTTAGGCATATCAAGGAAATTGAGGACTTAATCGTAAACCGCCCGATAAATTCCATCGTTGACCTGCCTAAGGGCATAGTGGTTCTTAAGAAGGCCAAGAGCATTCTTTTTTATTGCAGGTACGCCAGCACAAGCTGTTGACACTTTCCGCAAAGAGTGGTATATTAAATTCAATCTAGCGCTATTTTTAGCGGATTATTTATTTAAGGAAAGGAGATGATTATATTGTCAGAAGTCGAAGTTAAGAGAGACGAGTCTTTTGAATCAGCCCTGCGCCGTTTTAAGAAGAAAATTGAACAGGAAGGCATCTTAAGAGAAGTCCGGGATCGCAAGCATTACGAGAAACCCAGCGAGCGTAAGAGAAAGAGGGCCAAAGAAAGAAGATAAGAATGCCTCTGGCTATTTCAACTTCCTGGAACGCCGCGCGCCACACTAACGCCAAAAATCTGCTCTTTGAGATAAAAAAGTTAGGCTTTGCGGATTTAGAACTTAGTTTTAATTTAAATGCCGCGATGGTATCCGAGATTGGCCGGCTAAGCGGAAAAAAAGGATTCCGCATCGGCAGTGTGCATAATTATTGTCCTATTCCCCCGGGCTTGGAACGCCAGGATGCTTTGCCGGATTGCTATTCCATCTCTTCTTTTAATAAAGAAGAGCGGGATTTAGCCATAAAATACACTAAAATAACCATAGATACAGCCAGGCTTTTAGGAGCTAAGGTAGTTGTTTTGCATTGCGGCAGGGTCCAGCTGCCGGACCAGACAAAAAAACTTATTGAACTCTACGACCTGGGGCTTAAAGACAGCCCTCTTTTCCTCCAGATAAAGGAAGATGCCTTGAGGGAAAGGGCGGCCATTGCCCAGCCGTTTTTTGATTATGCCCTTAGGTCTTTGGAAGAATTAAATACCTACGCTCAAAACCAGGACGTCTATTTAGGAGTAGAAAACAGGTTTTATTACCGCGAGATACCCAATCTGCAGGAGATAGGCATAATCCTGGAGGAATTTAAATCCTCGCATATTTTTTACTGGCACGATACCGGCCATGCCCAGGTTATGGAAAATCTGGGGTTTGCCCGTCATAAAGATTACCTGGATGCCTATGCACAAAATATGGTCGGCATACATCTGCATAATATAATTGGCTGCCGGGATCATCAGGCGCCGGTTAACGGAGATTTAAATTTCTTAGAGCTTGCGCCTTACCTGAAGAAAGAGACCTTGAAAGTTATGGAAGTACATTATCCGGCTTCGCCACAGGATATCAAGAAAAGCAAGGAATTTTTGGAAAATATATATGACGGCAGTATCTAAAATACGCCAGGCGCAGGTAGCCGGCCAGTTCTATCCGGCGAAAGCTTCGGATATCCGAGAACAAATCGGCGCTTTTATCGAGGGCCAAGAGGAAAAAATAGACGCTTTAGCCTGCCTGCTTCCTCATGCCGGGTATCAATATTCGGGCAGGGTAGCCAGTCAGACCGTAGCCAGGATAAATATAAAAGATAAAGTAGTCCTTTTGGGACCTAACCATACCGGTAACGGGGCAATGTACAGCTTAATGGCTGAAGGCGCCTGGCAGACTCCTCTGGGCCGGGTAAATATAGATGCACAATTAGCCAAAAGTATACTGGCCGGATCAAAATATTTAGAGAATGATAGCCTGGCGCATGCCCGGGAACATTCTTTAGAGGTAGAATTGCCGATTTTACAGTATTTTAAAGATGCTTTTGAAATTATACCTATCGCGCTTAGTACGGATGATTTGACAGTGCTTAAAAAAATAGGGGAAGAGATTGCCGGGATTATTCAAGGTGCCGGTTTAAAAGAGAGGACCCTGTTTGTTGCCAGTTCGGACCTGACCCATTATGAACCGCAAAGCGCAGCCGTGGAGAAGGATAAAAAAGCAATTGCGGCTATCTTAGAGCTTAATCCGGATAAACTAATGCGGGAAATAAAAAATTCTAATATTTCGATGTGCGGTTATGCCCCGGTGATAGCGATGTTAGCTGCGGTTAATTCTTTAGGTGCTCAAGGCGCCCGGCTGGTAAAATACCAGACCAGCGCGGATTCAACCGGCGATGAGAGTGCGGTTGTCGGCTATGCCGGTATAATCATAAACTGATATGGAAGATAAAAGGAAAGAATTCATACCTCCTGTTCCGGATTTTAAATTTTTTATCAGCACTCTTTCTTTACAGGCTTCCATTTTTTTAGGCCAGCTTGCGAATCCGGTCACCCACAAGAATGAAGAGGATTTACCCCAGGCAAAATTCATTATTGATACCTTGGGTATGCTCCAGGGAAAAACCAAGGGAAATCTGAGCGAGGAGGAAGCAGCTTTTTTAGAGAACCTGCTCTATGAGTTAAGAACGTCCTATCTTACTAAGGCCAAAGGAGAAGCCAAATGATCGATAAAGAATTGCTGGATATTTTAGCCTGCCCCGGCTGCAAGGCGGATGTGGAGTTAAAAGGCAGTAAGATAGTTTGTAAAAAATGCGGCAAGAAATACCCCATAAAAGACGGTATTCCGGTGATGCTGATTGACGAAGCGGAAGATTAAAATTATGAAAAAAATACTGGTGATCCACGGTCCGAATTTAAATCTATTAGGGCAGCGGGAACCTCAGGTTTACGGCAGGGTGACTTTAGCAGCGATTAACAGTAGCCTTAAGAAAATAGCCCAAAAAAGAAAAGCTAGCCTGACCATTAAGCAATCTAACCATGAAGGGGAGATCGTCGATTTAATCGGCAGGGCCAGGGGAAAATTTAACGCTATTTTGATTAATCCGGCTGCCTATACACATACGAGCGTGGCTGTAAGGGATGCGCTCTCGGCTTGCGGGATACCGGCTATAGAAGTACACCTATCCAATATTTATTCCCGCGAAGAATTCCGGCAAAAATCTTTGATCAGCCCTGTCGTTAAGGGTTCGATTCTGGGTTTTGGCGCCAAAAGCTACCTGTTGGGGCTTGAGGCCCTGCTGGATTTACTTGATGCATAATCAACCTGCGTTTCTGCGGACTTTATGCCGTAGTCTGTCGCAGGTTGATACTGAGCCGCTTTCATCCTTGCCATTAAAGGCGGAGTTTTGGGCGGCGAATGTATGAGAGAACGCCTGCAAAAATTTTTGAAACGCCTAAAACAAGAAAACCTCGACGGCTTCATTGTTTCGTTACCCGCAAACATATCTTATCTCAGCGGATTTACTTCCTGTGACGCTTATCTTTTAGCAGCTAAAAAAGAAATAGTTTACTTTACCGATTCCAGGTATACGCAGGAAGTAAAACCTAAACTTAAAAGTTGGGCCAGCCTCAGGAAGATTAACGGTTCGGTATTTGAAATTATCGCCGGCACCTGCCGGGACTTACAGCTAAAAAGAATAGGTTTTGAGAGCAGGCATATGGCTTATGCCGAATATAGAAAGATTAAAGGGTATCTTCGGCCCGGAGAATATTTAATACCTACGCACAGTTTGATTGAAAGTCTGAGGCAGGTTAAGGGCGCCGGGGAAATAAAAAAAATAAGAGAGGCACTTAAAATTACCGGTTTGTCTCTGCAATTCATTAAAAGCTTTATTAAGCCAGGGACAAAAGAACTGGAAATTGCTGCAGAGTTGGAAAGGTTTATCCGTTATAACGGAGCGATCGGCGCGGCTTTTGATATTATTGTCGCTTCCGGCCCTAATTCTGCCTATCCGCATCATCGTCCGGGGCAGAAAAGGATCCGGGAAGGCGAACCAGTACTGGTTGATATCGGGGTAGATTACTTTGGCTATAAATCTGACTTGACAAGGGTCTTCTTTTCGGATAAACTTAAAGGTCTTACCCGGCGTATTTATGATATTGTCCTTGAAGCACAGAGAAGAGCAATAAGTAAGATCCGGCCGGGTAAGGAAATAGCCGGGATTGATGCCTTGGCGCGTAACTACATAGCGGACAAGGGTTACGCAAAATTTTTTGGCCATAGCTTAGGCCACGGAGTAGGCCTGGAGACACATGAGGCTCCGTCAATATCAGCTAAATTTGAGGGGATCTTACTCCCAGGCATGGTTTTCACGGTTGAGCCGGCTATTTATCTGGCAGGTAAGTTTGGGATAAGAATAGAGGATATGATTTTAGTAACGAAGAAGGGATGCGAGGTGCTCAGTGGCTTTATCCATAAATGAAATTAAATCCGGGGTAACTATTCTAGTAGATAATGCTGTTTATGTGGTCGTAGACGCTCAGCACGTGAAGCCCGGCAAGGGCGCGGCTTTTGTGCGGGCAAAGCTGAGGAATATGAAGAATTCCAATATCCAGGAGAAGACTTTCCGGGGCGATGAAAAAATAGAACAGGCGTTTGTGGATGAAAGGAAACTGCAGTACCAGTATAACTCCGGGCACCTCTACCATTTTATGGACCAGGACAATTTTGAAGAGGTTACTGTTTCCGAAGATAATGTTGGAGCTAAAGCGAAGTTCCTGAAAGATAATCTGGAAGTAATGGGATATTTCTATAAAGGCGATTTTCTTACGGTCAATTTGCCTAATTTTATTGAAGTTGAAATTATGCATACCGAACCTGGCATAAAAGGGGATACGGCTAAAAGCGGGACTAAGCCGGCAGAGATAGAAACAGGGGCGACTATCCAGGTGCCATTATTTATTGATGTTGGCGACAGGATTAAAGTGGATACGCGTAGCGCCGAGTACGTTGAGAGGGTTAATTAAAAAGTCTGCCGGCCGGCAGGCAGGGAGCCTCGTGGGAGAAAGGTGAGAAATGAACATCAAAGAGATAAAAGAGATGGTTAACCTGATGAATGAAAATGGCCTTGTTGAGCTGGAGATTGAAAAAGAAGGTATGCGTATCAGGCTTAAAAAGACTTCATCTGGCATTGAAGGTTTTAGCGGGCCTATTGTTGTAGAACGGCAGAGCAGCGCGGATTCGGGAATGAAACAGATTAGCGAGCCAGCCAAACAAGCACAGGTTAAGGCAATAGAGGTAAAATCTCCGATGGTCGGAACTTTCTACCGTGCTCCCAGCCCCGAAGCTGCCCCTTATGTGGAAGTCGGCCAAAATATTGAGCCCGGGCAGGTTATCTGTATAATCGAAGCGATGAAATTGATGAACGAAATTAAATCTGAAGTCAAGGGCAAAATCCTGGAAATCCTGGTGGATAATGCTGAGCCCGTGGAATTTAGCCAGCCCATTTTTCTGATTGAACCGGCATAACTGGAAATTAAGCTTAAATTAAATGTTTTCTAAAATACTCATTGCTAACCGCGGAGAAATCGCCCTCAGGATTATACGCGCCTGCCGCGAATTAGGGATCCGGACTGTTGCCGTATATTCACAGATAGACAGGGATTCCCTGCATGTACGCCTGGCTGACGAAGCCATCTGCATAGGCCAGGCAGCTTCATCCAGCAGCTATTTGAATATCCCCGCAATCATCAGCGCAGCCGAAATTACCGACGTAGAAGCAATTCATCCCGGCTACGGTTTTTTAGCCGAAAATCCGCATTTTGCCGAAATCTGCCAATCCTGTAAAATTACTTTTATCGGTCCGACTCCGGAAAATATCCGGCTTATGGGAGATAAGATGGCTGCCCGTACCTCCATGCATAAGGCGGGCCTGGCGATAATCCCGGGGAGCGCCAATGTAATCAAGAGCAAGGAAGAGGCGCTTAAAACAGCCAAATTAATAGGCTATCCGGTGATTATTAAGGCTGCTTCCGGGGGCGGCGGAAAAGGGATGCGGATATGCCATAATGACCTTACGCTGGTGTCCAGTTTAATGACAGCTCAGGCAGAGGCCGAAGCAAATTTTGGCAATCCCGATGTTTATATTGAAAAATATATTGAGAAACCGCACCACATTGAAGTCCAGATTATCGGCGACCACTCTGGCCATGTCCTGCAGCTGGGAGAAAGGGACTGCAGTATTCAAAGGCGCCACCAAAAGTTACTCGAGGAATCCCCTTCATCCGTTGTGGATACAAAGATGCGTAAGCGCCTGGGCGAAATGGTCCTTAAGGGGATAAAATCCATAAATTATGTGAGTTGCGGGACGATTGAATTCCTATTGGATGAGAAGACAAATAATTTTTACTTCATGGAGATGAATACCCGCGTCCAGGTTGAGCATCCGGTCACCGAGATGGTTACGGGAATAGATTTGATTAAAGAGCAGATTCGCGTTGCCTCCGGAGAAAAACTAAAAATCAAACAGGAAGATGTCCGTATCAGGGGTGCAGCGATTGAATGCCGGATCAATGCCGAAGACCCGGATAACAATTTTATGCCTCAACCGGGCAAAATCGGAACCCTGGTCTTGCCCGGTGGCCCGAATGTGCGCGTAGATACGCATATCTACGCGGGTTATACAATCCCTTCTCAGTATGATTCACTTATAGCCAAGTTGATCGTTCATGGGGATAACCGGCAGGAGGCAATTAAGATTATGTACCGGGCATTAACCGAGTTCCATGTTTCCCCGATAAAGACTACTATTCCCTTCCACTTAAAGCTTATGCAAAACCCGCTTTTCTTAAAAGGCGATATTTCCACGCATTTTGTCCAGGACTTACTGAAAGAAGAGGCAGAGATAGAAAGGAGTAATTGATGAGGATATTTACGGTTCTCGGAGTATTATTTTACGCCGCGGTAATTATATTAGGTGGTATCATTTTAGTTGCTTTCTCCTTAAATTTACTCCAGCCCCAGTATATAAATAACATATTTGATTATATCCAGAGCAGCCCTAATTCCCGGATCTTCACCGGGCTTTCCGGAGTAATTTTAATCCTGGTGAGTTTTTCCTTTGCCCGGATTATCCTCGGCCGCCTGCAGCGTGAAAAGACCATTGCTTTTGATACCGCTTCAGGAGAAGTTACCATTGCTTTATCCGCCGTAGAGGATTTAATCCGCAGACTTACCGGGGTGATTCCCGAAATTAAAGAATTAAGACCGGATGTTATTGCTAACAAGAAAGGCATTATGGTGGACTTGAGAGTGATCTTAAAAAAAGAGGCCAATATACCGGAACTGACCTCGCGGTTGCAGGATATCACCAAGTCTAAAATTCAGGAGGTTTTAGGGGTTGAAGAGCAGATTACCGTAAGGATACATATAGCCAAGATTATCGCGCTGGATGAAAAAGACAGAAATAAAAAGAATATTGCAAAAGAAGAGCCTACGGTCCCTTTTAGAGGATACGATAGGGCATAAAATTAAAGGAGAGCAGATGGAGAAGATAGGGATACTGACAGGCGGAGGCGATTGCCCGGGGTTAAATTCGGTAATCCGGGCAGTAGTGCGCAAGTCTCTAGTGGAAGGCTATGCAGTAGTAGGTATTAAGAACGGCTGGAAAGGATTAGTAGAAAATGACACTATGCCGTTAGATGTGAATGCGGTATCCGGAATATTACCGCGGGGAGGCACGATCCTGGGTACATCCAGGACTAATCCGTATAAGAAGGAGGGAGATTCAGAAAAGGTCAAAGATAATTTTAAAAAAATGGGGCTATACGCGTTGGTGGCTGTGGGAGGAGAAGATACTCTGGGGGTGGCCGCAAAATTAGCCCAGGACGGCATACCCAATATTGTGGGCGTGCCTAAAACTATAGACAACGACCTTTCGGCAACAGATTATACCTTTGGTTTTGATACTGCTTTGAATATCGCTACGGAATGCATTGACCGCCTGCATACTACTGCCGAGAGCCACCATCGGATCATTGTGGCAGAAGTTATGGGGAGGCACGCCGGTTGGATTGCCATTGAAGCGGGTATTGCCGGAGGCGCAGATGTGGTGTTAATCCCTGAAATCCCCATTGACCTGGAAGAGGTTTGTAATATTATCAAAAAGCGCCACGCCCGGGGGAAAACCTTCAGCATTGTCGTGGTGGCCGAAGGTGCGCAGTTTAAAGACAAGGGTTTAGTTACCCAGGAACAAAAATTGGATTCATTCGGCCATGTGCGCCTAGGGGGAATCGGAGAAGCGTTGGCCAATGAAATAGAGAAAAGGACGGGCTATGAAACCAGGGTTAGTGTTTTTGGGCATATCCAGAGAGGCGGCACGCCTACGGCGTTTGATAGAGTCTTAGGAACGCGCTTCGGCGTAAAAGCGGTAGAATTAATCAAAAATAAAAAATTCGGCAGGATGGTTGCTCTGCAAGGGATTAAAGTAATCGATGTCCCGTTATCCGACGCAGTTAAGGCCTTAAAAACGGTAGATATGGAGCTTTACGATATCGCCAAGGTGTTCTTTGGCTAAAAGGGTGGAATATGAGAGAAAGAGTCCAGGAGATCATTTTAGAGAGCATCCAGATCAAGGAAGAACTATTAAAGAGTAAAGTCAGTTTGATCCTGGAGATTTCGGAAGTAATAATAGAGGCGCTTAAAAAAGGGGGCAAACTGGTTGTCTTCGGCAATGGAGGGTCTGCGGGCGATGCCCAGCATATCGCTGCTGAGCTAGTCGGGAGGTTTAAAAAGGACCGGCCCGCTTTAGCCGCACTGGCTTTGACCACGAATACCTCTATAATTACGGCCTTAGCCAATGATTTTGGTTATGATATAATTTTTAGCCGCCAGCTGGAAGCATTAGCCGGAAAGTTTGACGTAGCCCTTGGTATATCTACAAGCGGAAAAGCGAAAAATGTGGCGTTAGGGTTTAAACAGGCCAGGAAAATGGGCTTAAAAACTATTGCTTTAACCGGAGGGGATGGAGGAGAATTGGTCAAGTTAGCGGATCTGGCTTTAGTCGTACCCTCTAGCGTCACTGCCCGCATCCAGGAAGCGCATATTACTATAGGACACATTTTATGCGAACTCATAGAAGAAGCCGGTATCGCTTAAGCAGCAGTAAAATAAAAAGTTTACATGCGCTTAAGAAATTAGTTAAAGAATTAAAAAAAGAAGGTAGAAAAGTAGTTTTCACCAACGGCTGCTTTGATATTCTGCATTATGGCCACGCTAAATACCTTCAGGATGCCAAGAGCGCCGGCGATATCCTGGTCGTGGGTGTAAATAGCGACACATCGGTTAGAAAGATCAAAGGTAAGTATAGGCCTGTTGTAGGTGAAAAAAACCGCCTTAGGCTATTAGCTGCTTTAGAGAGCGTTGATTACCTGACCTTATTTAAAGAGACTACCCCGCTTAAATTAATTCAAGAGGTTAAGCCGGATATCCTGATTAAAGGAGCGGATTGGAATAAAAGTAATATAGTAGGCAATGACTTTGTGCTGGGATACGGCGGGAAAGTGCAGACCGTAAGGCTGGTAAAAGGCCTTTCTACTACCAATCTGATTAAGAAGATTGCCCGGAAG
>JAQUMI010000003.1 GCA_028718225.1 Candidatus Omnitrophota bacterium | reverse complement strand
TGACGAGTGCCTTGGGTAAGATTTTAGATAAAACCAAAGGGTCCAAGGTGGGGATATTGCTGGAGAATACTTCCGGCAGTGGTTCGTGGCTGGGGTATAAATTTGAGCATCAGAAGGAAATTATCGCCGGTTTAAAAGATAATGCGCGCGTCGGGTTATGCTTGGATACGGCGCATGCTTATTTAGCCGGTTATGACCTGGCCGCAAAAACCGGCCTGGATAAATTAATGTACGAGATTGATCACCTTATCGGCTTAAAACGGCTAAAATTAATCCATTTAAACGATGCCTGCGGAAAATTAGCTTCGCATTATGACCGGCACGATCATATCGGCCAAGGCAGCATAGGGTTGGAAGGGATGAAAAGGATTATTAACCATCCGAGATTAAAAAATATACCCATGATCTTAGAGACGCCCAAGGATGATGAAAAAAGCGACTCCCTGAACCTGGCTTTAGTACGGAAATTAAGCAAAAATTAAAATCATGCATTACGACTTTAAAAAAATAGAGAAAAAATGGCAGAACGCCTGGCAGAAGTATAAGGCTGCCCGCGCGCGAATTAATCCCGCTAAGGAAAAATTCTATCTCTTAGAAATGTTCCCCTATCCGTCGGGAAAAATCCATATGGGGCATGTGCGTAATTACACTATCGGTGACGTAGCCAGCCGTTTTAAAACGCTGGAAGGTTATAATGTCTTGCATCCGATGGGCTTTGATGCTTTTGGCCAGCCTGCGGAAAACGCCGCGATAAAAAATAAGACCAAGCCGGACAACTGGACGCATAAATGTATCCGCCAGATGCAGGATGAATTGAAAAAAATGGGTTTTTCCTATGACTGGGAGCGTGAAATCTCTACCTGCGACAGCTCTTATTATAAATGGAACCAGTGGATATTCTTGAAGATGTTTGAGAGAGGCCTGGCCTATAAAAAGGCCTCTACCGTAAACTGGTGTCCAAGCTGCCAGACTACCTTAGCCAATGAAGAGGTAATTGACGGAGGTTGTTGGCGCTGCCACTCTAAGGTAGAGCAAAAAGATTTGGAGCAATGGTATTTAAAAATAACCGCTTACAAAGAGCGGCTTTTGGAAGACCTGAAGCAATTAAATGACTGGCCCGAGCGGGTATTAAACATGCAGGCAAATTGGATCGGAAAAAGCCAGGGGGTGGAGATTTATTTTAAAGTCAAGGCCGCGGGTAAGGTTATTCCGGTTTTTACTACACGTGTGGATACAATCTTCGGCGCTACTTATATTGTCTTAGCTCCGGAGCATCCCTTGGTTAAAGAGTTGATTAAAGGCAAGCCGCAGGAGAGTGAGGCCTTAAAATTCATTGAAAAAGTTTCCCGGGAGAGTAAAGTCGTGCGCGCATCTTCCGATGTAAAAAAGGAAGGGGTTTTTACCGGGAGCTTTGCCGTTAATCCCGTGAATAACCAAGAGGTTCCGGTTTGGATAGCGGACTATGTGCTGATGGAATACGGCACCGGCGCGATTATGGCTGTGCCGACACATGACCAGCGCGATTTTCTTTTTGCCAAGGAACACGGTTTACCGATGCGAATGGTTATCCAAAATACTGCAGCCCTAGAAGGCAATGTCGAAGACCTTAAGGAAGCCTACGAGGGAGATGGCCTGCAAGTCAATTCCGGAGAGTTTAATGGTTTGCCGAATATAGAAGCTAAAATTAAGATCGCCGAATGGATGGAGAAAAAAGGGATCGGTAAGATCCAGACGCACTGGCGTTTACGCGACTGGCTCATCTCGCGGCAGCGTTATTGGGGTACGCCTATTCCGATTATTTATTGCCCTGAATGCGGGGTTATTCCTGTACCGTCTAGAGATCTGCCGGTGGAGCTGCCTAAAAATGCCCCTTTTACCGGTGAAGGCGGCAGTCCGTTAGGAAAGGTCAAGAAATTCGTGGAGGTAAAATGCCCCAAATGCAGGGCTCCTAGCCGCCGGGAAACCGATACCATGGCAACCTTCTTTGATTCCTCATGGTATTTCTTGAGATTTTGTTCACCTAAATTCAAGGATGGCCCGTTTGAGCAAAAGGAAGCCGCCTATTGGATGAGGGTGGATCAGTATATCGGCGGAATTGAGCATGCGATCCTGCATCTTTTATATTCGCGTTTCTTTACTAAATTTTTTAAAGACCTCGGTATGATTGATTTTGGTGAGCCGTTCAAGCGCCTGCTTACCCAGGGTATGGTCTTAAAAGAAGGCGAGGTTATGTCTAAATCCAGGGGAAATATTGTTGACCCGGACATTATGATCGGAAAATACGGCGCGGATACCTTAAGGCTCTTTATCTTATTTGCTGCTCCTCCTGAAACAGAATTAGAGTGGGATGACCGGGGCTTAGAAGGCGCGCATAAATTCTTGAACCGCGTCTGGCGCATCCAGGATAACCTGAAAGAAAAAGCTGATCCGTCTTTAACGCGGGCTTTGCATAAAACCATTAAAAAGGTGAGTGAAGATTACCAGGGATTTAAATTTAATACTGCCATTGCCAGCCTAATGGAACTGACTAATGCGATCTATCAAACCGGCGCGGATAAAGAAACTTTTTCGCGGTTAATTATTATGCTTAGCCCGATTGCCCCGCATTTTGCTGAAGAGCTCTGGAAGGTATTGGGGAATAAAGAAAGTATCTTTAAGGCAAACTGGCCGGAAGCTGACCCCAAGATGCTGCTCGAAGATAACCTGACTATTGTAATTCAGGTTAATGGCAAGGTACGTTCAAAAATTACAGTAGCCGCGGATATTTCAGAAGACAAGCTCAAGGAAATTGTTTTAGCGGATAAAGGGCTTATCCCCTGGATCCAGGGCAAACCCGTCAAAAAGTTCATTCTCGTCCCCCAAAAGCTCGTCAATATCGTCGTCTAAACCAGTCAGAGACAGTTTTCAAACCAGCCTTAAAATGTCCTCCTTTAGGGGGCACTTTTGCCTGCTGCCCGGCAGGTTTTGCATTGAGAACTCTCCCCGGTTTTTGTTAGATTCTGTCTCCTGCTGCGTCTATTAAGGGAGGAGGCGGCAAGATGCTTAATCTTACTCAGGAAGAACGTAAGGTGATGTTGTTTTTAGTGACGATTGCCCTGGTCGGGATAGGGAGCAATTTTTTGGTTAAGCAATTCTCAACCGCGAAAAGTATCGCCTGCCTTAGCCAGGATCTGGCTAAAATCAATCTCAATAGCGCGGATAAAAAAATGCTCATGAGGATACCCGGCATCGGCGAAAAAATAGCCGGCCGGATTATTGCCTACCGCCAGGAGCGCGTAGGCTTTAGTAATATAGACGAACTAAGAACCATAAAGGGTATTACTGATTCCAAATTCGCCAAGATAAAAGAATATCTGGCTGTTAAATGAAGTTCAATTTAACAGAGCTTGGACTTTATTTTTGCGGCGGAATAGTCTTTACGCATTTTATCAGGATATCTTTCTGGCCGGCCTATTTTCTCGCCTTCACCTTGCTTCTTGCCTGTGTTTTCTTGGTAAGAAAGGACTTTATATTTAAGATATTATTTGCGGCTTTAATTTTTATCCTCGGTTGCCTGCTCTTAAAGAATACCTATATCCTCCCTCAATCCCATATTTCCAGGTTTATCTTTTATAAAAACAATTTTGTCTATACAGCCAGAGGTTTTATCAACAGCCAGCCGTATTCCAAAGAGGGCCGAATTTCATTTATGTTTACTACACAAGAGCTGCAATTTAATAACAGCAATTATAGATGTTCGGGAGATATCCTTGTCCAGCTAAAAGACAACAGGGTTTTTTCTTACGGAGAAGCTTTAATCTTAAGAGGGAGCATACACAGGCCGTTTAAGCTTTATGGTAAAAATGTATCCGCCATTATGCGTGTAAGCATATCTAGCTCAGCCGTAAAGCTAGCTAAAAATTACGGCCAGCCTGCACGTAAAATCGCTTTTTATCTTAAAAACCGGATAGAAGGCATAATTTACCGGAAACTTGCGCCTTTGACGGCGAGTATTCTGGATGCTATGGTTTTAGGCGAAAAGAGGGGTATCCCGGCGCAGGTTTACGATGCAATGGTCAAGAGCGGAACGGTGCATATACTGGTAGTCAGCGGTTTTAATGTCGGAATAGTCGCTTTTATGATCATGCTATTGCTTAAAGTCCTGCGCCTAACCAGGGTCTTACGGTATATAACAGCGATACCTTGTTTAGTAATTTATTGTTTAGCTACAGGCGCTTCTCCTCCGGTTGTACGGGCAACAGTAATGGCTATATTTTTCTTAACCGGATTTCTGTTCAGAAGGGAACCGGACGTGCGCAATTCCCTTGCTTTATCTGCTTTGTTCATTCTTTGGATTAATCCCCGGGAGCTCTTTTCCATCAGCTTTCAACTTTCTTATGCCAGCGTAGCAGCGATAATCTTTCTTTACCCTCAACTTAAGGCCTTCTTTAAGGCCGAAACCATAAAAATAAGGCCTTTAAGGTTCATCGCAGAAGGTTGCCTCGTTTCTTTGTCCGCCTGGCTAGGGACCTGCGGGTTTATCCTCTATTATTTCAAGATTTTTTCTCCGGTTACCGTGCTTGCCAATATCTGTATTGTGCCTTTAGCCACCTTAATTACGCTCTCCGGATTCAGCCTGGTTATTATTACCCTGGTCTTTCCGGCCCTTGCCGGGCCTTTTGCCTGGGCCAACGAACTTTTCGTAGTTTTATTGCTGAAAACCAATAATTTTTTCATTCATTTGCCTTACGCCTGTCTGTATCTATAGCCCTTAATTCCTTGAATATGTTTGACAAACTTAACCCCTTGTGTTAAAGTTGTAATATTATGCGGCGGATAATTTTAAGTTTCTGTATTATTTTTGCTTTATCAGCCAGCCCTGCCTATCCCTTTTGGATCTGGACGCCCAAGACCGGCAAGTGGGTTAATCCCAAGAATGCTGCCAAAGATAGCCCGAAGGCCCAGTTTGACTATGCCTTGGGCTTCTATGCTGAGAAAAAATACCCTGATGCCCTGCGCGAATTCAAGAAGCTACTCAAGGCTTACCCTAAGTCCTTTGAGGCCTCGGAAGCCCAGTATTACCTGGGTTTGATTGAGGAGAAGCTGGATAACCTCTACGAAGCATACCTAGCCTATCAGAAAGTCATTGATAAGTATCCTTTTTCCGAACGGATTAAAGAAATCATTGAAAAAGAATATAATATTGCCGAGAAATTCATAGCCGGCTATAAGCGTAAGGTCTTAGGAATTGCCCTGCCGGTTGACAATCCGGCAATAGAGATACTCACCAAAGTTGTGGAGAACTCAACCTATGGTCCCTTGGCGCCTAAAGCAGAGTATAAGTTGGGGTTGCTCTTAAAAGGCCTTCAGCGTTATTACGAAGCGGAAGACGCCTTTAATAAAATAATTACTAATTATCCGGATAGTGAGTGGGTTGAGCCGGCTAAATTCCAAATCGCCTCCTGTCGCTCGGCAGTGTCGCGCGGGCCGGATTATGACCAGGGCGCAATGCAGGAAGCCAAGCAAAAATTTGAAGAATTCGTCAGAGAACATCCGGATGCCGTTTTATCGAAAGAAGCCGAAGAAAATATCGACAAGCTGCAGGAGAAAGAAGCAGCAGCCAGCTACAATATCGCGGTATTTTATGAAAAGCAGAAGGCCTACCAGGCCGCCAGGATTTACTACGGGAATGTAATAACCAATTATTCCGATAGCCCCTGGGTAGCCAAGGCGCGGGAACGTTTACAGGCAATGGAGAAGAAGAAATGAAAAATCGCTTATCACTTAAGGTATTTTTATTGTTATTCGCTATCGGCTATTTACCGTTTGCCGTATCGGGCTGCGGTTATACTACCCGCTCCATGGTTAACAGTAAATACCGGACGATATATGTAGCTCCTTTTGTAAATAAAGTAAATATCACCAATGAGGTCGATACCGGCAACAAATACCGGATATACCGGCCGATGATTGAAAGCGATATTACCGATTATGTAATCAATAAATATCTTTTTGACGGGAACTTAAGGCCGGCAGAAGATGCCTCAGCAGACCTTATCTTAAAGGGCGAGGTAATGGATTTCCGCAAGGACCCCTTGCGTTATGATGATAGCGACAATGTAAAGGAATACCGCATCAATCTGGTGGTAAACATCAGCCTCTGGGACAGGCGGGAAGATAAGCTGCTCTGGCAGGAGAATAATTTTACCGGAGACACTACCTATTTTGCAGCGGGTCCCCAGACAAAAAGTGAAGATGCGGCAGTGGTCGACGCCCTTAATGACCTTAGCCGCCGGATTGTTGAGCGCACAGTTGAGCAGTGGTAAATAAAAATGATTTATTTATTTATCGGCCAGGACTTAAAATCCCCCAATACCCCGCTTAGTTCCAAAGATACCCGTTTAAAACAAATCAAAGAAGAATTTCTCCCTAAGAGCGTAGAGCATTTTAATTTGGATATTCTTTACGCCGAGACATTAAAACTTAAAGAGCTGCAGGAAAAACTTTTAGCCCTTCCGGTAAAATCGCCCAAAAGGATTATCGTAATTAAGAATGCCCAGGAATTAGCCCCGGGCATAGATGCTTTCATCCTGCACTGGGCAAAACAGGCGTCTAAAGATATATTGCTGCTTTTGGATATGGAAAGGCAGGGTAGGAAAGAAGCCTTCTTAAGGAATATATATAAATATGCCAAGACCTTTCGTTTTCAGGAGGTTTTAGCGTTGAATACCTTTAATCTTAGCCGTATGATAGAGCAGCGCAGCGCCGGCAATGCGCTTAAGATATTAGGACAGCTTTTGAAAGACGGGGAAAAACCGGAAAGGATATTAGGCGGATTAAGGTACGCGGTAGAAAACAGCCGCCTGAATGCGCTGGAAACCAAATGCAGGATTAGATTTCTTTTAGAATGCGATATTGAAATAAAAACGGGCAAGCTCAGGCCCGTTTTTGCCTTGGAAAAGCTAATTGTTAGGCTATGCGCCCTTGCCCAGCCGTTTCATTAACCGGGATTTTTTACGGTTAGCGGTTGCAGGATGGATCGTTCTTTTTTTTGCTGCCTTATCCAATTGGGAAAATACCTGAGCCAGGAATTTCTTAGCTTCAGTAATATTCTTGGCGGTAAGCAGGCCATGGAATTGCTTGATTGATTTCTTAAGCTGTTGTTTTATCTTTAGATTTTGCAGGTGTTTCTTTTTATCTGCGCGCGTTCTCTTGATTGAAGTTCTGCGTCTAGGCATATTATTTTCTCCTTTACAATAAATTAGCATACTTCATTATTTATGTCAACAGACAAATATTCGCGGCCATTAACTAACCGGAGGGTAGCCAGGTCGGCAGGCGTCATCGGCCTGGCTACGCTCATCTCGCGCTTATTAGGATTCCTGCGCGATATTGTCATCGCCAGGCTTTTTGGAGTCTATATCTATGCCCAGGCATTCGTTATTGCCTTCCGGATACCCAACCTTTTTCGGGATTTAGTCGGCGAAGGCGCAACTAACGCCGCCTTTGTCCCGGTCTTTAGCGAATACGCCAGCCGGCACACAAAAGAAGAATTTTGGGAACTGGCCAATGTCGTGCTGAACATATTATTGGTAGTGCTTATGTCCATTACTATACTGGGCATAATATTTTCTCCCGTCATCGTGCGTTTTATTGCCCCCGGCTTTATCGCTTCTCCGGAAAAACTCGCCGCAACCATTAAACTTAACCGGATTATCTTTCCCTATATCCTCTTGGTTAGTTTAAGCGCCTATTCTATGGGCGTATTAAATTCCCTGAAAAACTTTACTGTTTCCGCATTCGCGCCCTGCCTTCTAAATATATCCATAATTGTTTTTGCTTTGGTTTTCGGAGAAGGGATCAAGGGCCTGGCCTGGGGAGTTTTGGTCGGCGGGGTTTTGCAATTAGCTATTCAGATACCGGTGCTTTATAAGAAAGGGTTCCGTCTTAAAGCCCCCCAAACCCTCAACCACCCTGCCGCCAGGAGCATGGGGAAACTAATGCTGCCGCGGCTTCTAAGTTCCTGTATTTATCAGCTAAATAATTTCGTTGATTCGATATTTGGCTCGTTAGCCTGGATTGTGGGTGACGGGGGCGTAGCAGTTTTATATTTTTCGTACAGGCTGGTCCAATTTCCCCTGGGGATTTTTAGTAACGCTCTCTCTCAAGCAATACTTCCTACATTTTCTACGCAGGCGTCTTTAGGAGAGATAGAAGATAAATTAAAGCCTACGCTTGCCTGGGGTCTACGCGCGGTATTTTTCGTCATGCTGCCGGCCGGCGTAGCTTTTATGGTTTTAGCCAAGCCAATAGTTGTAACATTGTTCGGGGGAGGCAGGTTTGACGCTTATTCCGCTAATCTTACTGCCAGTGCCCTGTTTTTCTATAGCCTGGGATTATTTGCTTACGGCGGGACCAAGATGTTGCAGGCGTGTTTTTTCAGCCTTAGAGATACGGTTACGCCTACCAAGGTCGCTGCCGTATCGCTGGTATTGAACATTATTTTTGATGCAGTGTTAATTTTTCCGCTCAAGATTGCCGGTGTTGCGCTGGCCACGTCTATTTCAGGGATTATTACATTTTTTATCCTGTTTTTTCTCCTGGAAAAAAAGATCGGATATTTTGCAAGGAGGGAAATACTGGTTTGTTTTTTGCGCGTATTGGCGGCCTCCTTAGGCATGGGGCTGGTCTGTTTCTTCGCGGGACAAATCCAGACTAATAAATTCCTGAATTTAGCGGGAAGTATTACGGCGGGGGTAATTTCCTATATTGTTTTTTGTTTTATATTCAGGGTTAAAGAGATGGGCCAGCTTTGGAGTTGGATTATGCTCAGGCATCCAGCTGCCCTGTTTAAAAACAAGCCAGGCCAGCCGCTATGATACGTTATGAATAATCTTGAGATGTTAAAAAAGAAGGTTAAAAAGGTGCCGCCTGCCTCCGGTATATATTTGATGAAAGATGCTGCCGGGCGCGTCATCTATGTGGGCAAGGCTAAGTCGCTTAAAGCGCGGCTGAGTAATTATTTCGGCCGCGCGCTTGATGCCAAGACGATGATGCTGATGTCGCATGTCTCCGATATCGTCTATAAGCTTACTCCTACCGAGAGTCTCGCGTTACTGCTGGAAGCAAGCCTTATACATAAATACGCACCAAAATACAATGTGTCTTTACGCGACGATAAAAGTTTCCCGCTGGTGAAAATTACCAATGAAGAATTTCCCGTAGTTTGTATTACGCGCAAGAGAGAAAACGACGGAGCGACTTACTTCGGGCCTTATACCAGCGCTTGCCTTCTTAAAGAGGCATTAAAGATTGTCCGCCGGCGTTTTCCGTATCGCTCCTGCAAACAGATGCCGGACAAGGCTTGCGTATATTACCGTATCGGTTTATCTCCGGCGCCTTGTATCGGTAAAATAAATAAAAAGGAATACGCCAGAACCATCAAGAATATTTCTTTTATCTTGGAAGGCAAGACAGAGTTGCTTATCAAGAAACTGCTGCGTGAAATGGAGCTTAAGGCTAAAGCGCACGCATTCGAAGAGGCCGCCAGGATCAGGGACCAGGTCAATGCCTTAAGCGCGATATCCCAGAACTACGCCGGCCTTGCCAATCAGGGTGAATTGGAAGATTTAAAAAATCTTTTACGGCTTAAAAAGCTTCCCGCAAGAATAGAGGCTTTTGATTTGTCCAATATTTTTGGTAAAGAAGCTTGCGGTTCAATGGTAAGTTTTTACCGGGGATTACCGGATAAGAATAGCTATCGCCGGTTCCGGATCAAGACAGTTAGTTCAATTGACGACTACGGGATGCTTGCTGAAGTAGTCGGGAGGCGTTATGCCAGGCTGGTCAAAGAGAAGCTTCCTTTACCGGATTTAGTACTTATTGATGGGGGGAGAGCGCACCTGGCGGTTGCCGCAAGAGAAATTTCCCGTCTCGGCTTAAATATTCCTTTAGTAAGTATTGCCAAAAAAGAGGAGCATATATATACTAAAGATAAACCAACGCCGCTAAAATTGACAGCGGATACGCCGGCTTTGAACCTCCTGCGTCGCGTTCGCGACGAGGCACACAGGTTTGCTGTTGCCTATCATCATATACTAAGGCGTAAGAAAATTATAGGCAGATGACTCCATTTGCGAGAAGAGTCTATCGGGCGATACTAAGTATACCGTTGGGAGAGGTGCGTACCTATAAGTGGGTGGCCCAAAAGGCAGGGAACGAGAATGCTTACCGGGCAGTAGGCACGATTTTAAAAAATAACCCTTTCCCGCTAATTATTCCTTGTCATCGCGTAATAAAGAGCAATAATATATTAGGCGGGTATAGGTTCGGCGTAAAAAGAAAAAAAGCTATCTTAGGCTTAGAAAGGCAAATACAGAAGTGTCTAATGAGCAACGAATAAGGGCCGTTCTTTTTTATTTAAGCGTAGCGGTATTTTTTACCGGACTTCCAGCCATCCTGTCTTCTTCCCTGGGTTATAAATTCAACCCGCGCACCCTTAAATTTGCCAAGACCGGTATTATCAGTTTAAAAACGCAGCCGCAGGGAGCGAGCATTTATCTGGACGGTAAACTGTTGAATGACAAAACCCCGGCGACTATTAACGAACTCCTTCCGGGTTCATATAATCTTAAGCTGGAGTTGAGAGCCCATTATCCGTGGTCTTTTCAGGTTAATGTCGAGCCGCGTAAAGTAGTGCGTTTAGAAAAAATAATCCTTTTCCCTAAGCGTTCGAACATAGAGCAATTGAACCAGGATAAAGTATCGCGTTTCTGGCTGGACAAGGATAACGCTAGGATTTATTACCTTAACCAGGAAGGGAGCATTCTTTACGAATCCGACTTTAAAGGAGAAAAGTTCAAGGAAATAGGCAATATCCCTCCCGGGTTTATTCCTTTCCCCAAAGAGCTAAAGGTATCTCCGGATAAAGAGAAGATGCTTATTTTTAACGCGCATCAAATTGCCGTACTTTATCCGAGGCCTGCAGGGGATTTATCCTATACCCAGCCGCCGGTTCTCCTGGATTTTCCCGGACAGCAGATAAATAACGTATTTTGGCATTCGGACAGCTATCATCTCGTCCTGGTTACCGACAGGAGCATCAAAGTGACGGAAATGCAAGCCAAGTCCAGCCCGGTGAACCTGGTGAACCTGAACAGCAGGATCTCCGAAGTTTCTTATGAGGCTAACAGCGATACCCTGTATTTCATGGATTCCCAGACTGGCGAGGACGGCGTATCTTACGATAATATCTATAAGCTTGAACTGAATAAAAAAGCAGTTCTTTTTAATGACCTGATAAGGTTGAGGCAAAATGCAAAAGAATAAAAAAGTAAAGAGGGTACTGGAGATTATTCCCGGGTTTTTATCCTGGGGCATAATTATCCTGCTTATTTTATTGGCCATATTTAATCCGGTCTCCTGCGCCATTATAATTATTGTTTTTGATTTCTACTGGATTATCCGGACCGTGTACCTGACTACCTTACTGGTTATGGCGCACCATAAGCTCTACCGGCAGAAGGATAAGAATTGGCTGGTGGAGTGCCATCGGCTGCAGGCAAGAGGTATCTTAAATAACCTCTATCATTTGATTATTTTCCCCGTCTACAAAGAAGGCCTGGATATCTTAAGGCCTTCTTTGAGGGCCTTGCAGGAATGTAACTATCCGAAAGAAAAAATGATCGTCGTTATGGCATTTGAAGAACGTAACCCCGGGGCGAGGGAAAATTCCGCAGTATTGGAATCAGAATTCAAGGATAAATTTTTCCGGCACCTGTCCACTTTTCATCCGGACGGGCTTGAGGCTGAGGCCAGGACTAAAGGCGCTAACGCGACCTGGGCGGCCAAAAAAGCAAAAGACTTATTGCAGGCAGAAGGCATTAAGGATGAAGAAGTGGTTGTTTCCTGTTTCGACGCAGATACCTGCGTAGATAAAGAATATTTCGGGTGTTTAAGCTACCATTTTTTAACTTCGCCTAAACCGCACCAGGCCAGCTATCAGCCGATACCGGTTTATAATAATAATATATGGCAGGCGCCGTCATTTGCGCGGCTGGTTGAAATAAGCTCTTCTTTTTGCCAGATGATTGAAAGCATGCGCCTGGAAAAATTTGTTACATTCTCCAGCCATAGCATGAGCTTTAAAACCCTGGTCGATATAGGTTATTGGCCTGTGGACATGGTCTCGGACGATTCGGTGATTTATTGGAAGGCATTCCTTTTTTATGGGGGTAATTACCGGGTTATCCCTTTATATAACACCGTTTCTATGGATGTGGCATATTCCAGCAGCTTTTTAAAAACAATCGAGATGCAATACAGGCAAAAGCGCAGGTGGGCCTGGGGGGTTGAGAATTTTCCGTTTTTAATCAGCGGATTTTTAAACGAAAGACAGATACCCCTCTTAACAAAAATAAGAAGATCTTTCCATCTTTTAGAGAGCCATGTAACCTGGGCAGTCTGGGCGATCATTCTGGTTTTTATCGGGCCATTGCCGATTATCCTGGGAGGGGCTTTTTTCAATCAAATGGCCATAGGTTATAACCTGCCTAAGATAACCGGGCTGCTCTTTAACTTCACCTTTGCGGCCAGCCTTGTCTGGGTAGTTTTAAGCCGTATAATCCTGCCTCCGCGGCCAAAGGGGATCAGCTGGATGAAAAATGTGGTAATGATCCTGGAGTGGGTAATGGTCCCCTTTATAATATTGATCATCGGTTCGCTCCCGGCGCTGGATGCCCAGACGCACCTGGCCTTAGGCAGGTACATGGAATTTAATCCTACTCATAAAACCAAGAGAGTGGTATAATAAAAATCAATAGCTGGAGGTAAAATGAGCATTAAAGAACTGATGCATGAGATGGTTAAGCGTAACGCCTCGGATTTATTCTACCGGGCCGGAGGCTCTGCGCGTTTAAGGGTCGATGGCAAGTTGCTGGTTATCGATGAAAAAGTGCTGACCATTGATGATGTTATCAAGGCAGCCGAAGAGATAACTACTCTTAAACAAAGAGAGTTTTTTAAGGACAATTTAGACCTGGGTTTTGCGGTCTACGTGGAAGAGCTGGGCCTGAGGTTTCGCGTAAGTATATTCATGCAAAGAAACTGGCCTTCCATAGTTATAAGGCGGGTGAATAATGTTACGCAGACATTCGAGGAGCTGAATCTGCCCGTAGATGTTTTAAAGAAACTGTGCCTGGAAAAAGGGGGCCTGGTACTTTTGACCGGCAGTATGGGCAGCGGCAAATCCACGGCCATTGCCAGCATGATAGATTATATCAACACTAACAGCAAAAAACATATCCTGACTATTGAGGAGCCGATAGAATTTACCTTTAAGGATAAGGAATCACTTATTAATCAGAGGGAGCTGGGCATTGATGTCGCTTCCTATCCGTCAGCCTTGCGTGCCTTTACTCTGCAAAGCCCCGATGTTTTGTTTATTAGCAATATCCGCGATGCCGAGACTATGTCCAGCGTATTGGCCGCGGCAGAGACAGGGGTATTGGTGCTAAGCACCCTGCATACTATTAATGCCGTGCAGAGCGTAGAAAGGATTATCAATTTTTTCCCTCCGCACCAGCACCAGGAGATCCGGAACCAATTAGCCAGTTTGTTGAAGGGCGTAATATCCTTAAGGCTGATTCCCAGCAAGAACGGTTCCGGACGGATCCCTGCTTATGAAGTTATGCTGCTTACTCCCACTATCAGCCGCTTAATACGCGAAGGTAAGATTTGGGAAATTCCGCAGTTCATTGATGACGGCTCGGTTTTCGGGATGCAGTCTTTCACGCAGTCCCTGGTCAGACTGGTAAAAGAGGCTAAGATCAGTGAAGAGCAGGCAATTGATTTTGCCGACAGTAAAGACGAGCTGCTCCTGGCGCTGCGGGGTATAAAAAAGAACTAAAATACTTAAGGAGATAAGATGCTAGATGAGTTAAAATCCAAACTCGAGGGTATCCAGCTTAACCTGGAGCAACTAAGAGGTTATCTTTGACATTGATCATAAAAAGAAGCTTATCGCGGATTTATCCGCTCAGATGTCCGAGCCTGGTTTTTGGGATGATAGCGAAAAATCTACCAGGATTGTCCGGCAGTTAAAGACATTGAAAAATACGGTTGAGCCCTGGGAGGTTTCCGCCAAAAAGCACCAGGAGCTGCAGGAACTCGCCGGTATACTTAACGCCCAAGATAGCGCACTATATTCAGAATTAAATAAGGATATTGATTCCCTCTTAAGCGAGGTAGAAAGTCTAGAATTTAAAACCCTTCTTTCCGGAGAATTTGATCCGAACAACGCTATTCTGAGCATTAATGCCGGCGCCGGAGGCACGGAATCCTGCGATTGGGTAGAGATGCTTTTTCGGATGTATACCCGTTTTGCCGAACAGCGCGGCTGGAAGGTAAAAGCCCTGGATATACTCTACGGCGAAGAAGCGGGTATAAAGAATGTTACGGTCCTGGTGGAGGGAGAATACGCCTACGGTTACCTGAAAGAAGAGCGCGGGGTACACCGGTTAGTGCGCATATCTCCCTTTGATGCCAATAAACGCCGGCATACCTCTTTTGCTTCGGTAGATATAATCCCTGAAGTCCAGGAAGACATTAATCTAAAACTGGAAGAAAAAGACCTGCGTATTGATGTATATCGTTCTAAGGGCGCCGGCGGCCAGAGCGTTAATACCACGGATTCGGCGGTGAGGATTACGCATATCCCTACTGGTCTAGTAGCGCAGTGCCAGAATGAGCGTTCCCAACATCAGAATAAACAGACAGCACTGAAAATCTTAAAGGCGCGCATCTATGAACTGGAGAGAGTAAAAAAGGAAGAAGAGATGCTCAAAGCTTATGCCGGAGGAAAGAAAAAAATAGAATTCGGCAGCCAGATCCGTTCTTACGTTATGCATCCTTATAATATGGTTAAGGACCACCGCACGGATCATGAAACCGGGGATGTGGCCAAAGTCATGGATGGCGGCCTGGATGAATTTATCGAGGCGCATCTGAAACTTCAAAAAAAAGCGCAGTAGAATAATGTTAAAATTCATTAAAAAGTCAATCTTAAGGGCTAAGCAAAACCAGATTAAGCGTAAAGCCCCGGGCGTAAATATCTTCTTGCACGAGGAGATGCCGCAGCCGTCGATGAATAAGATGACCGAGGTGAGCAGTATAGTCTACGCGGTAAATGCCCTTGAGCCTAAGGTTAGCGTTCTTTCCGACGCCCAGTTAAGAGAGAAGAATTTGGAATTTAAGGAGCATATTTTTAAAAAAACTAAAGCTTATGCGCAGGAACTGCAGGAGTTGGAAGCAGCAATGCTTTCTGTAGCTATACCGGAAGAGAAAGAGAAGCTGAAAGAGAAATTGAAGTTTTCGCGCAACCGGATTTTTGCAGATATCCTGCCAGAGGCATTTGCGGTAGTGCGGGAAGCGGCCAAAAGGACTATTGGCCTACGCCATTTTGATTCCCAGATTGCCGGAGGCGTTATTTTACATGAAGGGAGAATCGCCGAGATGTCTACCGGTGAAGGAAAGACCCTCGTTGCTACTCTTCCGGCATATTTAAATGCACTTCGAGGCTGCGGGGTGCACGTGGTTACGGTAAACGACTATCTTGCCCGGCGCGATAGCGAGTGGATGGGGCCGGTGTATGAATTTTTAGGCTTATCCGTCGGAGTTATCCAGCACGAGATGTCCGACCAAGAGCGTAAGCTCGCTTATTCCTGCGATATTACCTACGGGACGAATAACGAATTTGGGTTTGATTACCTGCGCGATAACATGAAGTATTCCCTGGAAGAGCTGGTCCAGAGGCCGTTTTATTACGCTATCGTTGACGAGGTAGATTCAATATTGATTGATGAGGCGCGTACCCCGTTGATTATCAGCGGCGCGGCCGAGGAGTCTACCGGAAAATATTTTACCGCCAAAAAAATAGCTGACCAGCTTTCCGGCAGGCGCGTCACGGAAAAAGATGAGATAGACGCAAAGTACAAGGGTGTGGATTTGGGCAAGGGTTTTGATTATGTTGCGGATGAAAAAGCCCAGACTGTTGCTCTTACCGATAGTGGCGAAACTAAAGCCGCCGGCCTTTGGGGAGTGGAGAGCCTGCATAATATCGAAACCATAGAATACCGCCATCACACCATCGCCGCCCTGCGGGCCAAAGAATTTTACGAGAGGGATGTAGATTATGTGATTAAAGAAGGCGAAGTCATTATCGTTGATGAATTCACCGGCCGCATGATGCCGGGCAGGCGTTGGTCAGACGGCCTGCATCAGGCGGTAGAGGCAAAAGAAGGGATGAAGATCGAGCGCGAGAACCAGACCCTGGCTACAGTGACCTTCCAGAATTATTTTCGCATGTATGAAAAGCTAGCCGGGATGACCGGGACAGCTTTTACCGAAGCGAATGAATTTAAGAATATCTACCAACTGGATGTCGTAGTCATACCCACGAATAAACCGCTTATCCGTGCAAATTACGCCGACCGGATTTATAAGACCGAAAAAGAAAAGTTCGAAGCGGTAGTGGAGGAGATCGTTGGGCTTTATAATTCGGGCCGGCCGGTTTTAGTGGGCACTATTTCCATAGATAAATCCGAGCACCTCTCGGAGATGCTTAAGCGTCGCGGCATAGCACATCAGGTGCTTAATGCCAAATACCATGAGTTAGAAGCGCAGATTGTCGCCCAGGCCGGAAGGTTTAAAGCCGTAACCATTGCTACCAATATGGCCGGCCGTGGAACAGACATTCTCTTAGGCGGTAACCCGGAATTTATGGCTAAAAACGTAGCCAGGCAAAAGCTTAAATCCGATAGCCCGGATTATCAGAAGGAATATAAGGAATTATTGGATAAGTATAAACAGGAAACTGAAGTCGAACATCAGAAAGTAGTAGAACTGGACGGCTTGCACGTTTTGGGTACTGAACGGCATGAAGCGCGCAGGATTGATAATCAGCTGCGTGGCCGCTCCGGACGCCAGGGTGACCCGGGCTCCTCCAGGTTCTACGTTTCTTTAGCCGATGACTTGATGCGGCTGTTCGGCTCTGAGCGGCTCATCGGGATTATGGAAAAATTAGGACTGGAAGAAGGCCAGGTTATCGAACATCCTTGGGTAAGCCGCTCGATTGAAATTGCCCAGAGGCGCGTGGAGCAGCATAACTTTGAAATCAGAAAACAGCTTCTGGAATATGATAATGTAATGAATAAACAGAGAGAGATAATCTACGGCCAACGCCATCAGATTCTGGAAGGTATATCCCTTAAGGAAAGGGTATTGGAAATAGTGGAGGCTATTGCCGGTAACCTGGTCAGTATGTATTTCCCGGAGAATTCTTCCGGCAGCGAGCCGGATACGCAAGGCCTGGTTACGGCAGTAAAATCAAAGTTCGGCTTAGAACTTGCTCCGGATAAAATTGATAATCCGCCCGGAATGAATTTACAGGAAGAATTATTTACCCAAATCACCGGGCTTTATGCGGATAAAGAAAAGTCTATCGGTACGGATTTAATGCGGCATCTGGAACGTATGGTATTTTTACAGATCATTGATGCCAAATGGAAAGACCATTTGTACGCCATGGATAGCCTGCGGGAAGGTATAGGCCTGCGCGCTTATGGCCAGCGCGACCCGTTGGTGGAATATAAGCGCGAGGCCTTTGGGATGTTTACGCAGATGGTTTCTTCTATTGAAGAGGAGGCGGTGGAAGCGATTTTCAAGCTACAGGCAGCCCATCCCGAGAGGTTCAGCGGGGTTTTTAGTTCCGTGCATCAGGAATTGACCCATCCTGAAATTACCAAACTAGACGGCCCGGCCGAACAGGTTAACGGCGAGGGCTTTTCTGGGGCAGAAGATATAATCCTTCCCAAGACAGTGAGATTACCCCACCCTAAAGTCGGCCGGAATGACCCCTGTCCATGCGGTTCCGGTAAAAAATATAAAAAATGTTGCGGAAGGTAAACCAGCTTTCAGTTGCCGGTTTTCAGCTATCAGCGGGCATTCTTAATAGTGTCTTATCCGGCGCATTGTTGACGCTGGCGTTTAGTAACGGTAAATTATGGATTTTTTCCTGGTTTGCCTTTGTCCCGCTTTTTCTTACCCTGGACAATAAGTCCCTCAGGCAAACTTTCCTTTTATCCTTTATTACGGGGATAGTCTTCTGGCTAGGTACTGTTTATTGGCTGGTCAACGTTACTTTAATCGGAACGATCCTATTGATTTTATATCTGGCTTTATACTTTGCCGTATTCGGTTTAATTATCCGGCCAGTTACCAGGCATTCGTCATCCTCTATCCTGTTATTTATCCCTGCGGTTTGGGTTTTGCTCGAATATAGCCGCAGCCGTTTGTTGAGCGGATTTCCCTGGGCGCTTTTAGGCTATTCCCAGTATCTTAACCTGCCGGTAATCCAAATCGCAGATATTACCGGAATCTGGGGAGTCTCGTTTTTGGTTATGCTGGTAAATGTGGCAATTGTCGAAATAATCTGGTCGCTAAAGACAAGGCTATGGGGACGGTTAAAGATAATTACGATTTCAGTAATTTTACTTTTTTCTTTAATCTTGTCTTACGGTTATATCCGCCTGGCATCTGTAAATACAGTTACGCCAGCGCAAGGACTGCTCAGGGTTTCGGTTATTCAGGGAAATATCCCCCAGGCGTTGAAGTGGGAGGTAAGCGCCAGGGAATTTGTAATGGACAGGTATTTTAACTTAACTTCCGCCTCGCTTAAGGATACCTCGGATTTAATCATCTGGCCGGAAGCCAGCCTGCCGGTTGTGTTGGAAGAAGAGCCCTTATATTATACCAGGTTGGTCAGCCGTGCCAAAACAATAGGCAGGCCTCTGATTTTTGGCGCAGTGACTAGCCGCAATGGACTTTATTATAACAGCGCGCTGCTCTTATCCAAAGAAGGTGAATTGCAGGAGAGGTACGACAAGCTCCATCTTGTTCCGTTCGGTGAGTATATCCCCTTAAGGGGTACTTTGAGTTTTTTAGAGACTATTGCCCCTATCGGCGATATTAGCCGTGGTAAAAAATACACCCTTTTTAAAATTAGACATCAGGATTTAGAAAATTCCGCTCTTGGATTGGGCAAGCCGTATCAATTCGGCGTATTAATCTGTTTTGAGGATATTTTTCCGGAATTAGCCAGAGGCTTTATCAACCGGGGAGCGGATTTTCTGGTTAATATTACCAATGATGCCTGGTTTGGCAGGACCTCCGAGGCCTGCCAGCATCTGGCCGCGTCAGTCTTTCGGGCGATAGAGAACAGGGTGCATTTAGTGCGTGCGGCTAATACCGGCGTGTCCGGTTTTATCGACCCGGCCGGCAAGATTGTTTTTCTAGCCGACAGAGAAGGGAAAACGGTATTTACCTCAGGGTATAAAACCGGGGATATCTTTACTCGCCAGCAGCCTTCATTTTACGGGCGTTACGGAGATCTGCTGATCCCCAGCTGTTTATTATTTCTTTTATATATCGCGGTATTTAAGCGTAATTAACCGGAAAGGATGTGTTAGTATAAAATATGTTCCTAAGGCCGTCTCTTCTAGTCCTATTTTTCTTATTTATTCTCGGGCAATATGCCTCCGCAGCTTTGGCCCAGGACGTCGAAGAAATTGAGGCGATTAAGAAAAGCGACCGTATTCTCATCCTTGCCCCGCACCCCGATGATGAAACTATAGGTTGCGCGGGAGTCATCCAGCAGGCACTCAAGGCAGGCTCAGAAGTGAGGGTTGTTTACCTGACTAACGGTGACCATAACCAGTTTGCTTTTATCGTATATGAAAAAAGGCTTACCTTCAGGCGGACCGAGTTTATACATATGGGCCTGGTGCGCCGCCAGGAAGCAATTGAAGCGATGCGGCTGCTGGGCCTGGGCCAGGATAAGCTTACATTTTTAGGTTATCCTGATAACGGGACATTTACGATATTCAGCCGGTATTGGCAGACAGAAAAACCATTTCGCAGTTTACTTACGCGCATATCCCGGGTACCTTACAAAACTGATTTTTCTTTCGGTGCGCCTTATACGGGCGAAAGTATCCTGAATGACCTGAAAAAAGTAATCTTTGATTATAAACCGACAAAAATTTTTGTTTCGCATCCTGCCGATGTAAATGCGGACCACCGGGCGCTGTATTTATTTCTCCAAGTAGCTCTCTGGGATTTAGGCGGGCAGATAACTAAAGTCAAAGTCTACCCCTATCTTATCCATTGGGTAGGCTGGCCTCGGCCAAGGAATTACCACCCAAAGATAAATTTAGAACCGCCGCAGAATTTCAGGGATTCTCAGATTAAATGGTTAAGGATTGCTTTAACCCCGGAACAGTGGGAACATAAGCGCCAGGCTATACTTTGTTCTAAGAGCCAGACCAGAACAAGCGCTTCTTATCTTTTATCGTTTGCGCGCCGGAATGAGTTATTCGGGGATTACCCCGAAATAGAATTAAACAGGCAGGCTTCTTTAAAAGAGCGCGTAGCGGAGTTCTTCGCTTTCTCCAAAATGTTTGCCGTAGCGGAAAAAGGGGCTCCCGTCAATAATAAACTCGTTCAGGGCCAGGAAGAAGTAAGTTGCGCTATCCTGGACGATCAGCTGCTTATCCGCGTTGCCAAAAATGAAGAATTAAACCGTACTTTTAGCGTAGTATTTTATATTTTCGGGTTTAGTAATAAGGCGCCATTTGCCTCTATGCCCAAGATACGCATAGTAACCCGGCACACCAGATTCAGGGTCTATGACGGCAGAAAGCGCCTTAACGGAACACTCCTGCGTTTGGATTTACACCCCCGGGAATTAATTTTACGCGTACCGCTGAATATGCTGGGAAACCCCGATTTTATCCTTCTTTCGGCCAAGGCCTACGCAGGAAAATTACCGGCAGATGCCACGGGTTTCAGGAAGATTATTATAAAATAAAAAGGAGGTAATTATGTTGGAGCTTGAATTAATCGAGGTGAATAAGCCCGCGGAGGTCAATTTAATACTGGGCCAGAGCCATTTTATTAAAACAGTCGAAGATTTATACGAGACATTGATGAATAATGTACCGGGCATAAAATTCGGATTGGCCTTTGCTGAATCCAGTGGGGCCTGTAAGGTAAGGGTTGAAGGCAATGATGCAGAATTAAAGTCGCTCTCCGCCAGCACCAGCCTGGAAATCGGCGCAGGCCACAGCTTTAGCATCTTTATCCGCAATGCTTTTCCTATCAACGTCCTGAATGCCATAAAAAATATCCCCGAGGTATGCAGCATATACTGCGCTACGGCTAATCCCGTAAAGGTTATCGTGGCCCGGGCAGAGGAGGGCGCCGGGATCTTAGGGGTAATCGACGGAGTAAGCCCCAAAGGGATTGAAAATGAAAGCGATATAGCCTGGCGCAAAGATTTCTTGCGAAAAATCGGATATAAGCTATAATTTTTTATTGTAATCCCGAAGTAGGTTGGTATAATTAATCGGATAAGGAAATATGGATTTTAGAAAAATACGTAAAAACATTGTTCGGTTCTTCAGTTGGATTGGTTTAGCTGCGGGTTCTTTGATAATCAGGTTTATCCCGGCCGGCTTTCTTTACCAATTTGCCAGTGGGATGAGTTTTCTGGCCTATCGTTTTGCCTCCAAACAGAGGCAGATTGCCCTGGAGAGTTTAGATATTGCTTTCGGCAGAGAAAAAAACAAGGGTCAGATAGAGCAGATTGCCAAGGACTGTTTTACCTTTATGGCTAAATCCGGAGTAGAGTTAATCTTCTTTATGGATAAACCGCTTAAGCTTAAAGAATGCGTTAAGCTGGAAGGCCGGGACAATCTAGACCGGGCTTTAGCCAAAGGTTGCGGAGTGATTTTAGTCAGTGCGCATTTCGGGAATTTCCCCCTTTTATTGGCCAGGCTCGCCATGGAAGGTTATAAGGCCGGGGGCATTATGAAGCCGATGCATGATGCACGTATAGAAAAGATTTTTTTGGAAAAACGCGAAAAATTCGGGGTTAAGACCATCTACAGCCAGCCGCGTAAAGCCTGCGTGGATAACACAATACAGGCGTTACGCAATAATGAACTGATTTTTATTCCTATCGATCAGAATTTCGGGACCGGGGGGATATTTGTTAACTTTTTTGGTAAAAAAGCGGCTACTGCCGCCGGCCCGGTAGTTCTTTCCCAGCGCACGGGCGCTGCGCTTTTACCCTGTTTTATTATCCGGCAGCCCGGAGATACGCATAAGATAATCTTTGAGCCGGCATTGAATTTAGAAGAAGGCAGGGATGCGCAAGATACCGTCCTGGTAAATATTCAGAAATTAACCGGTATTATAGAAAAGTATATCCGTAAATATCCTGCAGAGTGGGGATGGATCCACCGCAGATGGAAAAGCCGGCCAATTTAAAAGGAGGTGTGCAAATGGGAGAAGAGACCAAGAGAAATGGCTCTAAGAAAATACTGGCTACTTTTTTTAAGGTTGTTTTAGGGTTAATCTTTTTAGGTCTGGGTGCTGCAGCGATCTTAAAATGGTGGGTATCGCTCTTAATGGTAGTCCAGGGGTGCATCGGTTTGTTCTTGATTCTGGCAGGGGTAATTACCCTGGCTATAGCCAAAGAATAAACTTGAATTAACTTAAAGAGCAAGGGCTGGTTCAGGGATTAAAAAGAAGAATCAGCCCTTCTTATTATCTTTACTCGCGGCATATTTTCAGGTATAATTATTTTATATTAACAGGAAGGGAGCAAAAGTGGAAGCCATATTAAAAAGAGAGTTAATCGTCAATAAACAGCTCTGCAGGTTGGCCGCAGTATTTTTTTCGGTAATCTTTGTCAGCCTTGGTGCGTTTGTACGCATACCTTTACCGTTTACGCCGGTGCCCTTAACCCTGCAGACATTTTTTGTCTTATTATCCGCAGGGTTGCTCGGCAGAAGATTAGGCTTAACCGCGCAATTAAGTTACGTATTGCTGGGGGCGTTAGGTCTGCCTATATTCACCAATGCCGTCGGCGGCTTAAGCTATTTTGCTTCTCCTACAGCCGGCTACCTGTTTGGATTTATCCTGGCTACTTTTTTTGTGTCCGGATTCCTAAAACGCACGCAGGGAAATTTAGGATCGCTAGTTTTAATCTTTTACGTAGGGAGCATAATTATTTTGTTAAGCGGTTCTTTTTGGCTTAAGGTTACTCTGGGCATATCTTTAGCCAAGGCGCTGGCCATCGGCTGCCTTCCGTTTATTCCCGGAGATTTATTAAAAGCCCTAGCCGTAACTTTCATTTACCTGAGGCTTAAAACCCGCGCAGCAGAGATCTTGTAAAGGGCCGCCCAAGCCCTTTTTCGGCCGACTTGACAGAGATAGGCCTGCGTGGTAAAATAATTTTTGACCGGGAGGATATTTGATGAAAAGAAGGATAGCCGCGATCTCAGGAATTATAGGCTTAGGCCTGCTGTTAAATACGGGCTTAGCCTTAAGCCAGGATGAGCCGGAGGATAAGGCCCTTTCTTCAGTAGCCCCGCAGGAAAAAAATGAATCCGATATGCAATGGGTATGGGGTGAGGTAATCAGCGTAGATACGCAAAATAAAACACTTGCGTTAAAATACCTGGATTATGATATGGATGAAGAAAAGGAACTGCTGATAATTGCGGATAATCTGACCAGCTACGAAAATGCCAAATCTTTGGAGGAGATACGGGCGAAAGATTCTGTAAGCATTGATTATATATCCGTCGCCGGTAAAAATACCGCCAGGAGTATAAGTTTAGAAAAGGCCGAGGCCGTTGATTTCCAGTCCCCTGTAGCCCGGTAAACAGCATAGGCATACGGTAAATTGATTCAAGGCAGGGTTACGCCCTGCCTTTAGCATAATGAAACCTAAGTATTTTTTAGTAATCAGTTGCGGTTTTTTAATCATAAACTTAGCAGGTTGTGCGATCCTCGATAAACCTGTCCAGTTTATCGGCCAGGCGTTTTTTCCTCCGTACTCGGGACCTAAAACTACTATTGTAGTGGCTGATTTTGAGATTAAAGCGGCCAAGGCCACTGTTGATGTAGGCTCAGGCTTACAGGACATGCTTATAGCCAGCTTGAATAAAACTAACCGTTTCCTGATAATTTCTCCCAAGGATAATACTAATAAGAGCGCAAAATTAATTATCGCGACGGAAGTGGTAGATTTTGAACCGCGCGCTTCCGGCGGAAGCGAAGGTGTCGGCGGCGGCGGAAGCGCTGCCAGCGGTACGCTGGGTAGCTTATTAGGCGTTACCGGCAATAAATCCACTATTGCCTTAAATGTCCGTATTGTTGATACCGTTTCATCCAAGGTATTGATTTCAGGGCGTGTTTCCGGCCAGGCTGTTGATACCGGCTCGGCCAGCCATTCGCGCAGGGGCAGCGCTTTAAACGAAGGGTTGGCTGCGTATACCAATACTTCCATGGGAGAGGCAATAAATAAGTGCATTATTGAAGCCGCCGCATACATCGTGCAGAATGTCCCGGCGAGCTATTACAAAGGGGATAAAAATGGGAAAGCGTAAACGCAGAGGAAAACTCAACTGGCGCTCTAAAAAAGCCAATAAAGGCAGAAAACCGAATTTAGGTTAAAAGGAAATTTTTCAAAGTTACGGTTATGATTCTAGGATGGATACTTTTAAGCACATTTTTTATCAGCATTATCTCGCTTATCGGCGTTATCACCCTGGCAATAAAAGATAAGCTGTTGCATAAGATTATTTTTTATCTCCTGGGGTTTAGCGCCGGAGCGCTTATTGGCGGAGCTTTTCTGCATATTTTGCCCGAAGCAATCGAGAGGCTTAATGCCACGGTTGTTTTCTATTATACCATCCTGGGGATAGTATTATTTTTCCTGATGGAAAGGTATTTTCACTGGCGCCATTGCCATGAAGGGCATTGTTCGATCCACGCTTTTACTTATTTGAATATTGCCGGAGATGCGGTGCATAATTTCTTTGACGGGATTATGATTGCCGTAAGCTTTACTGTTTCTTTCAGTATGGGCCTGGCGACAACGGCGGCGATAATCCTGCATGAGATACCCCAGGAACTGGGTGATTTTGGAGTATTGGTTTACGGCGGGTTCACGCGCAAGAAGGCGCTGCTCTTTAATTTTATCTCGGCTTTAACTGCGGTCCTGGGTGCTCTTACCGGTTATTTTATTGCCGATGTTGCGCATGGTTTCACCAGCTTCGTTATGCCCTTGACTGCAGGCGGGTTTATTTATATCGCTACCTCTGACCTTATCCCCGAGATACATAAGGAAATCAACCAGAAGAAGGCAACTCTGGCATTTGTCGCCTTTTTGTGCGGAATCATCTTCATGGGTCTGGTTAAACAACTGTTACATTCTTAAATTAAAACCCTTTTCCCCAAAATCTTATTTAAGACTATGCGAGCGATTACTTTGATTTCGGGCGGCCTGGATAGCATTCTAGCCGCCAGGATTATTCAAGAACAGGGTATTGACGTCTTACCTTTAAATTTAAAAATTCCTTTTTGCCAGCGTAAAAATCCGGACTCGAAGGTTGCCGGAGCGGAGGCCCTGACAAAGAAGAGCTTAGGCAAAGATCTAAAGACCGTTGATTTAGGTGTTGGTTTTTTAGGCTTAGTCTTAAAGCCTAAATACGGTTTTGGTGCAAATATGAATCCTTGCATAGACTGCCGGATTCTTATGTTAAAAAAAGCCAAAGAATTACTGGAACCTTTAAGCGCGCAATTTATCGTAACCGGAGAAGTCTTGGGCCAGAGGCCCATGTCGCAACACCGCAAGGCGCTTGAGATTATAGAAAAAGAAAGTGGTTTAGCAGGCTTATTGCTCAGGCCCCTATGCGCCGGGCTACTCCCGGAGACTCTTCCGGAAAAACAAGGGTGGGTCAAGCGCCAGAGGCTATTTAAATTCAGCGGTAGGCAACGCCGGCCGCAGATTAAATTAGCCAAAGAATTTCATATCGCTAACTATCCTAATCCCGCCGGCGGCTGCCTGTTAACCGACCCGCAGTTCTCCAGCAGGCTTAAAGACTTAATTAACTACCGGGCGCTCAATATGGAAAATGTAGGATTATTAAAAATAGGCAGGCATTTTAGGCTGTCTAAACGAACAAAGTTAATTGTTGGCCGTAACGAGAGAGAAAATCAGGAATTAGAGAGGTTGGCCGGTAGCGGCGATTATTTATTTATGCCTGGTAAAGAGCTGGCCGGGCCGACCTGTTTGGGCCGGGGAGAATTCAATCCGGAATTAATCCGGCTTTCTTCAGCGATAGCCTGCCGTTATTGCGATTTGAACACAACGCAGGGCGCCAGGATAATTTATCATAAAAAAGGAGACAGCTCTCTAGCCTTAGAAGTTCCTCCTCTTGGCGAGCCTGCGTTAAAGGCCTTAAGATTATGAAAGAAGCTTTCCTTTATGAAAAATTAGACGGAAAAGCAGTGCATTGCTGCCTATGCAGCCACCGCTGTAAAATTGACAACCGGAAATTCGGTTTTTGCGGGGTGAGGGAGAACATTGACGGAATATTGTACACCCATGCCTACGGAAATGTCGTCAGTGCACAGATTGACCCCATTGAAAAAAAACCGCTCTATCATTTTTTACCCGGCTCAAGCAGTTTCTCCATAGCGACATTCGGCTGTAATTTCCGCTGCGGATTTTGCCAGAATTGGGAGATTTCGCAGCAGTCCTTTAAGGATGGCGCTCATTTAGGAGAAGATGAGTTTTCGCCTGGTCAGATAGTAGAAGAGGCTTTAAGAAATGGCTGTAAAAGCATATCCTATACCTATACCGAGCCGACAATATTCTTTGAATACGCCTATGAGACCGCTAAGATCGCTAAAGAGAAAGGCTTAAGCAATGTTTTTGTCTCTAACGGTTATATGACCAAAGAATGCCTTAATATGATCCGGCCGTACTTAGACGCTGCCAACGTGGATTTGAAGTTTTTCAACGAGGCTGCGTATAAAAAGAACTGCGCGGGAAGCCTAAAACCGGTATTAGATTCTATCCGGTTGATGAAAGAATCCGGAATTTGGGTAGAATTGACTACTCTGGTTATTCCGGGAGAGAATGATTCCGAGGAAGAGCTCTCCGGTATTGCCCGGTTTATCGCCGGCGTGGATAAAAATATACCCTGGCATATATCGCGTTTTCATCCGGATTACAAATTCACCGGATACGGCCCCACGCCTGAAGTAACGCTTAAGAAGGCTTTAGCCATAGGGCTTCAGGCAGGCTTAAATTTTATCTATGTGGGTAATGTCTCCGGCTGGGGGAATGATACTTATTGCCCTGCCTGCAAGAAAAGATTGGTTAAGCGGGAATATTTTAATATTTCGGAGTATAATATAAAAATAAATAGATGTATTTATTGCCAGGAGGAATTACCAGGCAGGTTCAACTAACTTAAAGACCTAAAATGAAATTAATCAACCCGGAAAAGTGCGTAGTTTTTTTTGATTTTGACAACACTATCGCCACCTGTGATGTCTTTGACAATATGCTGCCCCGTTTTTCCCGGAATGACTTATGGGTAAAACTGGAAAAAGATTGGCAAAAGGGTAAGATTGGTTCGCACGCCTGCCTAAAGGGCCAGATAAGCGGTATAAGCATTACCAGGCGCGCGCTGGATAAATATTTATCCAGTATAAAGTTAGACCCTTATTTTAAAAAAATAGTAAAAGTGCTTTCCGCTAGCAAGATCAAGGTGCTCGTATTGAGCGATAATTTTGATTATATCTTAAAACGCGTATTAGGTTTTAATGCCATAAGGAATTTAAAGGTTTATTCCAATAAGTTGAAATTCGCTAAAGATAGGCTGGTTCCTTATTTTCCTTTCCGGAGTAAAAAATGCCAGGCCTGTGCCCACTGCAAGACAAAAAACCTCTTGGCAAACATAACTGCGGATTCTATAATAATATATATAGGCGACGGCCGTTCAGACATATGCCCTTCGCAATACGCAGACATAGTCTTTGCCAAAGATCAGCTGCTTAAGTACTTCCAGGATAAAAAGCTTACCTGTTTTGCCTATGAATCTTTAAAGGATGTGTATGATTATTTCAAAAGGAGTTTTACGTGAGTGAAAAATTAATCAATAAAAAAACAAAACAGAAAACACCTTCTTCCGGCAGAAGAACGGGATTAGAGAAGATTCTTCCCAAGGCTTTAAATAAATCTTAAAATCCCTTCCTTTATGCTAAGCCAAAATATTCGTATCCTGGATTTTGACGCAAGCGTAAGCAAACAAAAGAATTTACTGCAAAAATATCCGCATCAGGTTGTTAATCTGCGAGATTTAGCTCCCCAGGCCCGGCTTTGGATGAACGGCCGCACGAAGGATACTGTTGCCGAGCGCATAAGAGGAACATCCGGTCAGAGTGTTACTTTTATCGGGTCAGGGGATTTTCATCATCTAACCCCGCTATTATTGGCTGAATTTAAAAGACCCATTTCGCTCATTGTTTTTGACCTGCATCCGGACTGGGATATTCTGCCTCCCCGTTTTGGCTGCGGTTCTTGGGTTACCGAGGCCTTAAGGGGAAAAAATATCCTGAAATGCCTGCTGCTCGGCATAGCGTCCGAGGATATTTCCTGCCCCTGGATCCAAAGCGCTAACCTGAATGCGCTTAGCAAAGATAGGTTAGAAATCTATCCTTACAGCCACAGCCCTTCTTTGGTTTTTTTAAGAAAAATCCCCGCAAACATCTCTTTAAGGGTAGAAAAAAGTTTCCTGCGCAGCAGGATTTACTGGGATGAGCTTAGGGGAAAGAATTTAAAGGATTTTTTCCTTAAAGCTATCGGCAGGCTGGCCGTAAAGAATGTTTATGTCTCTATAGATAAAGATTGCCTCAAAAATGAATATGCCTTGACTAATTGGGAAGAAGGCAGATTGGCGCTGGAGGAGCTTCTCATGCTGCTTAAATTAATCAAAGAAAACCTGGATATAGCGGGCTTGGATATTACCGGCGATTATTCAAAAATTTCTGTTTCCGGAAGATTAAAAGGTGTCCTCTCCCGGCTGGACCATCCGAAAGAGGTCGGGGCAGATAAATTCCCCGAAGAAGAGATAACCAGGCTCAATGAATCAACTAACCTTAGGATACTGGAAGCCCTGATTTAGCCGCGGTTAATTTATCCAATCCCTATATTTTCTTTAGTTTGTCTATTGCGGAATCCAGCTCTTTAGGCCTGAGGAAAGTACTTGTGCTTAGGGTAATATGGTTTCTGGCGACATAGCGGGCGTTAGGGCAGGGCTGAACCCCGACGATATCTTTCAGATAGCCATAATCCGTGATTGCCGAGAGATAAATCCGTGCCAGCCCGAGGCCGGAGCCTTTAAAAATATGCAGTGCTTTGTCGCGCTTCGCCGGATCGTCAAAGAGCAGGGTAAGATAAGGGTAATTTGAAGAGTCGCCGTCAGCCTCAGTAATTAATTTTATACCCTCTCTGTCTTTTAAACCCGATATATAACCAGAGGCAATCTGTCTCTGCTGAGCGATTTGCGTTTCCAGACGCGGGAAGATCGCCTGGCCCAGCCTTTTCCTTATTTCGGATACCTTATGTAAGGAAAAATCAATAGTAAAATATTCAATGAACGCTTTTTCAGCCTTACCCTGCATTTCCCAAAAAATTTGCGGCAGACTGAAAACGAACCAAAAAAGCAGCGGCCGGTAGAAAATCCAATATCCGAATAACTCCAGGATTTTTATATTTTCAGAAAAAAAATCGTCTTTTACGAAGCGTTTGATTGCGGCGCTAACCGCGGGGATAAATTCGGGCTTACAAACTAATACCCCGCCTTCATAGATAGTCAGCCCTTTACCCCGGCAAAGGCTGAAAAAAGCAAAATCTCCAAAAGTTCCCGTTTTTTTATCCCGATAAAGTGCGCCTAAGCTCTGCGCGCAGTCTTCAATGATGAAGAAATTATTTTCCCGGGCTATTTTTTGTAGCGCTGCCACATTCACGGGTATACCGGCAAGGTGGACGGGCACAATTGCCAGGATATCCCGGTTCCCGGAACATAATTCTTTTATCTGGTTAGCTTCAAAATTAAAGTTATCCCGATTAATATCGCAGACTAAAATTTTTAATCCCGCTTTTTTTATAGCCAATGGGACAAGAGGGCAGATAAAAGAAGGGATAACCAGGGTCCTTTTGGGAGAGAGGGTTTTCAGGGCCTCCAGGATAAGGTAAAAAGCAGCTGTCCCCGAATAAGTGACAGCCGCATAGGGCACTCTCAGGTAGTTTTTGAAGTCTTCCTCTAAAGAACCGCGCTGGTTTCTTTTAAAGAAAGCAGAGAAAAGTTCTCTGGCATAAATGGGCAGGCCGGCTGTGGGTGGTATCTCTCGAAATAAACTCATTTTACATTATCTTTTTATACATTTTATGCTAGAATACTTCCAAAAGCAAGCGGAGTTATTTAATCTTCAAGTTCAGGCTGTAATCATCCATTGGAAACCGGTATAAATGTTCAAAAACAAGCTTACCCTTAAACTGTTATTCTTCCTTGTCCTGACCGACTTCCTGGAAACGTTTATTCATCTTTGTTTTAAGAAAAGCACTCTTCTTGAGGAGGGGGTAGTTATAACCAGCCCTTTTGAACTTTTTGTTTTCCTGCAGAATGTTTTTTCATCCCCTTTTCTCTTGATCGGCCTGGTATTAGTTGTAGGTACATTTATTCTCTGGTCTAGCCTGCTTTCTAGGGTTGATTTAAGCGTCGCCGTTCCCATCTGTAGTTTTAGTTATATCCTCATACCTTTAGCTTCTATCATCTTTCTGCATGAAAAGGTAAGCTTTTTTAGGTGGGGAGGGGTTTTGTTTATACTGCTCGGAGTCGTCCTTGTTTCCTTAAGCACCTCAGAGAAAGGGCGGGCTCTAGAATGAGAGAAAAACTCGTTTTTATTTTATTCCTGATCGCCTTAACCAGTATTTGCGATACCATAAACCAGTTATTCTTAAAATCCGCCATTAATTCTTTAATCCCTCCGGGAGGCAATGTCAGGGCAGTATTGAGGTTTATTATTAAATTGATTGCGGTACCGCGGGTTTGGCTCAGTTTTCTCTTTAGTCTAATTTCTTTGTGTATATGGCTGTTTGTTTTATCCCAAGTAGATTTAAGCTTTGCCTTTTCCGCGGACAGTATGCATTATATATTTATCGCCTTAGCCTCCAGGTTTATACTAAAAGAGAGGGTTAGCCTTAAGCGCTGGATGGGGATAGTTCTTATTGTGGTAGGCATAGCGCTGGTTAGTTTAAGCTAGGCGCAAGAAAATTTTTTCTTGACAAATGATACAATTATGGTATCATTAATCTATAAAAGGAGGGCGTATGAATATAACCGTAAAGTATATGCTTCGACCGGTAGCCCACTGTAAAGAGGGTTGTAGTAGGCTGTCCCGGGCAAGACGTTAAACTGCCCAAATTTTTTAAGCCCACCCCTTCCAAAGGATAAGATGAAATTAATCACCAGGAGTACGGATTACGCCTTGAGGGCATTATGCTTTATTGCCAAATACAAAGGAAAAATAGTTTCTGTTTCAGAATTAGCCCTGAAGTTACGCGTGCCGCAGCCATTTTTAAGAAAAATACTTCAGGCCTTGAACGGGAAAGGTATACTCACGTCCCTTAAGGGGCAGGGTGGCGGGTTCACTTTGGCTAAAGAGCCGGCAAAAATATTTATAACGGATATAATGCGGATATTCCAGGGCACATTGAGGCTGAATGAATGTTTTTTGCAGAAACTTGCCTGCCCGCATAAAAAAACCTGCCTTTTGAGGAAAAAGATCACCGGGATTGAGAGGTATGTTTTAAGAGAGCTTAATTCTATTACTCTAGAGTCTTTACTGGAGTAGGCGGGATATTCAGGCAACTGGTCAACGCTCTGGATATGAGCAAAAAGCAGTTGCTATATTGCTTAGTTTGGTGTATCTTAACCCCGAAGGAGCTTGTAACGGGCCGATACCTCCGGTTTTTATTTCTAAAATATTTTTGTTATCCCGAAGGAGAAGTTTAATTTTAAGGCTTATTGGTTCTCCCGAAGAGGATTCGAAGTATATTTTAAGCAGGTAAAACAGCTTGCTTTAGGCAGGCAGGAGGTGAAAAATGGGTTGCGGAAGATGCGGCTCTGGTTCAAAGAAGAAAAAGAAGAAGGCAAAGAAGAAGTAGCTTTTGGCGCGGGCGCCGTTTTCTAAGCGGCGCCCGGCTGGTTTTAAGCAAGGGATGGACAAAGCCGGGAGATTGACCAACAGGAGTTCAATCTCAAAAGGAGGGAGCGATGTGTATGATGATGGGTAGATTGGGATTTTATTTTGCTTTGATACCTGCGACGGTATTGCTAACTATAAGTTTTTTTGTTTTAGTTAGTTTACAAAAGATAGTATCGGGAAAGTTGAAGCTTTTTGGGGCAGTTGTTGTTATTTTGCTTTGGCTTAGCGCGCTTTTAGTTTTTTCTTCAGGTATCTATGCTTCTGGCTCTACCAGGGGTTTTTCTAGATGCCCGATGATGGAGATGCTCAAGGGCAGGCGCACTCTTATGAATAGGGAGCAGGCCCCTGGCCTGCCGATGCCTCCAAGGATGCAGGGTTCAGAAAAGCAGCGTTAAGAAAGGAGATGCGGATGGATAAGTATAGATGCACGGTATGCGGCTATATCTATGATCCGGCCAAAGGTGATTCTGCGGGAGGGATTCCGGCAGGGACACCTTTTGAAAAACTGCCTGATGATTGGGTTTGCCCCGAGTGTGGCGTAGGCAAAGATATGTTTGAGAAGATTTAAATGGCGCAGGAGCTAACCGCAAGAGTTAAAGAGATTATCCAAAGGGCTTATAATGTCAGAAGCGTGCGTCTGGATACCGGCGGAAAAATAGATTTTAAAGCCGGTCAGTTTCTTTCGGTAACCCTTGCGGGCGACCCTGTTTTAAGAAGGTATCTTTCCATATCCAGCTCGCCCACGGAGCAAGGCTATTTGGAGTTTACCAAAAAGCTTACGGACAGCAATTTTTCAAAAGCGCTTAGCCAGTTAAAGCCCGGGGATAACCTTAAGATCGAATATTCATTCGGTAAGTTCACTCTGGATGGGGCGGAAACGGATATAGCGTTTTTATCCGGAGGCATCGGTATCACTCCCATCAGAAGCATCGCCAAATATATCGTAGATAAGAATTTAGGCACGGATATGGTTTTGGTTTATGCCAACCGTTCGCTAAAAGATATTATATTCAAGGAAGATTTTGAAGTGATGCAGAAGGCCTATCCTAAATTAAAAGTAGTCCATGTATTGGGCAAGCCAGCGGCAGGTTTCCAATGTATCCCCGGCCGGATTAACGCCCAAGTGATTAAGCAGGAAATAGGCAATTACCCGCGAAGAAAATTTTACCTCTGCGGCCCTCCGCAGATGGTGGAGGCAATGAGTAAAATATTAATGGAAGAGCTGAGCTTAGCTAAAGAAAATATAATTACCGAAAACTTTCAAGGATACTAGCCTGCCTACCTGCAGGCAGGACTGCCGGGAGGCAATCAGGGAGAGCCTATGCCAGTTTTAAAAATATTACCGGATATTTATTCTGTCGGCGTAGTGGACTGGAGCGTGCGTAATTTCCACGGCCATACCTATACTACAAAACGGGGCACAACCTATAATGCCTATTTGATTATTGATGAGAAGGTTACTCTTGTAGATACAGTATACGGAGCGTTTTCCTCGGAATTGATTGAAAATATCCAGCAGGTTGTGCCGGTCAACAAAATAGACTACATCGTCGCTAATCACGTGGAAACAGACCACTCCGGAGCGCTCCCTGAAATCATGAAGCTTTGCCCTAAGGCAAAAATTTTAGGTACGGAGAAATGCAAGGAGGGCCTCTACCGCTATTACTACCGGGATTGGGATTTCCAGGTGGTCAAGACCGGGGATAAATTAAAGCTGGGCAAGAGGACATTAACGTTTTTAGAGGCGCCGATGATCCATTGGCCGGACAGCATGTTTACCTATTGCCCTGAAGAAGAACTGCTTATGCCCAATGACGCCTTCGGCCAGCATCTGGCGACCAAAGAGAGGTTTGCCGACGAAGTTGACCAGTGCGCGCTATGGGATGAAGCAGCCAAATACTACGGCAATATACTCTGGCCGTTAGGCGCGGTTATCTTAAAAAAAATCGAAGAAGTCAAAAAATTAAATATCCCGCTTAAAATCATCGCTCCCAGCCACGGCGTTATCTGGCGCCAAGACCCCCTGCAAATAGTGGATAGATATGCCAGCTGGGCGCAGAACGAAACCCTGCCTAAAGTAGTAGTAGCATATGAATCTATGTGGGGGGCGACCGAAAAGATGGCGCGTAAAATTGTTGCAGGTGTTGAAGAAGAAGGTTTGAGCATAAAATTGTTTGAGATAACCGGCTCTGACCGTACCGAAGTAGTTAAAGAGATGCTGGATGCCCGGGGATTTATTTTTGGCTCGTCAACTCATGATAACAACATACTTCCTAATCTAGCCGGCTTTCTTGATTTTATAAGAGGGTTTAAGCCAAGAAATAGGTTTTCCGCTGCTTTCGGCTCTTACGGCTGGGCAGGGGGGGCCGTACAACAGATAGAAAACATTTTAAAAGAAGCCGGCATAGAATTGGCAGGAACAGGATTGGAAGTAAAGTATATGCCCGATAAAAACGATTTAGAGGCTTGTTTTAAGTTCGGCCGGAATTTCGCGGCAGTAATAAAAGGGGGTAAATAATGGGCCCGGTAGAAGCTTTGGAACTGGCGTTAGGCAAAGAGATTGAAGCAAGGGACCTTTACGAGAATTTTATTGCGCGGTTCCCGCAGACAAAAGAAATTTTTACCTTCCTGATGAATGAGGAAGAGAAGCATAAACAGCTTATTGAAAAGAAGATCGTGGAGCTGGAAAGTTAGATGCATCCGCTGAGCGAAGACATTATCCAATTTTTCCAGAAACAGGGTTGTGTCGTTGTCTCCAGCATTGACAGTAAGGGTTTTCCCCACAGTGCTTGTAAGGGGATAGTAAAAATTAATAAGAAGGGGAGTATTTTCTTATTGGATGCCTATAGAGGGCAAACCTTACAGAATCTCAAGAGCAACCCTTGCGTCAATATTACTGCTTTTGATGAGCATAAATTCATCGGTTACTGTCTTAAAGGGAAGGCCAGGATCTTAGGCAAAGCGGATCTTGATGCGGAGACGCTCCAGGCCTGGGAAGATAGAATTACGGGGAGATTGACCCAGAGATTACTTAAAAATATCCGCGGTGAAGTAAAAGGGCATCCCAGGCATCCGGAGGTCCTACTCCCTGATCCCGAACATATGATTATTATTGAGGTGTCAGAAGTAATTGACCTTACGCCACAGCATTTAAAGTAGCCTGGCAGGTAAGGGGGGGGAGCATGGGAAATATTTTTGCGGGCAGCGAAGTCGTGGCACTCGGTATCCAGATCGAAAAGAACGGCAGGGATTTCTATAACCGGCTGGCTGAGCAATCAAAAGTATTGAAAGCTAAGGAGGTTTTTAGGTTTTTAGCGGGTGAAGAAGAAAAACACATTAAGGTATTTCAGGGCATACTGGATAAAACTCAAGAATTCAAGCCTCAAGGGCAGGATGCCGATGCATATTATGCTTATATGAGCGCGCTAGCCAGGGAGCATATATTTACACAGAAGGATGAAGGCGAAAAAATCGCCAAAGCTGTTAAGACCGATAAGGAGGCAATAGAAAAAGCCATCCGTTTTGAGGAAGATTCAGTCGTTTTTTACGAAGGTTTAAAGAAAATCGTTCCCGACTATGATGTGAAGATAATAGAGACCCTGATTGTCCAGGAGGAGGGTCATTTAAAACAGCTTATCGAGACTAAAAAGCTGCTTTAGAAAGGATTGCTATGGCTAAAAACGTAAAAATTTACAGCACGCCCACCTGCCCGTGGTGCATCAGGGTCAAGCAGTTTTTAAAAGATAATAATATCGTTTTTGAAGATTATGATGTTTCTAGCGACCGGCTCAGGGCCGATGAAATGGTTAAAAAATCCGGGCAGATGGCTGTGCCGGTATTGGATATTGAAGGCGAGATAATCGTGGGTTTCGACCGGGAAAAAATCAAACAGTCCTTGGGAGTATAGCTATGTATGATTTGATTATTGTTGGCGCAGGGCCCGCGGGGATTACCGCCAGCGTATACGCAGCACGTAAAAAGATGGATTTTTTAGTTGTGACCGGCGATATCGGAGGCCAGACCGCCTGGAGCGGCGATATCGGGAATTATACCGGTTATCAATTCATTACCGGTCCGGACCTGGTAGAAAAATTTGAAGAGCATATGTTTAGCTACAATACCAGTGTCAAAGGAGGCGAGGAGGTAATTGAAGTAACCGGGGCGGGAGAGGGTATACTGGTTAAGACCAATAAAGCCAGTTACCAGGCTAAGGCGGTAATTGTTGCTTCCGGTAAGCGGTCAAGAGAACTCGGTGTCCCGGGGGAGAAAGAATATAAAAACAAAGGTATCAGTTATTGCGCGACTTGTGACGGCCCGCTCTTTAGCGCTAAAAATGTGGCTATCATCGGCGGGGGCAATTCTGCCCTGGATGCGGCCCTGCAACTGATAAAGATCGCAAAATATACCTATATCATCAATAATACGCCTAAACTCGGAGGGGATGCGCTTATGCGCCAGAAAATAGAAGGAGCGCGTAATGTCGAGATACTGAATAATACTGAAGTTACTGCTGTTTTTGGGGCAGAAATGGTGAATGCCGTAAAAGTAAATTATAAGGGAGAAGAAAAGATACTCCCCGTAGAGGGGATATTTGTCGAGATCGGCCTTATCCCCAATGCGGATTTTGTAAAAGGCGTGGAAAAGAATAGCCGCGGTGAAATAAAGGTCAATAGCCGTAATGAGACAAGCAGCCCGGGAATCTTTGCCGCCGGCGATGTCACGGATGTCCCGGAGAAACAAATTATCATCGCCGCCGGCGAAGGCGCCAAGGCCTGCTTAGCTGCCTTTCGTTATGTAGCCCGGCATTAAATATATTTTTTACTTGACAAAATTTATTTTTTTAGGTATACTCTACTAATATAATAGAGATTATATAGAATAAGATGAAGATTACCTACAAAAGCGACTATGCCTTAAAGACAATTCTGGATTTAGCCGCACATTTCGGAAATGGCCCGGTAGCGATCAATGATTTATCTCAGCGCCTGGATATACCGACCAAGTTTCTGGAGCAGATTCTCTTGGATTTAAAACGGGCGGGATTCGTGGAGAGCAGGCGCGGTAAGGTAGGGGGATATTCTCTAGGCCGGCATCCGGGGAAAATTACGCTGGGAGAAGTAACGCGTTTTATCGCCGGACCGGTTGAGCCGATTGCCTGCGTGGATAAAAAATATTCCGGTTGCCAGGATATAGGAAAATGCGTCTTTAGGGATGTCTGGGAAGAAGTGAACCGCTCTGCCTCCAGGATTATAGACAACGTGACTTTTGAAGACCTGCTTAAGAAGTCTAAGAAGATGAATAAGGCTTTTACTTATCAAATTTAAATGAAGATAGCTAAAGATATTACTGAACTGATTGGCAATACCCCTCTGGTCAAGCTTAACCGTTTAGCTAAAGATCTTCCTGCGGCCATAGCCGTAAAGCTTGAATCTTTTAATCCCTGTTCTTCGGTAAAGGACAGGATCGGCTTGAGCATGATTGAGCGGGCGGAGATTGAAGGAAAGATTAAAAAAGATACGGTTCTCATTGAACCGACTAGCGGCAATACCGGGATTGCCCTGGCTTTTGTTGCGGCAGTCAAGGGGTATAGGTTGATTTTAACTATGCCGGAGACAATGAGCATTGAACGCCGCCAGCTCCTTAGCGCTTTTGGTGCCGAGATTATCCTTACTCCCGGGACAGAAGGCATGCCCGGGGCGGTAAAGAAGGCAGAAGATCTGGCTAAAAGCGATAAACGTTATTTTATTTTGCAGCAATTTGAGAACCCGGCAAACCCGGATATCCATCGCCGCACAACAGCACAGGAGATTTGGCGCGATACGGACGGGAAAATCGATATTTTAATTGCAGGAGTTGGTACAGGTGGTACAATTACAGGTATTGCCGAGGCTTTAAGAAAGAAAAAGGCGTCGATTAAAACTGTTGCGGTTGAGCCGGAAGACTCGGCGGTTTTATCCGGAGGTAAGCCGGGGGCGCATAAGATCCAGGGTATAGGAGCCGGATTTATCCCCGGGGTCCTGAATCTAAAGATTGTTGATGAAATAATCCGGGTCTCTAATGCTGACGCTGCGCAAGCCGCCAGAAGGCTGGCCAAAGAAGAAGGGATTTTAGCCGGAATCTCCAGCGGCGCAGCTGTCTCGGCTGCCTTAGGAGTTGCCGCGAGGAAAGAGAATAAGGGAAAATTAATCGTTGTGATCTTGCCGGACACAGGCGAGCGTTATTTAAGCACAGGGTTATTTAGCGTATAAAAGGAGACTAAAATGAGAGAGAGGATTGAAAAGGCGTTAGAGAAGGTTCGCCCGATGCTTCAGGCAGACGGAGGCAATGTAGAGTTAATTGAGGTAACCGATGGCGGCGTGGTTAAATTAAAACTTAAAGGCAGTTGCGGATGTTGTCCGATGAGTTCAATGACTTTAAAAATGGGGATTGAGCGGATCATTAAGCAGGAGGTCCCGGAGGTAAAAGAGGTCGTGGCAATATAATCAAAATTTTTTATTAGAGGTAACTGATGAAAACTATTAAAGAAATAAACGAAAAAATTAAAAAAGGCGAAGTAGCCGTAGTCACCGCCGAAGAGGTCATTGACCTGGTTGAAAAAAAGGGCGCAAAAAAAGCGGCGCAGGAAGTGGATGTTGTTACTACCGGCACTTTCGGTCCGATGTGTTCAAGCGGAGCTTATTTTAATATCGGGCACTCCAGGCCCCGGATAAAAGTCGGCGGCGGAACCTGCACTTTTAATGATATCCCGGCCTATACCGGGTTTGCGGCAGTGGATGTTTACCTCGGTGCGACCGCTCTTCCTGATGATGACCCGCGCAATAAAGTCTATCCGGGGGAATTTAAATACGGAGGGGCCCATGTCATCCAGGAATTAGTAGCGGGCAGCGACGTCCGTTTAGAAGCCACTGCTTACGGCACGGATTGTTATCCGCGTAAAAAGATCGAAACACTTATCAATATAAAAGATTTAAATGAGGCAGTCTTATTTAATATCCGCAACGCCTATCAAAATTATAATGTGGCGGTAAATTTATCGGATAAGACTATTTATACTTATATGGGCATGCTTAAACCCAGCCTGGGTAATGCCAATTACTGTTCAGCGGGGCAACTTTCCCCGCTGCTTAAAGATCCCGGATACCGCCAAATCGGCATCGGGACCAAGATTTTCTTGGGCGGCGGCATAGGTTACGTTGTCTGGCAGGGAACCCAGCATAACCCGCAAGTAGCGCGTAAAAAAAACGGAATACCGCAAGCCCCTGCCGGGACCTTGGCAGTTATCGGCGATTTAAAACAAATGAAACCAGAGTGGCTCGTAGGAACGAGTATGCTTGGCTACGGGGTTACGCTTATTGTGGGTATCGGTGTACCGATCCCCATCCTTGATGAAGAGACGCTTTTAGCGGCTGCGGCAAAAGACGAGGATATTTATACTCAAATCGTAGACTACGGCCAGAATTATCCGCAGTGCCTGGCCCAATCTTTAGGTGAGGTCAATTATGCGCAGCTTAAGACCGGTAAAATAGTTGTTAAAGGTAAAGAGGTTGCCACCGGGAACCTTTCCAGTTATTCTAAAGCCCGTGAAATTTCCGAAGAGTTAAAGTCCTGGATCAAAAAAGGCGATTTTCTCTTAACCGAGCCGGTAGCAAAATTACCGGGGAAGGAGTCCGGTTATACTTTTAAAATGCTTAAGGAGCGTCAAATTGTTAAAAAAGAGGTGTAAGCATGGTCTCTAAGAGAATAGTCTTGCATTTTCCGCATCGCTTGGTTGACCAGCCTATAGTATATAATCTGGTCAAAGAATTTAACCTGCAGTTTAATATCCTTAAGGCCTTTGTCACCCCGAACGAAGAAGGGTTGATGGTCTTGGAATTGACCGGTAAGAGAGAAAACTTTGACAAAGGAGTAGAATACCTGCAATCCTGCGGGGTGCGCATCCAGTCCTTAAGCCAGGATGTAGTCAGGAACGATAAAAAATGTACAAACTGCGGTGTATGCGTGCCGATCTGCCCGACTGAGGCCCTGATAGTTGATCCCCAGACGCGCAAGGTACTCTTTAATAATAAAAAGTGTATTGCCTGTGAGCTCTGCGTCAAGATTTGTCCGCCGCGCGCGATGGAAGTGCATTTTTAAGGATTCAATGCAGCTTAAAAATAAATTATTCAAACTTAGGAAAATACTTAAGAAGAGCGGTTCTTGCCTGATAGCTTTTTCCGGTGGCGTAGATAGCACGCTTTTGTTGAAAACCGCTTTATCCGCTCTCCCGAAGAATAAGATTCTTGCGGTTACCGCCAGATCTTTAACGTACCCAAAGGAAGAACTATTGTTGGCGCAGGAAATAACGCGTAAATTCGGGGCAAAACATAAGATAATCAAGACATCCGAACTAAAAGATAAAAAATTTGTTTCCAATACCCCTGACCGTTGTTATTTCTGTAAAAAAAGGCTTTTTATAAAGTTAAAAACTCTGGCCCGTAAAGGTAAGCTTAAATTTATTTTTGATGCAAGCAACCTTTCGGATAAAACCGATTTTCGACCGGGCGAAAGAGCGAAAAAAGAATTGCAGGTGCGTTCTCCGCTGCAGGAAGCGGGGTTTACTAAAGCGGATATCCGGGCTTTAAGTAAAAAGCTGGGCCTGAAGACCTGGAATAAGCCGGCTCAGGCGTGCCTAGCTTCGCGCATTCCTTACGGAGTGCGGATTTCTCAACCCATACTTGAACGCATCAATAAGGCAGAGGGGGTTTTAAGGGGGTTAAACTTTAGCCAGGTCAGGGTCAGGCATTACAACGGTCTTTGCCGTCTGGAAGTGCCGGAAAAAGAAATTGGCCGGTTGGTCAGTAAGCGCCAAAGCATAGTCGACAAATTAAAAAAACTAGGTTATAATTATATAACTGCGGATATGGAAGGTTATCGCACCGGCAGTTTAAACGAGGTGATTAGGAGATGAAAAAGGTTTATCTGGATTACGCGGCCACCGCTCCCTGTGACCCGGAAGTAGCAAAAGCCATGGAGCCGTATTTTTTTGGGAAGTTCGGTAATGCCTCCAGTCTGCACGCTTATGGGCAAGAGGCTAAAAAGGCGCTGGAAGATAGCCGCGCAGCGACTGCTGAATTTTTAGGAGCCAGGCCTGAAGAAGTAATCTTTACTTCCGGGGGCACCGAATCCAATAATAATGTTATTTTCGGAGTGGCCGATGCCTTAGCGGATAAAGGTAACCATATTATCACCTCCGCCGTAGAACACCACGCCATAATTGAGCCTTGTAAGGTATTGGAAAAAAAGGGTTTTCAGATCACTTATGTGGGAGTGGATAGAGACGGATTGGTTTCTCCCGATGAAGTCAAAAAAGCGATCACCGATAAAACAATCCTTATTTCCATTATGCACGCCAATAACGAAATCGGGACAATCCAGCCTATTTCCTCAATCGGTAAGATCGCTAGGGAAAGGGGAATTTATTTTCATACCGATGCGGTGCAGACTGTCGGCCACATTCCGGTAAATGTTAATGAGCTGAGTGTTGACCTCCTATCGCTCTCCAGCCATAAGTTTTACGGCCCGAAAGGCGTCGGCGCATTGTATATTAGAAAAGGGGTGCGTATCGGCAGATTTTTATGCGGCGGAGACCAGGAGAGAGACAGGCGCGCTTCCACGCACAATGTTCCCGGTATAGTCGGTTTAGCCAAGGCAGTAGAATTATGCGCTAAGGATATGGGCAGAGAAGCAAAAACCTTGGCAGTTTTACGTGGTAAATTAATCCAAGAAATACCTGAAAAAATTCCCGATGTCCGGCTTAACGGTCATCCTCAGCTGCGGCTGCCCAATAACGTCAATTTTTCCATAAAATATATAGAAGGGGAGTCTATCCTTTTAAGTTTGGATATGCTCGGGATTGCCGTTTCCACCGGTTCAGCCTGCACTTCCAGTTCTTTGGAGCCATCACACGTGCTCTTGGCTATTGGCCTGGACCATGCGACTGCTCACGGTTCTCTTAGAATCAGTATGGGCAGATGGACCAAAGAGCAGGATATAAAATTTTTACTGGAGAACCTGCCTAAAGTAGTTGAAAAGCTGCGCGCTATGTCTCCGCTGTATGAAAAAAAATGAGCGAGTTGCCCGCGTTAGGTAAAATCCATCCTGAATTTTTCACTAAGTTCATTTATCCGAAACTAGGTAATCCTGATTCGTCGGTCATAGTTAAGCCTTTTTCCGGGGTTGACTTTGGCGTGGTTGACCTGGGAGATAGGGTCATGGTTCTATCTACAGATCCTTTTTATATCGCTGCTGGTCTGGGTATGGAAAAAGCGGCCTGGTTTGCCGTGCATATATTAGCCAGCGATGTAGCGGTTAGCGGTATCGCGCCCAGATATTTAGCCGTGGATTTAAATCTTCCCCCGGAAATTACGGAAGATGAATTAATCCGTATGTGGAATACGGTGGATAGCGAGTGCAAAAAACTGGGCATCTCCATAGTGACCGGGCATACTGCCCGCTACGCAGGGTGTAATTATCCTTTTGTCGGCGGAGCAACCGTTTTTGGTATTGATAAAAAAGAAAAACTGGTCAGGCCCCAGGCAAAAATAGGGGACGCGGTCATTATCTCTAAAGGAGCGGCAATCGAAACTACCGGATTGATGGCGGCGTATTTCCCTAAATATCTGGAAAAGCGTTTCGGAAAAGAATTCGTAAGGTGCGCCCAGGATGTTTATTACCAGATGTCTACGGTAAAAGACGCGCTTATCGTAGCAAAAGCCGGAAAAGTCACGGCTATGCATGATGCCACCGAATGCGGGGTTTTTGGCGGACTTTATGAAATTGCCGGCCACAGCCAGGTGGGTATGCATATCTGGCTGGATAAGATAATAATCCAGGAGACAGTTAAGAAAACTTGTGAATGCTTTAATATTGATCCTTATCGGGCAATAAGCGAAGGAACTTTACTGGCTACGATTGATAAGTCCAACGCCCAAAAAGCAGTAGATGCTCTAAGCAGGGAGGGTATCCCCGCGAGTATCGCCGGAGAAGTAGTGGAGAAGGAAAAAGGAATTACTGTCGTTGAAGGAAAAAATAAGTTTAAGCTGACCCATCCCGGGACAGATCCATTTTGGCAAAAATTCGAGGAGTACCTTAAAAAATAATGCAGGATAAAATCTTAAATCTCTTGAAGAAAAAAGAAGCTTATGTTTCCGGCGAAGACATAAGCAGTTATTTAAACATCAGCCGGCAGGCTCTTTGGAAGCATATACAGGAATTAAAAGACAAAGGTTATGATATCGAGGCAGTTCCGCACTTGGGCTATCGTCTTGCTTCCAGCCCCGACAGGTTATTTGAATTTGAAGTCTCCCGCTCTCTGAACACTAAGACCTTTGGCAGGAGGATATTCTATTACGATACATTAACTTCAACTATAGATATGGCGATGGACCTGGGGGTAAAGGGCGCTGCCAGCGGTACACTTATTCTGGCAGAATCCCAGACTAAAGGCAAGGGAAGGCTGGGCAGGGATTGGTTTTCTCCCAAGTATAAAGGTTTATATATGTCTTTAATTTTACGTCCCAGTATGCTTCCTACGCAGGCGTCTATCCTGACCCTCCTGGCAGCGGTAAGTATCTGTACTGCGCTGAAAAACTCAACCGGCATTACTTCCCAGATAAAATGGCCCAACGACCTGCTGGTAAACAATAAAAAACTCTGTGGTATATTGACGCAGGTAATCGCTGAAACCGATAGGATAGACTTCGTGATTATCAGCGCCGGGATAAATGTGAATAATGATAAAAAGTCCTTGATTAGCACCGCTACGTCCTTAAAGGAGCAAAAAAAGGAAGAAGTAAGCCGGGTTAGTCTGTTGCAGGAGATATTGCGGGAACTCGAAGTAAATTACCTGTTTCTGGAGAAAAAAGGAGCTAGCCAAATTCTGGAAAAATGGCGCCAGAGTAACGCTACCTTAGGCCGGCGGGTAAAGGTATATTGTCAACATAAACATATTGAAGGAGAGGCATTGGATATAGATACCGACGGAGGGTTACTCATCCGTAAGGATAACGGCATAACCCAAAAGGTTATGTCCGGGGATGTTGTTCACTGCAGGTAGACAATTGTAAACTGAAAATATAAAACTGGTTGACAGTTAGGCGCGCCCATTTATAATAGGCATTATGCAAAAGATAAAGCGGCGCGTTTTATTTTTTTTAGTAATTATGCTGGGATTATTTTCGCCTGCTCTTGGAGAGGATAACTCCCTATCCAGGTTAGAGAAAATTGTCGTTGCCAAGAACAGGAAGTTTTTCCTCGAGCAATATTCCCTGGATTCTGTAGATTTCGTAAGTCTCCCCTATAATTCATTCATAGAAGGATTAAGTATTCTTCCGGTAGACTTACAGAGCCGCTCTCCGCAGGATGCGATACAAACGGATTACTCCCTGCGCGGCTCGAGTTTCCAGGATGTGCTGATTTTACTTAATGGTGAACGCGTTAATGATCCCCAGACCGCCCATTTTAATTCGGATATTCCATTTACCCGAGCGGATATTTCCAGGTTGCAGGTATTGCCAGCAGCTTCTTCATCGATGTTTGGCCCGGATGCGATAGGCGGGGCAATCAACTTTGTTATCCGCAAGCCCGATGAAAAAAAATGCATCCTGGAATTATCCGGCGGCCAATACGGCAGTTTCTCCCAGCTTTTGAGCGTAAGCGATAAAATCAGGGATTTAGGCGTTAGGTTATCCGTAGAAAATGAGGAATCAGGCGGTTTCCATGAAGATACGGATTATAAGAAATTCACCGCGAGCGCAGTTTCGTCATTAGGTTTGCCCTTGGGATCGTTGGATTTAAATATAGGGTATCAGAGGAAGGATTTTGGCGCGTATGATTTTTATACTCCGGGGCAGGGTTATCCTTCGAAAGAGCGGACGCGAACCTATCTTTTAGACGCCGGCTTAAATTTAGATAAAGAAGGATTAATTATTAAGCCGAATTTTATCTGGCGCAGGCACTTTGATAAGTTTACGCTTGATAAAACGGGCCTACGCAGTAACTTTGTCGCAAATCACCGCAACGATACCTATACCCCGAGTATTTATTTTCAAAAAGATTTCTTGAAATTGGGGAAAGCCGGCTTTGGCGCCGAATATGGAAATGAACGGATTACTTCCACTACCTTAGGACGGCATACCAGGGAACACAAGAGCATATTTATTGATGATACGCTTGCTCTAGCTCCGCAAATTTATATAGATCTATCTTTTCGCTTGGATGACTATGCCGGATTTAAAAATGTTTATACCGGAGCAGCAGCTTTACGTTATGAGATTAACCCTGCGAATTTCCTGCATTGCGCCGTCTCCAGGAATATGCGCGTGCCTTCCTTCACCGAGCTTTATTATAGTGACCCTACAACTATAGGCAACTCTAGCCTTAGCGCCGAAGAATCCCTGAATTACGAAATCGGTTATGAAATGAAAAGAAAGAAATTATTTTCGGGCCTGACGCTATTCTTAAGGCGGGAAGATGATTTTATTGACTGGGTAAGGACCGATCCTAGCCAGCCATGGCAAGCTCAAAATATCCCCGGGGCGGATGTATTTGGGATAGAGGCTAAATTCGAGTGGGAAATAAATAGAATTACGAGCGTTAACAGCAATTATACCTATATTAATAAATCCGCGAATAAGGCCGGGTATCTTTTTAAATACGGGGAGAATTATAGCCGGCACCTGTGGAATTCCGAATTGAAATTGAAATTACCTTTTGGCTCCCAATCCATGGGTTTTACCTACAAGCAGAAACCCGGACGCTCAGGCTGGTTCCTGCTTAATGCCCGCGCCAACTTCCGTTTAAACAAAGATATGTCGTTATTTCTTTCCGGTACAAACCTGCTTAATGTCGGGTATCAAGAAATAGAAGGTATTCCTCAACCCGGGAGATGGGTTGGTTCTGGTTTTAAGCTTGAATGGTAATAAAATATTGCTATAATATTGACTAATGTTCACCCACGTTGTCTTATTCCAAATTAAACCTAAAGAAGTGGTTAAATACCGCAAGGACAGCCTGATGTGGGCGGGTTTCGCCAAAAAAGCCAAAGGTTTTGTGGCTTACTCTACCATGAAACGCTACGGCTATCTTAATCAGTATGCTTCCGTGTATGAATGGGATAAAAAGAGCGACCATGACCGCTTTATGCAGAAGTACCATGCTTGGTTGGTAACTAAATCCAAGGCCAAGGTAAAAGTATTGGGTTATTATAACCTTAGAAGGATGGATAAAGTCAGGTAAATTTTAGTTGACAAACGCTTAATTTAGTGTACAATTACACTCATAGTGAACGAGGTAGTAGAAGGTCTTGACCGTAAGGAGAAAGAACGACATACCTTACGGTTTTTCTATTGCGCAAAGTTTACTAAAATTTCAGAAGGAAGGAGGAATTGCAGTAATGGCAAAAGGTAAAGTAAAGTGGTTTTCCAACCAGAAAGGTTATGGATTTATTACTCCTGAGAATGGTAATGATGTCTTCGTGCATCATACAGCTATACAGGGTGATGGCTATAAGACTTTAGAAGAGGGCCAGGAAGTAGAATTTGAAATTGAAAAAGGTCCGAAGGGCGAGCAAGCTACAAAAGTAGTCAAGTTATAACCTAAAAAAGAAAAAAGAAAAGGCTCAACGCGCAAGTGTTGGGCCTTTTTTGTTATAGGAGGACAAGAATAGGGACCGCTTCCCTAGGTGCTCTTTATACGCTAGGCCGGTCTAAGTTTGTCTATATCCATTTACTATGTTATAATAATAAAAATGAAAAAGCGCGTATTAGTGGCGATGAGCGGAGGGGTGGATTCTTCGGTAGCCGCAGCACTTTTAAAGGCTAAAGGCTATGAAGTTATCGGGATTACTATGTGTTTTAATCTTGCGCAGTCAAGCCGAAAAAAAATCGGCTGCTGCAGCAGGCAAGGCCTGGAGGATGCCCGGAGAGTAGCGCATAAATTAGGGATAAAGCATTATGTCTTGAATATGCAAAAATCCCTGGAAGAGCGGGTAATCCGGGATTTCTGCCGGGAGTATCTTACCGGCCGCACGCCCAATCCTTGTATAACTTGTAATCAATACCTTAAATTCGGCGAGCTCCTGGAGCGGGCAAAAGCTTTAGGCGCCCGGTTTTTGGCGACCGGGCATTACGCTAGGATAGCCAAAACCCCTGCGGGTTTTTTGCTTAAGAAGGCCAAGGATTCCAAGAAAGACCAGTCTTATTTTTTATACCGTCTAAATCAGTCCCAGCTTAAGCATGCACTCTTTCCGCTGGGTAATTACACTAAAAAGGAAGTAAGGAAACTAGCTCGGAAGTTTAAGTTGCCGGTAGCTGAAAAAAAAGCTAGCCAGGAGATATGCTTTCTCCCGAATGACGATTACCGTTCTTTTCTAAGAAGCAGGTTTAATAAAGAGCTGCTGCCGGGGCCGATCATAGATGCCCAGGGGGATATTGTCGGCCGACATAAAGGTATTGCTTATTATACAGTTGGACAGCGCCAAGGCTTAGGAGTGGCTAAGGGCTATCCGGTTTACATAACCCGGATTGACCCTAAGTCTAACAGTATTCATATCGGCTCGAAAGATGAAGCCAGCGCCTTTGGGTTCCTGGCCGAAGATTTACATTTTACCACCAAACCCCCGCTAAAAAAGGTTGCCCTCAAGGTAAAAATAAGGTATAATCACCAAGAAGCTAAGGCAGATTTGTTTTCCTTCGGCAACAAATCCAGAGTAATCTTTAAAAAACCGCAATTCGCTGTAACTCCCGGTCAATCAGCAGTTTTCTATGATAAGAACAGGGTCATAGGCGGAGCGATCATTGATGAGGTTATAAGTTAAATGCCTAAAAATATTTCTGTTTTGGAAGGCAGGATCAAAGAGCTTAAAAAACAGCGCGACGCCGTGATCCTTGCGCATAATTATCAGCTTCCCGAAGTCCAGGAGGTAGCGGACTACAGGGGAGATTCCCTGGAACTTTCCCGCATTGCCGCCAAGACTGAAGCTAAGGTAATTGTTTTCTGCGGAGTTTATTTTATGGCTGAGACCGCTTCGATCCTTTCTCCGGACAAAAAAGTGATCATGCCGGATGCCAATGCCGGTTGCCCGATGGCGAACATGCTTAGCGCCGGGGATTTAAGAAAACTGAAAAAAGAGCATCCGGACGCGGCAGTCGTAGGCTATGTGAATTCTTCGGCGGAGGTTAAGGCTGAACTGGACTATTGCTGCACTTCAACCAATGCCGTCGCGGTGGTTAATTACCTGAAAAATAAGAAGGAGATAATTTTTGTACCGGATAAATACCTGGCGGATTTCGTCGCCAAGAGAACAGGCCGGACGTTAGTTACCTGGAACGGATTCTGCCCTAGCCATATCAAGATCCTTCCTGAAGATGTCAAGCGCGAAAGAAAATTCCATCCCTTTGCCAAGGTTATTGTGCATCCGGAATGCCTGCCGTCTGTTGTGGCGATGGCGGATGCGGTTTTATCTACCAGTCAGATGGCTAAATTTGCCCGGGAGACAGAAGCCAAGGAGATGATTGTCGGAACAGAGGTAGGGTTAATCTACCGTTTGAAAAAAGATAATCCCGGGAAAGAGTTTTATCCGGCTTCTGAACGGGCGATCTGTCCGAATATGAAGCGCACAACACAGGAGAAGATACTCTGGTCGCTGGAGGAATTAAAAGAAGAAGTAAAGGTGCCTGGTGATATCCGTAAGCGCGCTAAAAAAGCGATTGACCGGATGCTTGAGATAGTCTAAGCGGAGAGTTTAAAGCGGGATGATCCCCATAATCTACGAAGACCAATGGCTTCTGGTAGTAGATAAGCCATCCGGGCTTTTAACCGTACCTACCCCTAAAAACGAACAGCGCACACTTACCAGTATTTTAAATTTATACCCCTGCCATCGGCTTGACCGGGAAACGTCCGGTTTGATCATCTACGCCAAAGTTAAGAATATCCAGCAGAAGATGATGGATGAGTTCAGGCAGAGAAAGGTCAAGAAGGCTTATATCGCTTGCGTGCGGGGTATTCCTTTTAAAAACCAGGGAGAGATTAAGAACAGGATCGAGGGTTTAAGCGCTATAACCCGTTATAAAGTTATTGCAAAAAGAAAAGATTTTGCTATTGTAGAAGTTAATCCCTTAACCGGCCGCACTAACCAGATAAGGATTCATTTTAAGCAACTGGGGTATCCCATATTAGGCGAGGCTAAATATGCCTTCCGGCGCGATTTTAAGATTAAGGCTAAAAGACTTATGTTGCATGCCGCCGAGTTAGAATTTACGCACCCGGTAAGCGGAAAATCATTACAGTTAAAAAGCGATTTACCTAGAGATTTCAGGGATTTTTTGGACAAGCATAGTCAGGGACGGTAATGGATTTAACACAAGCTATTTTTCTCGGGATTATTGAAGGAATTACAGAATTTCTGCCTATTTCTTCTACCGGGCATTTGATGCTGGCCAGCCGCAGTATAGGAATTAGTCAGACAGAGTTTGTCAAAAGTTTTGAGATCGCTATCCAAAGCGGCGCGATCCTGGCCGTGGTTATTCTCTATTGGAAAGAGTTGTCCAAGGGCCTGGATATCTGGAAGAAGATCTTTACGGCTTTTCTACCGACGATGGTAATCGGGGCATTGCTGTATAAGGTTATTAAAACCTTCTTCTTAAGCAGCGATTCAGTAGTGCTTTGGGCATTATTTTTGGGAGGGATCGCGCTTATTCTTTTTGAAATTTTTCACGGGGAAAAGCAGGGCTCTTCAGATGAATTAACGTCAATATCTTATCCGCAGGCTTTCCTAATCGGTCTTTTTCAGTCAGTTGCCGTTATCCCGGGAGTTTCGCGCTCCGCAGCAACAATTGTCGGGGGCCTGGCGGTTGGCTTAAAACGCAAAACAATAGTGGAATTTTCTTTTTTGCTGGCTATCCCTACGCTGTGCGCTGCAACTGCCCTGGACCTGGTTAAGAGCGCCGGAACTTTCAAAACAGGCCAGTTCCTGGTTTTAGGTGCCGGGTTCATTGTTTCATTATTGGTTGCGCTTTTAGCCATAAAGTTCCTCCTTGTTTTCATAAAGAAACATACATTTATCCCTTTTGGGATATACCGAATACTTATAGCAGCGGTGTTTTGGTTGAAGCTCCGCTAAGGGAGAAGAATGAGTATACTGGTTTTGGGGACAGTGGCGCTGGATAATGTGAAGACTCCTTTTGGCCAAAGGAAAAAGATGCTTGGCGGTTCAGCCGCGCATTTTTCCATGGCCGCGCGCATCTTCACTCCAGTAAATCTCGTCGCCATTGTAGGAAAGGATTTTCCCCAGAAACATATAGATTTTTTAGAGGCTAAAGGCATTAATCTTAGCGCGCTTATCCGCGAGGCCTCAGGCAAGACCTTTCAATGGTCAGGAGAATATCAAGGCGATTTAAATACCGCTATTACTTTGAATACCGAATTAGGGGTCTTGAGTACATTTAAGCCTAAGATTTCAGAAGAACAGAAAAGGATAGAATACGTTTTCCTGGCTAATGTTGACCCGGACATCCAGCGGCATCTGCTGGGGCATATGCGTTCGCCTAAGCTTATTGCTCTGGATAGCATGAATTACTGGATTAATAATAAACGTAAATCACTTCTGCGTCTGTTAAGGCAAGTACATATCTATGTAGCCAATGACCAAGAGGCGCGCTCTTTATCCCAGGAACATAATTTAATTCAGGCAGCCCGCGCTTTGCGCTCCTTCGGTCCTAAGATGGTTTTGATTAAAAAAGGAGAACACGGAGTTTTGTTTTATAATGATAAGTTCATCTTCTCGCTTCCGGCGTACCCGGCAGATAAGGTAATTGACCCTACCGGGGCAGGGGATACTTTTGCCGGGGGTTTTATGGGGTATTTGGCTAAAACCAAGTCAGTCAATATGCAAAATATAAGAAAGGGGCTTGTTTTCGGGACTATCGCCGCTTCTTTTAATATTGAAGGCTTTGGCCTGGAGAGGACCTGCAGGCTAGCGATGAGGGATTTAAACAAGAGGCTGGTGAACTTTAAAAAATGTATTCTGCTTTAGACGGGAGGCTATATGCTGGAAGAGAAAGTTCTTAACGATTACAAAGAGGCGATGAAATCCAGGGATACTTTAAAGAGTTCGGTGCTGAGTTTTTTAAGGGCGGATATGATGAACTTGGCGGTTGCTAAAAAGAAGGCGGTGCTCGATGATAGTGAAGTAATTACCGTAATCAAGAAACAGATAAAACAGCACCAGGATTCCATCGAACAATTCACCAAAGGCGCACGCCTTGAGATGGCCGAAAAAGAGAAGCAAGAGCTGGAAGTATTAAAGACCTACCTTCCTCCCGAGATCTCCAGTGACGAAATTAAGAAGATAATCGAGGAGGCTATGGCTGCTACCGGCGCAAGCGGCCTGAAGGATATGGGCAGAGTTATGAAAGAAGTCAACGTAAAAATAGCCGGCCAGGCAGACGGTAAACTAGTCAGCGATCTGGTAAGGGAAAGGCTTTTAAAGCCATAAATGGAAACCTATTTTTTCAAAAACGATGACCTGCTTAAATTCTATGAGCGTATAGAGCAGGAATATGACCTGTATGTCCCGGTTAAAGCCGAATCTGCGCTTAAGTATGAATACGAAGGCAAGGCCAGGCTTCCTACCGCAGATTATTTCTTAAAGAAATTCTCTCAGGTTAACAGGGAAGAGATAGTTTTTAATGAATACCGCGTAGCAGAACCGACCCGCGCGTTCCTTACGCATTACAAAGAAGATATCGGCAATTATAAGGAAAGGCCCCAGGCGCTCTGCGGTATAAAGAATTGCGATATTTTTTCTTTAAAAGTGCAGGATTTCGTATTCCTGGGAGGCAAGGAAGTAGACCCGCTTTATAAGGCAAGAAGGGACAATACGTTAGTTATTTCCGGCGACTGCCCGCATTTTAAAGAAGTTTGTTTCTGCCGGGCATTTGATATTAACCCCTATCCGGCCGAGGGTTTTGATTTCAACCTTTCGCCGCTGAACAACGGTTATCTGTTGGATGTAGCTTCGCAAAAGGCAAAAATGATCGCTCTTTCTTTAAAAGGTATATTAACGCCGGCGACCTTAGGTCAGCTTTCCGGAAGGACAGCCAAGAGGGAATCGGTAAACCGGCGTATGGATGAGCATTTGGCGCAGCATAAGATTCCTAAAAAAGAGGTCTTACAGGAGGTAGTCTTATCAGGCTATAATTCAGAGATCTGGCAGGATGAAATGCACACTTGCGTTGAATGTAACGGCTGCGTATTTATGTGCGATACCTGTCATTGTTTTTTACTCAGCGAAGATTCTCCGTCGGGCAATTCCCGGCGCCTACGCCTCTGGGACGGGTGTCTCTTAAAAAATTTTACCAAGGTTGCCGGTGGGGCCAATCCCCTGCGCCTGCGCTACATGAGGCTGCGTAACCGCTATTTGAAGAAATTTGATTTTTTTATTGCTAATTTGGGTTATCAGGCCTGCTGTGGATGCGGAAGGTGCATTGAGGTTTGCCCCGGGAAAATAGATATCCGCCGGATATTACGGAAATTATATGAAGAAAAATATATACCAGCCGGTTAAGGCCGTTATTGAAGAAATAATTGAAGAAACGCACGCGATAAAGACTTTCCGCCTTAGGCCCGAGGCGGATTTTAACTTCGCCACCGGTCAATTTATTGAATTGACTGTGCCCGGAATAGGAGAGGCGCCCTTTACCCCATCGTCGGATCCGGGAATAAAGGAGAGTTTAGAACTCACCGTAATGAATGTGGGAGAAGTCACCTCTAAATTGCACACGCTGCAAAAGGGTGATATGGTAGGTATCCGCGGCCCCTACGGCCAGGGCTATCCTCTGGATAAATTTAAAGGAAGGGATATTTTAATCGTCGGCGGCGGGGTAGGCCTGGCGCCGTTGCGCTCGTTATTATTCAGTTTATTTTCCGGCATTGATAGTTATAATAAAGTTGTCTTGCGTTACGGCAGCCGTACTTCCGGGGATATAGTCTATAAAACCCTTCTTCCTGAATGGAGCAAGAAGGACAAGGTGGATGTTTTAGTCAGCGTAGATGTGGGAGATAGCAGTTGGTCGGGAAATGTGGGTCTGGTGACTACGGTATTGGATAATACCGGGGTAGATTACTCCAGCGCTGCGGCAATAGTTTGCGGCCCGCCGATTATGATGAAATTTGTCACCTTAAAACTACTGGATTTGGGATTTCAACCGCCGGATATATACCTGTCTATGGAAAAAAGTATGTCCTGCGGCCTGGGGAAATGTGGGCATTGCCGGGTCGGTAAATTCTACGCCTGTAAAGACGGCCCGGTTTTTACTTACGAACAGCTGAAAGATATCCACGATATCTGGGATTAAGTGCTTGTCACGCTGCCTCAGCCAAAGCGGACACTGTGTCCGCTTTAGATCAGCCAGCGTGGCAATAAGAGGATGAAAAGATTATTTATAGATTTAGATATCTGTAATAAATGCAAGGAATGCCGCGTTGCCTGCGATTATTTTTATCATCCGCAGAATAACGGGATTACCTCTTTACGTGAATACGCGACTTTTGCCACTATCTGCCGGCATTGCGAAGAAGCGCCTTGCGTGGATTCTTGTTACCATAATGCCCTGGAACGTGCCAGTGACGGGCATATCCGGCGCCACAAAATGCTCTGTACGAGTTGTAAATCCTGTTCCGTGGCCTGCCCGTTCGGGATCATCTTTCAGGATTTTATTCCTTATCTTGATTCAGCCTGCGATTATTGTGTAGGCAGGAGCACGCAGCTTCCTAGGTGTATAAGCAGTTGTCCCGAAAAAGCCATTGAGATTAGAGAAGTGGAGGAAAGCCTGGAAAAGGATATTTATTTTGTAGGTGAACATCTGGCGGTACATTCATGCAGATGGTCCAGGGAAGATGTTCAGCCGCCGAGGAAAAGATGAAACAAATTTTTTATTGTCTGATATTTCCGGGATTTTTATTCAGTGCCGTAATCGGACTTTTAGCCGGCTGGGTTGACAGGAAGATTACTGCGCGGCTGCAGTGGCGCATCGGCCCTCCCTGGCACCAGAATTTTACCGATCTAATAAAATTATTAGGCAAAGAAACCATTATCCCCGCAGGCGCCAGGTACACATTTTTGTTCTCGCCGTACATTGGCTTAATCAGCGCGGTATTAGCCGCTACTTATTTAGGCAGGAGTATAATTGCACCTTTAGATAGCTTTAGCGGAGATTTGCTCGTACTCTTTTATCTTCTAACCGTCCCTGCGCTGGCTTTAATGATCGGCGCTTCGGCCTCCAGGAATCCGCTGGCTTCATTGGGAGCGGCGCGGGAGATGAAGCTGGTTTTGGCGTATGAGCTTCCTTTTATCCTGGCGATAATTACCATCATTATCAGGAGCAACGGCGCAATACAGCTGGGTCAGATAATCCGGCAGCAGTTATTTTTCGGCTCAAATATTTTTTCTTTTTCCGGTTCTTTAAGTTTTCTCGTCGCCCTATTCTGTATACAGGCAAAGTTAGGCATCGGGCTCTTTGATATCGCCGAGGCCGATCAGGAGATTATGTCTGGAACCCTGATTGAATATTCGGGTTTGCCCCTAGCCGTATTTAAATTGACCAAGGCGGTAATGTTTTATGCCCTGCCGCTCTTTATCATCGTCCTATTTTTGGGCTGTTCTTTAAGTCCGTTATTTTTAATCGCTAAATACCTGATGTTGTTGGCCATAATCATTTTGATTAAAAATACCAACCCGCGCCTACGCATTGACCAGGCCTTAAAGTTCTTTTGGAGGATCCCGACGTTGTTAGGGGTAATAGCGGTTATATTAGCATTATTGGGATTATAGTATGGATATAATAAAAAAAGCGTTCACTAAATCAATCTGGGTATTTCATATGAGCGTGGGCTCCTGCAATAACTGCGATATTGAAACGCTGGATTGTTTTACTCCCAGGTTTGACCTGGAGCGTTTTGGCGTACAACTTATTGGCTCAGCCCGCCATGCGGACGCGCTCTTAATTACCGGGGCAATGAATAAAAAAGCTGTTTTGAGAATGAAAAAGGTTTATGAACAGGTACCTAAGCCTTGCGTGGTCGTTGCCTGCGGTACCTGCGCCTGTTCGCAGCATATGTTCAAATATAGTTATAACGTCGCTGAGCCCTTGGATAAAATATTACCGGTGGATGTCTATATTCCGGGCTGCCCGCCTAAGCCCGAAGCAATCATCGCCGGTATTGTCAAGGCTCTGGATAAAATCAAGAAAGGTAAGTAAGCTTATGGATATGCGGGATAGAATAAAAGAAAGCCTGCGGGATAAAATAAAAGACTGGCAGGAGAAATACATAAAAAGGGTCTACTTTAGCATAGATAAAAAAGATATTCTTGAAGTAACGCAAGTATTATTCAGGAGCTTAGAGCTGAGGTTTATTACGATTTCGGCTACAGATATGCCGGACTATTTTGAGGTTATTTACCATTTTAGTAATGATCCGGCCGGCGAAATTTATTCCGTGCGCGTTACGCTGAATGATAAGCTTAAGCCCGAAATTCAATCTATTACTCCACTCTTTCCGGCAGCCGAGTGGATCGAGCGCGAGTCTTGGGAGATGCTGGGGATTAATTTTAAGGGGCATCCGAATTTAAAGAAACTCCTGCTTAACGAAGACTGGCCGGAAAGCGATTATCCTTTAAGGAACAAAAAATGAGCCATAAAATTATCGTACCTATAGGCCCCTACCACCCTTTACAGGAAGAACCGGAATATTTCCAGCTTTATGTTGAAGGCGAAAAGGTGGTTGATATAGATATCATTATCGGTTATAACCACCGCGGCATAGAAAAACTTTCTGAATCCAAGCATTTTGACCAGGTGCCGTTCTTGGTTGAACGTATCTGCGGTATCTGTTCATCCAGCCATCCTTACGCCTATTGTTTAGCCGTGGAAAATATCCTCGGGGGAGAAGCGAATATTGTCCCGGAGAGAGCGTTGTATATCCGCACAATCATTGATGAACTGCAGAGGATACATAGCCATCTTCTTTGGCTGGGCTTGGCCGGGCATTTTATCGGTTATAATACGGTTTGGATGTGGGCCTGGAAATACCGCGAACCGGTACTGGATATGTTTGAGATGGTTACCGGAAACCGGAATAATTACGCTATGTTTAAGGTCGGCGGTGTGAGGCGCGACCTAAAAGACGAAGATATACCGGTATTAAAAAAGACGCTGGACGAATTAAGGCCGGGGATAGATTTATTCCGCGGCGCGATTATGGATGATCCGGTAATCAAAATGAGGTTAAAGGGCGTGGGTATTTTAACCCGTCAGCAGGTAGTTGACTGGTGTGTTGTGGGACCGACTGCCCGCGCCTCAGGCGTAAACATGGATATACGCCGGGATGAACCTTATGGTGTATCAGACAGGCTGGATTGGAAGGTGATCCTGGAGAAAGACGGGGATATATTTTGTAAGACGATAGTCAGGATCCTGGAACTATACGAAAGCATCAGCATTATTCGCCAATCTTTGAATAAGATGCCTAAAGACGGGCCGATTGATGCCGGGGTCAAAGATATACCTGCCGGAGAAGGCATCGGCAGGGTCGAAGCGCCCAGAGGGGAGTGTTTTCACTACCTAAAGAGTGATGGGACAAACCGCCCAGTTCGGCATAAGATCCGTTCTCCGAGTTTTATGAATGTAGCGTCGGATAAAGTTTCTGCTGTGGGGGGTACGATTTCCGACGCGACCCTTACCCTGGCGGCGGTTGATCCCTGTTATTGCTGCACGGAGAGAGTAGCGGTGATTAATAAGATAGATAAGCGTAGAGTCATGAATGGCTGGGATTTGATTAAACTATCCCAGGAGAAGACCCTTAAGCTAAAGGAGGGTTACTATGGCAGACCTGAATAGTATTAAGGAAAAAGTCAACCAGATGGCCCAGAGCGCTACCAGTATGTGGAAGCTTACTTACGATGCCTTTATTGAGCACGACGTGGAGCTGATCTCTAAAGCCCTGGAAGAGGAAAGCAAATTAAATGCCCTGGAAGATGAAATCAATCAGAGCGTAATTGACTTGGGGCATGCTGATGCGCCGCAAAAGGAAAAATTACGGGTTATCGTCTATGCTGACATAGCCGCGGATTTTGAGTTAATCGGAGATTATTGCAAAGATATTCTGGAGAGGATCCAGATCAAAATAGAAGAAAAGCTTCTTTTTAGTGAAGGAGCTGTGGAAGAATATAAAGATCTTTACAGCAAAACCAAGGAGGCCTTAGAAGAGGTTGTCTTTGTTTTAGAAAAGGATAATCCCGCTCTAATCAAGGAAGTCTTAAGGAAAGAGGAGCATATTGATAGTCTAGTGGATAAATACCGCCATAACCACGACCAGCGGATGCTCGCCGGAGAATGTACGCCTATGGGCTGTAATATGTTTTTGAACATGCTGGATTTTACCGCCGCGGTTTATTACCATATAAAAAAAATAGCTAAAAGCCTGCTTCAGATAAAATGATGAATACGAGCTTGTTTTTTCTTTTTACACTGCCCCTCCTTGGAGGCTTAGTTTTATTTTTCTTCAGGCAACAGGAGAGCCTCAAAAAAAACATAAGCCTGGTTATATTCCTGCTTAGCCTGTGCGCCGCTATATTTTTATTTTCCCGGCCCCAATTTTCCTGGAACAGGCAGCTTTTTAGCGGATATACGCTTACGCTCGGGCTGGACCGCTTAAGCCGCCTGGTACTTATTTTTGCCAATTTTTTTGGCGTATTAGTCTGTCTTTATTCCAAGGATTATATGGCCGCAAAGCGCAATTATTTTTCCTGGCTCCTTGGGTTGCTAGCCTTCTCTAACCTGGAGATATTGGCGGCAGATTTTGTTGTCTTTATATTCTCCTGGGTTGGTTCAATATTTATGCTTTATGCCTTGCTTAGTTTAGGTTCAAAATTCAGCGCCAGAAAAGCCGCGACTATCCTGGGTTTTTCCTGCATCTGTTTTATCATCGGTACATATATTTATTGCCTGTTTAGAGGTTCCTTTAGCATGTCCGGTGGAACGAGCATGGTCTTAAACCGGCCGGTTTGCTGGATGGTGTTTAGCCTTATGCTCATCGGCGGCCTGGCTAAGCTGGGGTCAGCCCCTTTCCATACCTGGATTCCTACGGCCAGCGAAAGCGCGCCGGTTACGGTAATGGCCATATTACCGGCGTCTCTGGATAAGCTGCTCGGGGTTTACATCTTATCGCGGATTTGTTTAGATTTCTTTATTTTAAACAGTTTTATCATCGCGCTTTTACTGATTATCGGCAGCCTGACCATTATTTTTGCGGTGATGATGGCGCTTACGCAGCATGATTTAAGGAAGCTGCTGGCTTACCACGCCATAAGCCAGGCAGGGTATATGGTTTTAGGTCTAGGCACGGCAAATCCGATAGGAATAATCGGCGCAATATTCCATATGTTTAATAATGCCGTATATAAAAACGGGCTTTTTCTGGTTGGCGGGGCAGTAGAGAAACAGAAAGGGACTTTTGAATTGGATAAATTAGGGGGCTTGGCCCGCTATATGCCGCTTACTTTTGCCAGCGGCCTGATTTTAGCCTTGTCCATCTCCGGCATCCCCCCTTTGAATGGTTTTGCTTCTAAGTGGATGATTTACCAGGCTGCGCTTTTAGGCCTGGTTTCATCCGGTGGAATTTTACTGCGTTTTGTTTATATGTTCGCTTTAATCGCGGCGATGTTCGGCAGCGCCTTGACCCTGGCCAGTTTTATAAAATTTATTCACGCTATCTTCCTGGGCCAGGATAATAATCTTAAGAAGCCATTAAAGGAAACTTCCTGGAGGATGCTTACTCCCTTGTTGGTCCTCTCCGGGCTCTGCATTATCCTTGGTATATTTTCCAATATCTTTATCCGGGATGCCCTCGCTCCTTCTTTTTCATTCGTTTTAGAATACGGCGGCAAGTGGAACAGCGGTTTTGTCGCGTTATTTATAGCGGCAGCGCTATTATTGGGTTTATTATTATGGCGGGTTATGGCAGTCAAGAAGGCAAGGCAGGACAACTTTTTTACCGGCGGAGAAACTGCTTACGCTTATCCGGATTTCCCGGCTACGGAATTTTATAAAACAATAGAAAAGCTCCCTTTATTACGCGGGGCCTACCGTTTCTTAAGGTCTGAAAAATGGGATATTTATAACATCTTGAGCGGAATCCTGAAGAGTTTGGGTTTTATTTTTTCCTTAAAGTGGATTTTTAAGCCTAAAAGATAAAAAAATATGCGCAGACCAAAATTACGGGAATTAAAAGAAGCGTTAAAGTCGTTGTTTAGCCCTGCTTACACCCGCGATTTTCCGCGCAGGGCGCATGAACCGTATGAACGTTTCCGCGGCCGGCCCTATTTTCATGAAGAAGATTGCACGGGTTGCGCTGCTTGCGCCCAGGTTTGCCCGGCAAAAGCCATAGAGTTTAACGATGAGATAGAGGGCGGAAGAGCCAGGAGGAAGTTAACTATCCACTGGGATATCTGCATATTCTGCGGCCAGTGCGAAGCGAATTGCCTGACGGCTAAAGGTATTATGCTCTCGCGGGAATTTGACCTGGCGACTACCGCAAAAAGAGAGGATTTAAAACAGACGATAGAAAAGGAGCTGGTGCTTTGCGAGTGTTGCGGTGAGCCGGTCGTGCCTTATGATCAATACGTATGGGTGGCTAAAAGGTTAGGGACGTTGGTTTTTACCAATGCTTCCCTGCTTTTGTTTTATTTAAGGAGCATAGGGTTGGCTTTAAAAGAAAAAATTAATCCCGCTGGCAAGGCCGCTGCATTTAACCGTTCTACACGCCTAAAGGTTCTTTGCCCGCGCTGCCGGCGGGAGGCCGTAATCAAATCCTGAAAGAACTTAAGCAATTTTAGTTGCTTTTTTAAAATAATTTGTTAAAATTAATCAGACCCCAAGGAGGTGAAGAAATGAAGAGCCTGGTATTTATCATTATAGCTTTCATAACAGCAACTGCAGTTCTCGGATGCGGTAAAAAACAGCAGACTTTAGAAGAGATGCAACAACCGATATCCATGGAAACGCTTACAACCATGCAGGCACCGGAAGTAAAAGCGCCCGAAGCTAAAGTGGAAGTGGGTACTCCTATTGTTGTGAGAGGGGCAAAATTGGAAGCATTACCTCCGGCCGGGCCGTATAAACCTACGCCTGTAGAAATTCAGACAGCGCTTAAAAACGCGAATTTTTATACCGGAGCAATAGACGGTAAGATCGGCCCCAAAACCAAGAAAGCAATCGTCGAATTCCAAAAAGCCAACGGTTTAACAGCCGACGCCAAGGTCGGACCGAAAACCTGGAACGTGTTAAATAGATATCTTAATCCGGAAAACCCGCCCCAAGCCAGATAGATTTAACCAGTATTAAATAACAGAAAGTCCCGGCATTTTTTGTCGGGACTTTCTTGTTTTTGGTGTTATAATAAAAAGCGCAATGATTGAATTCCCTAAAGAATTCCTCTGGGGCGCGGCTACCTCCGCCTATCAGGTTGAAGGTAATAATATGTTCAGCGACTGGTGGGAGTGGGAAAAGCGCATTTCCCTTAAATACCTCTCCGGCCTGGCCTGCCGGCATTATGAGTTTTACGCCCAAGATTTTGACCTGGCCAAAGGATTAAATCATAATTGCCACCGCCTCTCGATTGAATGGGCCCGCGTTGAGCCCGCAGAAGGTAAATTTTCCGGAGAGGAACTTGAGCATTACCGCAGAGTGATTCTGGCCCTGAAAGAGCGCGGGCTTAGGCCCATAGTAACCCTGCACCATTTCACTAACCCGATTTGGTTTGCCAAAATCGGAGCCTGGCGCAATAGGAGAGCGGATAAATATTTTTTGCGTTATGTCGAGAAGGTTGTCAGCGTCTTAGCCGGCGAGGTGCCTTTCTGGGTGACTATCAATGAACCGAATGTCTACGCGTACCATTCTTATCTGTTGGGGTTATGGCCGCCGCAGGGCAAGTCTTTTTTTAGGGCCAGGCAGGTAACGCGTAATTTGGTTAATGCCCACATTCAGACCTACCATTTGATCCGCGATATCTATAAAAAAAATAATTTATCCTATCCTAAGATCAGTATCGCCCAGAATATGCAGGCATTTATCCCGCGGCTGCCGTCTTTGGCGAATAAAATCGCCGTTTATTTAAAACATAAGTTTTACAACCTTGAATTCATAGAAAAATTAATCGCGCATCAGGCGATTGACTTTATCGGGATGAATTATTATAGTCCCAGCTGGGTCGGCAAAGGCAGCCGTAAGGCTGAGCCCGGCGTTTTAAGAAAGAATTCCATGGGTTGGGATATATACCCACAAGGCCTTTACGATTTACTGATGGACCTTAAAAATTATAATTTACCTGTTTTTATTCTGGAGAACGGTATCTGTACCGATAATGATTCTTTAAGATGGGATTATATCAAAGAACACCTTGAGAGCCTAAACCGGGCAATGCAGAAGGGGGTGAAAGTTTTAGGCTATGTATACTGGTCGCTGCTGGACAATTTTGAATGGGACAAGGGTTTTGGGCCGCGCTTTGGCCTGATTGAGGTAGACTATCATACTTACCAACGCACAATCAGGGAAAGTGCCCGGAAATTCTCCGAGGTTTGCTTAACTAATAGGTTATAGCTATGGAAGGGCTGGATAAAAATTTAATCATTCAGGAATTTCCTCTTTTCAGCGATTTATCGCCGAAAGAACGCGCGATTATCCGGGAAAATTCCAGCGTCTTACCCTTTAAAAAAGGCGATATTATTTATAAGGAAGGTTCTGGCCCCAGTGGTTTCTACTGTTTAGGCTCAGGCAGGGTAGTAACTTACGTCCAGGATAGCCAGGGTAACCAAACAACCTTAGAGTACCTGCACCGTGGCAAATATTTCGGGATAATTTCCCTATTAACGAATGAACCGCATTCGGTAACGGCCCAGGCCACCAATGATTGCCTGATCCTGGTTATCGATAAAGAAGCATTTAATGCGGTAATTAATAAGATCCCGCGCCTGGCCATTGATTTGAGCCTGACCCTTTCGCGCC
>JAQUMI010000002.1 GCA_028718225.1 Candidatus Omnitrophota bacterium | reverse complement strand
CAACCCCATCCATGGCCGCAGCTAATATGGGTACCTGGAACTTTTTACCGTCTATCGCAAAAGATATTTCTACTTCATTAGGGTTAACTGTCTGGGAGCCGGGCACCAGCGCGATTTCATCAAAACCGTAGCATCTGCGGCTGCGCCTGCCAATACCTATCCATTCTGCCATTTTAGATCTCTCCTCTAATATATAAGTTATTATTTAACAATAAGTTACGAATTTTTTCCTCTTTTTTGAATAGTTTTAGCGAAAGGATATAAAATTTTACACCTCGTAAGCCAATTTGTCAATGATTATTTTCAAGCAGGAGTTTTTTAGATTAGGGAGTGCAAGTTTGATAAGAAGCACCGCTTACTACACAAAGTGCGTAGTAGCAGCTATTGTCCGGTTGTTTATAGGCCACCGCTACTGTCCGGTCAGGTGCGACGCAGCTATCACCCGCCAGGCCCACAGTATACTCCCAATTTGCGTTAGTGGGGTTATCCAGGTCTACAATAGTATCTCCATCAATAATTACTTGAATGGGCCAAGCGCCGTAGGCGAGATAACTACCATAAGCTGCATAATAGGCCATTTCTGCGCGGGCTATGGTATTTAAATTAGCGTATACTGCGTTTTTTTGGGCCTTGGTTACATTGGCGAAGTAGCGCGGGATGGCGACCAGGGCGAGGATACCGATAATTACTACGACAATGATGAGTTCAATTAAGGTAAAGGCTTTATTTCCTTGTTTCATTTTATTTTTATTTTAACACAGATTAAGGAGGTTATGAATATAAAAAAGGGCGGGAATTTTTCAATTCCCGCCCTTAGTTACTTCGTATTAGCGTTTGGGATTAGTAACCGCCCATTCCTCCCATACCTCCCATGCCGCCCATTCCTCCCGGCGGCATTCCGCCGGGCATTCCGCCGGCTGCTTCTTTTTCCGGCTTATCTACAACTAAAGCCTCGGTAGTCAGAAGTAACGAAGCGATACTGGCTGCGTTTTGTAAAGCTGACCGCGTAACTTTTTTAGGGTCAATTACGCCGGCCTCGATCATATCGACATAATCCTCTTGCGAGACATCGTAGCCGATATTGGTTTTTTCCTGTTTTACCCGCTGCACGACTACTGAACCTTCTAATCCTGCATTTTGGGTAATCTGCCGGATCGGTTCTTCCAATGAGCGCCGGATTATGTCCACGCCGATTTTTTCATCGTTATCCAGCCTTAACTTATCCAAGGCAGGTATACAGCGCAATAAAGCCACTCCGCCGCCGGGGATTATCCCCTCTTCAACTGCTGCGCGGGTTGCGTGAAGAGCGTCTTCCACGCGGGCTTTTTTCTCTTTCATTTCGCTTTCAGTGGCCGCGCCGACATTGATCACGGCTACACCGCCGGCTAATTTAGCTAAACGCTCCTGGAGCTTTTCCTTGTCATAATCAGAATCAGTTTCGTCAATCTGCTTTTTGATCTGGGTTATGCGGGCAGTTACTGCTGCCTGCTTTCCTGCTCCTTCAACGATAGTTGTATTTTCCTTGTCAATTTTTACTTTCTTAGCCTTGCCTAGGTCTTCCAGGTCAACATTTTCCAGCTTTATGCCGAGGTCTTCGGTGATAGCCTTGCCGCCGGTAAGGATGGCAATATCCTCAAGCATCGCCTTACGCCTGTCACCGTAACCCGGAGCCTTGACTGCGCAGGAGACAAATGTTCTTTTTAAGTTATTCACGACTAATGTTGCTAAGGCCTCGCCTTCCACTTCTTCCGCGATAATCAAGAGCGGCTTTCCGCTGCGGGCGATCTTCTCCAGTAAGGGCAAGAGGTCTTTTAAGGAAGCTATTTTTTTCTCATGGATCAGTATGTAGGCATCCTCTAAAACGCACTCCATCCTCTCGGCATCAGTAACAAAGTAGGGGGATAGATAACCCTGGTCAAACTGCATACCTTCAACTAGTTCTAAGGTGGTAGCAGTGGCTTTGGCTTCTTCTACGGTAATTACACCATCTTTACCGACTTTCTCCATTGCTTCGGCAATCAGATTGCCGATAGTAGTGTCGCCGTTGGCGGCAATGGAAGCAACCTGGGCTACTTCTTTCTTTTCCCGGGCATTGATGGGTTTAGCTAATTTCTCTAATTCCTCAACAATTTTTTCTACTGCTTTTTCAATCCCGCGCTTTAAAGCCATAGGATTGGCGCCGGCAGTAACGTTCTTTAGGCCTTCGCGGTAAATTGCTTCGGCCAGGACTGTGGCGGTCGTGGTCCCGTCACCGGCTATATCCGAAGTCTTCTCGGCAACTTCCTTGACCATCTGGGCGCCCATATTTTCATAGGGGTCTTCCAGGTCAATTTCTTTAGCTACGGTTACCCCGTCTTTAGTGATGGTGGGCGAACCGAATTTTTTATCAATGACCACATTGCGGCCCTTGGGCCCTAAGGTTACCCTGACTGCCCGGGCTAACTGTTCTACGCCGCTTAAGAGCTTTCTGCGGCCTTCATCCTGATATAGTAACTGCTTACTCATCAAACCCTCCTTGTTTACAGAAACAACACCGGCCATTCTAATAAGGCCGGGTGTCTTATTTTATTATCGCTAAGATATCTTCTTCGCGCATAATCAGTAATTCTTCACCTTCTTTGGTAGTGATTTCATTACCGGAATATTTTCCGTATAATACCTTGTCGCCTACCTTGACTTCCGGAGTTGAAATTGTCCCATTCTCTAAAACTTTACCCTTACCTACTGCTACAACCTTTCCCTCTTGCGGTTTTTCTTTTGCCGTATCCGGCAGGACTATTCCGCCTTTTGTCTTAGCCTCTGCTTCCAAAGGCTTAACTACAACGCGATCTCCCAATGGTTTAATATCCATACTTACCACCTCCCTTAAATTGGTTTATATTAGCACTTATTCCTCAAGAGTGCTAATTATAATTTAAAAAAAAATCTTGTCAAGTATTTTTTTGCTGGAGAAAAAGCATATACAATCCCTTAAGGGTCAGCCGGGTATCTTTGCCGTCCATAACCTGGCAATATTTGGAAATTAAGCCGATATTGCCTCCGGTGCCGATAGCCTTTGTTCCTTTACCCAGCTTATCCTTTATGCGCGCTAGCAAGCTGTCAGTTAAAGCGCTAAATCCATAGACAACCCCGCTAAGCATGCTGTTCTTGGTATCCCGCCCGATAAACGTTTTGGGCTCCTCTAGCTCGATTTTAGGTAACAGGGCGGTGCGCTGGTTTAAGGCCTCTAAAGAAATGCCTAACCCTGGCAGGATCATCCCCCCGAGGTATTCTTTTTTTTTGGATATGGCATCAAAAGTAACTGCGGTACCAAAATCAACAACTACCAGCGGCGCACCGTAGAGCCTAATTCCGGCGTAGGCATTGACCAGGCGGTCCTGCCCGACAGCTTGAGGACTCCGGTATAAGTTTTTTACGGGGACGCGGATATGCTTACCTATAATATAAGGCTGCCTGCCTAAAAAATTCCTTAAATCTTTTTCTATCTTTCGGCTTACCTTAGGGACAACGCTGCAGATTATAGCATTATGAATTTTGGATTTGCGCAGGCTTCTCCTTAATTTATTCAGGGTATAATTTCCGGTAGGGATATTAAAGGTCTGGATAATTTCATTCTTCCCGGAAAATATTCCAAATGCGATATTAGTGTTGCCTACATCAACGGCTAGTAGCATTTTTTAGTTCCTTGATTTTATCCCTTAATACGGCTGCCTGTTCAAACTGCAGGTTACGGCTGCTTAATTCCATATCATATTCTAACTCAGAAATATATTTTCGCAACTGGTATTCATCCCTGGCCTGGCCGGTAAGGTTGATTACGAATTCGTCTGCCTGGGCCAAATCTTCAATGCCTTCTTTTATTGCTTTCACGATTGAGCGCGCGGTAATCTTTTTCCGGGCGTTAAATTCCAGTTGTAATTTTCGCCTGCGCTGGCATTCATTAATCGCTTTTTGCATTGAGCCGGTAACTGTATCCGCGTACATAATCACTTTACCATTAATGTGACGGCTGGCCCGGCCGGCAACCTGGATTAAGCTGGTTGCCGAACGTAAAAACCCTTCTTTATCCGCATCCAGGATAGCAACCAGCGAAACCTCCGGTAAATCCAGGCCTTCCCTTAAAAGATTTATACCTATCAAACAATCAAACTCCTTTTTTCTTAAGTCTCTTAAGATTTTGGAGCGCTCGATGGTCTGTACTTCAGAATGCAGGTATTTTACCTTCAGGCCCTTTTCCTGTAAATAAGCGGTCAAATCCTCGGCCATACGCTTGGTTAAGGTAGTTACCAGCACTCTCTCGCCGGTTTTAGCGCGCCTTCTCACCTCATCGATTAAGTCCTCAACCTGGTTTTCCGTAGGCCTAATCATAATTTCCGGGTCAACCAGGCCGGTAGGCCGGATTATCTGCTGGATGACTTTATTTCCGCTTTTGGCGATTTCGTAGTCATTAGGCGTAGCCGAGACAAAAACAGTTTTTTTGATCAGGCCATTAAATTCTTCAAATTTTAACGGACGGTTATCTAAACAAGAGGCAAGGCGAAAGCCATAATCTACCAGCACTTCTTTCCTGGCCCGGTCCCCCTCATACATGCTGCGTATCTGCGGCAGAGTTACATGCGATTCATCAATAATCGTTAAAAAATCTTTCTGGAAATAATCGATTAACGCAAAGGGCCGAGAGCCGGCTGGCCGGCCGGACAAATGGCGTGAGTAATTTTCTATTCCATGGCAATAGCCGATCTCCTTTAACATTTCTAAGTCATATTTAGTCCTGGATTCCAGCCTTTGGGCCTCCAGTAATTTATTTTTGGATTTTAAAAAGTCCAGCTGCTTGCCTAACTCGGCCCGGATTGAATTCAGGCTGGAGTCAATGTTGTCTTGCGAAACAATGAAATGCTTGGCCGGATAGACCGCTATTTTATCCAGCGTGTTTAATACTTTGCCCGAGACGGGATGGAATTCCGAAATTTTTTCAATTACCTCTCCTTTTAGCTCCAGGCGCAAGGCCTTCTCCAGGTAGGGCGGATAGACCTCCAGTACATCTCCTCTTACCCGCAGCCTGCCGCGGATAAATTCATAATCGTTTCTTTCGTATTGTATGTGTATAAACTTAGCAATGAGCTCATCCCGGCTTATGCTTTGACCCTTCTCCAGCAGGATAAGCATCTCGCGGTAATTTTGCGGGTCACCCAGGTTATAAATGCAGGAAACCGAAGCGACAATGATTACATCTTTGCGGCTCATAAGGGAAGTGGTGGCCGAAAGCCGCAGCCGGTCCAGCCGCTCGTTAATTGAAGAATCTTTTTCGATGTAGGTATCGGTGGAGGGAATATAGGCTTCGGGCTGGTAATAATCGTAGTAACTGACAAAATACTCTACCGCGTTATCCGGAAAAAACTCTTTGAATTCCGAATAAAGCTGGGCAGCTAAAGTCTTATTGTGCGAAATAACTAATGTCGGCAGGTTTATCTTGGCAATGACATTAGCTAGAGTAAAGGTTTTTCCTGAGCCGGTCACTCCCAGGAGAGTGGAATAACGCTTAGTCGAAAGGATAGCTGCGGTTAATTCCTGGATTGCTTTAGGCTGGTCGCCGCAGGGCTTATAGCTGGCAACAAGTTTAAAACCGGACAACTTACTTAACCTCTAGACTCATATCTACGGCTTTAACCGAATGGGTCAATTCGCCGATAGATATAATATCCACTCCCGTAGCGGCAATCTTTTTTACGGAATCAAAATCAACTCCTCCGCTGGCTTCCAGCATAGTTGGGCCATGGTGGCTCTTGAATTCAGTATTATTACGGATTTTTATCGCCTCTTTTATATCTTCCAGGCTCATATTGTCCAGCATGATTACATCCGGCTTAAAGTAGAGCGCGTGCCGGAATTCATCCAGATTCTGGACTTCTATTTCAATTTTAAAACCTTTAGGCACGCTGGGTAATTTTTCATAGCCCTCAGTAACCTTAATATGGTTATCCTTCATTAAGATCATTTCATCCAGCCCCATGCGGTGGTTATGCCCCCCGCCGACCCGTACGGCATATTTTTGCAATTCCCTTAATCCGGGGAGCGTCTTACGGGTATCGGTAATTTTAGTTTTGTAAGGCTCAATCTGTTCCACGTATTCCCGGGTCTTGGTGGCAATCCCCGAAAGCATGCTTAATAGGTTAAGGGCGACCCTCTCTGAGCTCAAAATACTGGTGGCTTTTCCCGAAATCCGGGCAATCACTTTACCCGGCTTAACGACTTCGCCCTCTTCAACCATAGGCTTGAATATAATTGCAGAATCAATTGCTTTAAAGACATTTTTAGCTACATCAATTCCGCAGATAACCGCTTTTTCCTTGACTAGGATATGGGCAGTGATTGTTTTATCTTTGGGGATAGTCAGTTGCGTAGTGATATCTCCCCTGCCGATATCTTCGATTAAAGCGTGGCGAACAATATAATCTAATTTTTCCTGGTCAAGCTTGGGCTCGCCCATAGAAAGAAAATGCTTATTTAAGGGCATCATACACTCCTTTTAGTTTTTGTATCTGTTCTTTTAGGTTCTTTAATTTCTCTTTTTCTTTTTCCACAATTTCACCAGGAGCTCTTTTTAAAAAATTCTTATCTCCGAGCATTTTTTCTTTTGTGTTTATTTCGGCCTCGGCTTTCTTGATTTTAGTAGTTATCTTTTCTTTATGTTTTTTCAGGTCAATTACTCCCGAAAGGGGTATAACAATATGCGTATCCTTTACCACGCTGGCAAATTCTCCGGAAACGCGTTTATATTCGCTTAAGATAGTGAGTTGTTTTAACCTGGCCAGGGATTTAATCTGCCCGCTAAAATTTTCCAGCACTTCTCGTTTATGCTTATTTGCAGTAAAGACCTTCGCCGCGATATTATCCGCATGGGGCAGAATATCTAATTCTAAACGCATGTTCCTGATGCCGGTAATAATCTCTAAAACTTCAGACATGATTTTTTCGCTTCTTAGGTCAATGATATCCTCCTGGAGGTGCGGCCAAGATTGAACCATAATTGAATTTCCTTCGTGGAAAAGCCTCTGCCAAAGCTCTTCGGTAATAAAAGGCATAAAAGGATGCATGGCCCTTAAAGATTTTTCCAGTATTTTATACATCACCATCTGGTTATGGGGATTTTGTATATCCGCCTTGATTATCTCCAGGTACCAGTCGCAAAACTCATGCCAGAAAAATCCGTAGAGCAAACTTGCCGCTTCATTGAACTGGTAACGCTCCAGGTTTTTCCCTACACCTTTAAGCGTAGAATAAAATCTGCTTAAAATCCAGCGGTTAGCTAGGTTTAACTCTTCCTTTTTAAAAAATACGCATAAGTCAGTCCTCGCCGGGACTGTCCCCGAAGGGGACTGCCCCGCGTTTTCTAAATTCATCAAAATAAACCGGGAAGCGTTCCAGATCTTATTAGCAAAGTTCCTGCCCTGTTCAAACCTCTCTTTGGATAAATATACGTCCTGGCCCTGCGCGGTTATCGCGATAAGGCTATAGCGCAAAGCATCCGCGCCGTATTCATTAATGATCTCTAAGGGGTCAATAATATTTCCTAAAGATTTGGACATCTTTTTTCCTTCAACATCACGCACTGTGCCGTGGATATAGACATCCTTAAAGGGAATATCATTCTGGAATTCCAGGCCCGCCATGATCATCCTGGCTACCCAGAAAAATATTATTTCCGGAGCGGTAACCAGGCTTGAGGTGGGATAGAAATACTGCCGGTCTTCTTTATTCTTAAAAGTGGCAAAGGGCCAGAGCCAGGAAGAAAACCAGGTATCCAAGACGTCTTCATCCTGTTTAATATCGGTAGAACCGCATTTAATGCACTTTACCGGTTTTTCCGCGCTCGCCATAGCGGCATTTTTACAATCTAAACAGTACCATATTGGGATACGGTGGCCCCACCAGATTTGCCGGGAAATACACCAGTCCCGGATATTTTCCATCCAGTTAAGATAGACCTTAGCCCAGCGAGCAGGGTGGAATTTAATTCTGCCTTTTTTAACTGCTTCAATCGCCGGCTTAGCTAAAGATTCCATTCTGACAAACCACTGCCTGGAAAGATACGGTTCGATAATGGTGTGGCAGCGGTAACAATGCCCGGCGGATAAGGAATGCGGCTCAACTTTTTCCAACAATCTTTTTTCCTTTAGATCCTCCAGGATTACTTCCCTGGCCTCGAACCTGTCCATATCCTTATAATCCCCGGCATTTTTATTCATTTTACCGTCGGGGGCTATTACGTTGATGAACCCCAACCGGTGTTTTTTGCCCAAGGCATAGTCATTAGGGTCATGGCTGGGAGTTACCTTGACTGCGCCGGTCCCGAATTTCATATCCACTACTACATCGGTAATAATTTTTATTTCGCGGTTGACCAGGGGTAAGATCAAGGTTTTCCCGACAAGTTTTTTATAACGTTTATCTTTGGGGTTGACCGCAACCGCCGTGTCCCCGAGCATGGTCTCCGGACGGGTAGTCGCTACCACTATAAATCCATCGGGATTGTCCTTAAAAGGGTATTTCAGGTAATAAAGGTTACTTTGGAGTTCGCGGTGAGGCGCTTCTTCATCCGAGAGCGCAGTCTGGCAGCGTGGGCACCAGTTAATAATTTTATCGTCCTGGTAGATCAATCCTTTTTCCCAAAGCACAACGAAAGCATCTTTTACTGCTTCGGAATACTCCTTGTCCATCGTAAAGCGTTCGCGTTCCCAATCGCAGGATGCTCCCAGCTTTTTAAGCTGGCGGATTATCGTTGAACCATATTGTTTTTTCCAGGCCCATACGCGTTCAATAAATTTTTCCCGGCCTAAGTCCTGGCGTTTTAACCCTTCTTTCGCAATTGTTTTTTCAACTACATTTTGTGTGGCAATCCCGGCGTGGTCAGTCCCGGGCATCCAGAGTGCCTCTAGGCCCTTCATGCGCTGGTAACGGATGAGTATATCCTGGATAGTATTATTTAAGGCATGGCCCATATGTAAAATGCCGGTTACATTGGGCGGAGGGATGACTATGGTGTAGGGTTTTTTACCCGGGTTTACTTTTGCGCTGAATAAATTATTCTCTTCCCAAAACTTATACCACTTGTCTTCGGTATCTTTGGGGTTATACTGTTTAGGAATTTCATCTAGCATTTCAGGTTATCTTTTAAAAGTTTGTATTCTACGCTGTCAACCAGCGCCTGCCAGCTGGCTTCGATGATGTTTTCGGAGACACCGATAGTATTCCAGGAATCCCGTTCGTCCTGAGATTGGATTAAGACCCTTACCGGGCTGGCTGTCCCGGCTTTTTCATCCAATACGCGCACCTTGAAGTCGGATAAGTGCATTTTAGCGAGCGTAGGGTAAAAATCTTTTAAGGCCTTACGCAAGGCATTATCCAGGGCGTTGACCGGGCCGTCGCCGTCTGCGGCAGTATGCTCTTTTACTCCCTTGACCTTAAGCCGGATGATCGCTTCAGTAGTAACCTTGTTATTGGTTTTCTTTTCAATGACCACGCGGAAGCCTTCCAAGTCAAAAAATTTCTTATACTTTTTGAACGCACGCTTCATTAAAAGCTCAAAAGAGGCTTCGGCTGCCTCAAAGTGGTATCCTTCATGCTCCAGCCTTTGGATCAATTTCAGGATTTTTTTGGCCTTAGCATCTCCCTTGTTCAAATCCAGCTCTAATTCTCTGGCCCGGACTAAAACCCCTGTTTTGCCGGCCAACTCGGAAACCAGGATCCGGCGGTGGTTACCAACAAGGGCCGGATCAATATGCTCGTAAGTCTTGGGGTTTTTCATGATTGCATTAATATGCATCCCGCCCTTATGCGCGAAGCTGGATCCCCCTGTGTAGGGTTGGTCCGCGCGTTGCTTCATATTGCTGATCTCGCTCACGAAATGTGAAACATGGGTCAATTCCTTCAATTTATCATCCGCAAGGCAGTCAATGCCCATTTTTAATTTCAGGTTGGCAATAATTGGGATTAAATCCGCGTTTCCGCAGCGCTCGCCGATGCCGTTAATCGTCCCCTGGACCATATCCGCCCCCGCTTCCACCGCAGCCAGGGAATTGGCCACTGCCAGGTCAGCATCATTATGGCAATGAATCCCTAAACTAACCTTAATCTTGTCTCTTACTTCTGCGACGATCCGAAAAACTTCAGAAGTTAATGCCCCGCCGTTAGTATCGCAAAGGCAGATCGTCCTTGCCCCGGCATCCTGCGCGGCAAGCAGAGTCTTTAAGGCGTAATCCTTATTGGATTTGTAGGCATCAAAGAAATGTTCGGCATCGTAAAAAACGGTTAAACCTTTAGAAGCCAAAAAGCTAACCGTATCGTTGATCATTTCCAGGTTTTCGCCAAGCGACGCCTTTAAAACATCGGTAACGTGTAAATCCCAGGTTTTTCCCACAATAGTGATGATTTTAGCCTGGGATTTCACCAGGGATTTTATATTCGCATCAAGACTCGCCCGGGTATTTAAGCGCCGCGTCATACTAAAAGCGGTAAGCTGACTATTCCTGAGCTTGAGCTTGGACATCTTTAGGTAAAACTCCATGTCTTTGGGGTTTGAGCCGGGCCAGCCTCCTTCGATATACTGAATGCCCAGCCTATCCAGCTCCTTGGCAATACTTACCTTGTCCATTACAGAATAAGAGATGCCTTCGCCTTGGGCACCGTCGCGTAAAGTCGTATCATAGAGTTTTACTTTAGGCATATTCAACCTCTTTATTTTCCTAACCCGAATTTTTCATGCAGCGATTTTAGCGCTGTTTCAGCAAACTTTTTTTGAATTATACAGGATATACTTATTTCGGAAGTAGATATCATCTCAATATTGATTTTTTTATCGGCCAAGACTTCAAACATCTTGGCGGCTACGCCCGGATGAGATTTCATACCTACGCCGACGATAGAAACACGGGCTATAGCGTTATCTTCCAAAACTTCACCCGCGCCGATGCCCTTGGACACTTTTTTGGTTATTTTGAGCGTCTTGGGCGAGGCGGCCTTGCTGACGGTAAAAGATATGTCCGTCGAACGCAGGTGGCTGACGTTCTGCACGATCATATCTACGCTTACCCCGCAAGATGCCAGTTCGTTGAATATCCTGGCAGCCACCCCGGGGCGGTCAGGGACATCGCAAACAGTAATCTTAGATTCTCCTTTATTTAAGGTTATGGCTGAAACTACCACATCTTCCATATTTTTAACCTCCTTGATAATCAAAGTTCCGGTTGCGTTTTCGAAACTTGAGCGTACATGTATTGGGACGTCAAATTTTTTAGCCACCTCAATGGAGCGCGCCTGCATTACCTGAGCGCCGAGGGAAGCCATCTCCAACATCTCATCATAGGTAAGCGCTTCTATCTTTTTTGCCCTGGGCTCAATCCTCGGGTCAGTGGTATAAATGCCTCTTACGTCGGTGTAAATTTCGCAGGCATCTGCCCTTAGTTCTTTAGCCAGGGCAACGGCAGTGAGGTCCGAGCCGCCGCGGCCTAAAGTGGTAATATCCTGATTCAGGGTCACGCCCTGAAAACCGGCGACAATAACGATTTTCCCCTGCTTTAAGGCTTCTTTAATCTTATCGGCATTTATCTTGATGATCCTGGCGCGGGTATGGCTGGTATCGGTAATAATGCCCACCTGGGCTCCGGTAAAAGATATGGCTTCAAAACCTAGTTTATGAATAGCCATGGCCAAAAGCGCGACTGAAATCTGTTCTCCCGTAGACAATAGCATGTCCATCTCGCGCTCAGAGGGCTCGGGGTTTATTTTATCCGCCAGTTCAATCAATTCATCGGTTGTATCGCCTAAAGCCGAGACGACAACTACCAGGTCATGCCCTTTTTTTCGATAGCTGGCCACTCTCTGGGCTACGCACTGTATTCTTTCGACATCGGCCACCGAAGAACCGCCAAATTTCTGCACAATCAACTGCTTGCCCATTTTTTATTTCTCTCCTTAAAAAAATTAACCCGTGTCTTTGATGAAATAATCCATTAACTCATAGCCTTGATCAAAGTAAAGATCGGATTTTTGGGCTTCTTTTTCGCTGTAATTTAAAAATCCTCTGGCAATAATATCCTGTCCGAATATGCCGAAAGGCACGGGGTCGGCGGTATGGGTCTTGAGCGCAACCGGAGTAGCATGGTCCGGCAGGACTAGAATCCTTAAATTACGTTTTCCCTTAAACGCTTTTAATATAGTGCCTAAGACCAGCTGGTCAAATCTTTCAATGGCGATAATTTTTTCCCTTAGATCCCCATTGTGACCTGCCTCATCAGCCGCTTCAACATGCACGAATACAAAATCATCCTTTTCCAGTAACTTTACCGCAGCCCGGGCTTTTGCTTTATAGTCAGTGTCGTAATAACCCGTTGCCCCGGGGACATTAATGACTTCCAGACCCAGGAGCCTGCCTAGACCTTTAATTAGGTCTACGGCCGAAATAACGCTGCCGGTTAAATTATACTTATCATTGAATTTCGGCATCGCCGGTTTTTTCCCCTGGCCCCAGAGCCAAATCATATTTGCCGGATTTTCTTTTAAGTCAATGCGGACCAGGTTTATTTCATGTTTGACTAAAATATTACGCGATTCTTCCATGAGCTTGATCAGGATATCCGCACCGTCCCCTTTAGGTAAGTTTTTGGCAATATTTTTGCCTGTGATATCATGCGGTGCCAGGCAGCGGAGAGCCTCAAGGTGTTCTTCCGCGCCGCGCTTAATTACCATCAGGTGCCGGTAGCTTACGCCGGGATAAAATTTAATGCGGTTGGTCCCTAAATGCTGGTCAATAAACTTAACCAGGATTGTCGCTTCTTTCGTGCTGATATGCCCGGCGCTGTAATCCGTAAGCGTGTCCGCAAAAGCAGTCACGAGGTTACAGCGAAAAGCCACATCGTCGTCTTCCAGTTCTACGCCCAGGTTGGCAGCCTCCAGCGGCCCTCTGCCGCTGTAATATTTTTTAGGATCATAGCCAAAAATACTCATTTGGGCTACGTCTGAACCCGGAATAAAGCCAGCAGGTACGGTCCTTACCCGGCCCAGCCTGCCGTGCCTGGCAATGAAATCCAGGTTTGGGGTTTTTGCCGCCTCCAGGGGCGTGCGTTCACCTAATTCCTGAAGGGGATAGTCACTCATTCCGTCGCAAACTAAAACAATGTATTTCATATTAGCCTGACCAGGTTGTTAACCATACTTTTTTTGGAGAAAAATGGGCCAGAATGTTTTTTCGCGCCTATCAAATAGGCGGTATATTTTTTTTTGCACAGGCTGTTAGCTACTACCAAATCTAAACCGGCTCTCTTTAACAGGCGGTTTGCTCTCCCGATTAGCTCATCTCTTTCTAGGTCCGGCTCAAACTTAAATCCGATTAAAAAAGAATCCGGGTTTGTCTTACGCAGAGAATCAATTATTTTAGGGGTGGGCTTAAGATTCAGCCTTAAGGCCTTAAGCCCGGAGCTTATCTTACCGCGTTGGTCCGGGCCGCTTGGCGCATAATCCGCAACCGCGGCAGAATGGATTATGATAGCATAGCGTTTTTTCTCAAGCTCATTTTTTAACAAAGAGCGCAGCTCGTTAAAGAATTTAAAATTTATAACCCTTACTGAATTATTTTTATAACCGGCCTTGACCGGCCCAAGCAGAAGCGTAACCCTGGCGCCCTTCTGCGCCAATGTTTGTGCTAATAAAGTACCGGTTTCGCCGCTGGCGGTGTTACTGATTACCCTGGCTCCGTCTAAAGGGACCCAGGTCGGCCCGGCTGTGATTAAAACTCTTTTGCCGCTTAGGTTAGTAGCCAATCTCTTTGAGTAAAGCCCTTATCTCAGGCTTGATTAATTTTGGCTTTTTTATACTTTTTATTGCCCTGTCCGGGTCTTTTAATCCGTGCCCGGTTAATATGCAGGTTATTTTTACCGGCCCCGTGTTTTCAAAGTAACCGTTTTTATTGAGTTTGATTAATCCGGCAATCGATGCCGCCGAGGCCGGTTCAACGAATACTCCATCGCCGGCAGCCAGCATTTTATAAGCCTGCAGGATTTCATCATCCGAAACCATATCAATCAGGCCGCCGGATTCATCTCTGGCTTCTTCCGCTTGTTTCCAACTCGCCGGATTACCGATACGGATAGCGGTAGCGAGCGTTTCGGGGTTTTTTATCGGATGGCCCCTGACAATGGGGGCAGCGCCCTGAGCTTGAAAGCCCAGCATCTTCGGTAATTTTTTAGATATACCCGCTTTATAGTATTCTTTATATCCTTTCCAGTACGCGGTAATATTACCGGCATTACCTACGGGCATAATTTGTAAGTCCGGGGGTTCGCCTAAAAAATCGCAAATTTCAAAACTCGCGGTTTTCTGGCCTTCAATACGGTAAGGATTAAGTGAGTTTACCAGAGTGATCGGGTATCGAGCAGTAATCTCCCGCACTAAATTCAAAGCGTCGTCAAAATTTCCTTTTACCGCTAAAACCTGCGCGCCGTGTATCAACGCCTGGCTTAATTTACCTAAAGCAACCGCCCCGCTGGGTATAAGCACAATACATCTGATGCCTGCCTTGGCGGCATAGGCAGCTGCCGAAGCAGAAGTATTTCCGGTTGAAGCGCAGATTACCGCGCTTGAGCCTTCCTCGCAGGCTTTGGATATAGCCATAGTCATACCCCTGTCCTTAAAAGACCCGGTAGGATTAAGGCCCTCATATTTTAGATAAACTTCAAAGCCGTTTCCTAAAAGCCTGCTTAAATGCCCGGAATAAATTAAAGGAGTATTCCCTTCGTTTAGGGTGATTACCGGTGTTTTCTCTGTAACCGGAAGATGCTTTCTATATCTGTCAATTATCCCCTGGTATTTCACGCTTCCTCCATCCTGATGGCTACGGATTTTTCTTTTATTGCTTCCAACCGGTCGATTATACTTAAAGCATCGCGCATGTTCTTCTCCCTGGCTTCATGTATGAGCATGACTATCGGGACAAGCTGGGTTTTGCTGCGCTCTTTCTGGGTAACCGAGGCAATACTGATACCGAATTTAGCCAATACGCCGGATATCCTGGCCAGCACGCCCGATAAGTCCCGCGCCATAAAGCGGATATAATAGCGGCTTTCAAAATCATCGATCTTGCGTATCTTTTTGACGGTCTTATCCGCTACGATTTTTAAGGTAGGCCGGAAGAAACCGGCCTTAATATCCTGGGTCAAATCTACTAAATCCGAAACTACAGCCGAAGCTGCGGATGACTGTCCAGCACCCGGACCGTAGAACAACAAATTCCCCGCCAAATCAGTGGAAACATAAATAGCATTGAACACGCCGTCAACTGAAGACAATAGATGATCCTGGGGGACAAGCGTGGGGTGCACTCTTATTTCTAAATCCGAACCTTCTTTTTTAGCGATAGCCAGTAACTTTATTTCAAAACCCATTTCCTTGGCATAATTCACGTCCGCCAGGGAAATACGCGAAATCCCTTCGATAAATACGTCTTTTAATTCCACAAACCTGCCAAACGCCAGATAAGTAAGCAGGATTAATTTATGGGCCGAATCCATCCCTTCTATATCCAGAGTCGGGTCTTTTTCCGCAAAACCCTTTGCCCGGGCTTCCTTAAGGGCCTCCTGAAAACTACAATTATTTTTAGACATCGAGGATAAAATATAGTTGGAGGTCCCGTTGACAATGCCTAAAATACCGTTAAACCTGTTAGCGACTAATCCTTCGCGTAAAGATTTGATAATTGGTATGCCTGCGCCGACAGATGCCTCAAAATAAATACTCTTGCCCCGGTCAGCTGCCTCGGTAAATAATTCTTGCCCGTGCAGCGCAAGAAGCGCCTTATTGGCGGTAACGACATGTTTTCCTTTCTTTAAGGCTTCAATGATAAACTCCTTGGCCGGGTGTATGCCTCCGATCAATTCAATTAAAATATCTATCTGCGGGTCATTAAGGAGTCCCCGGGCATCCCGGGTAAGCATCGCTTTGTCTAAGCTGACATTGCGCTTGGAAACGATATCCTGATCGCAAACTCTTTTGACGTTTATTTCCAGGCCGGTTTTTTCACTGAGCAATGCTTTCCTGTCCCGCAGGATCTTTATTATCCCCGAACCGACATTACCAAACCCGATTAAACCCGCATTAATTCTTTTCATTATTCGTCCTTTTCTTTCTTTACGTAGTAACCTACGGTTTCACCGATGATTTTTTTATGTTTTTCATCAACCGCCAGGAATTCGATCCGCGTATCGTAAATCATATCCTGCATTATTTCGCGGGATTCCAGGACTTTACCGATAAGCATGATGGGGTGCGGATCAAAAGGAAGCCTGATCTCCAGCGCAAGATTTACTCCGGGCTCAAAATTCCTGTTAGTAGTCAGGAGCATCCCGCCCATACTGATATTTTTGGTCTGGCTTATATCCATACTATCAATTTCATTCATTATGCGGTAAGATACGATAAAACGCCCCATGACCCTGGGATGGCTCCTTCTTTCCGGGCCGGCATAACTCATTTTTTACCTCCGTCTTTTAACAAGCACCAGGCAATATATTCTCGGATCAACATTTTTTGCTCTTCTTTTAAGTCTGTAAAAATCACCCTCACGACAGAAACATTAAAATCGTTATCCTCTCTTTTTATTTTGGGTTCTTCCCTAGCTACTACTTTACCGCTGACTTCAAACCATTCAAAAGGCCTAAGTGGTATTTTGATAAGCATTTGCAGGAGGTCTCCTAAAGCAATTTTCCCGCTGGCCAGGAAACTCACGCCTTTCTCGCTGATATCCCTTATGGAAGAAACATCCCACTTCCGGGTCAGGGGGTCACCGGAGTCAACTGAAAATTGAATAATCAGCGACTTTTGGATGCGTTTGACGCTTCTTTTTTCCTGTTTGTTGTTTTTATCTTCCATGCCAAATTTATTCGGGGCGACAGGACTTGAACCTGTGACCTCTTGAACCCCATTCAAGCGCTCTAGCCAAACTGAGCCACGCCCCGTATTATTCTACTCTTCTTTTTTTTCCCGAGCCATCAAATCTTTAAATGCCTTAAGCGCGGGCTTATTTTTATAAAGTACGTTATAGACTTCCCTGGTGATGGGCATATCTACTCTATACTTTAAACTTAAACCATAGGCAGATTTTGCTGTGGGTACCCCCTCGGCAACCCCTGCCTGCCGGCAGGCAGGGGTTTGCATTTCAGCATAGATCTGTTTTAAGGTTTTGCCTTTGCCAATTTCTTCCCCGAGGAACCTGTTTCTGCTGAGCGGGCTGATACAAGTGGTCACTAAATCGCCTAAACCGCTTATTCCGCTAAAAGTCCTGCTTCCGGCGCCCATAGCAGCGCCTAACCTGGAAATCTCAGCTAAGCCGCGCGCCAGGATCGCAGCTTTAGTATTTGCTCCGAAACCCAGACCGTCAGAGATCCCGCAGGCAATAGCAATGATATTTTTCAGGCTTCCCCCTAACTCTACGCCGACAACATCCGTGTTAGTATATATCCTGAACCTGCCCGTCATGAAAATATCCTGCAAAAATTTGTTTGTTTTTCGGTCAGGCGAAGCAACTACCGCAACCGTAGGCGTTCCTTTGGCAACTTCGTGGGCGATAGTCGGCCCGGAAAGCACCGCTAATTTTACAGCGCCCAGTTCAGTTTGGATTACCTCGGAGACCCGCTTTAACGTGCCCATTTCTATCCCCTTGGTCACGCTTAAATATATTGCCTGACGCGGATAATCCAGCTTAGAGGCCTTCCTTAGAACTGAACGCATATATTGCGAAGGGACCGCTAAAACTACCAGGTCTTTATTTTGCAGAGCTCCCTTTAGGTTGCTGGTTAAAGTTATTTCTTTAGGTATTTTAATTCCGGGCAGGAATTTTTTGTTTTCCCTCTTTTTATCCATATAGGCAATATTTTCGGCAAAGGCCCCCCAGATAGTCACCGAGAATCCTTTACGCGCAAGAAGCACGCTTAAGGTCGTGCCCCATCCCCCGTCGCCCAAAATAACTATATCCGGTTTATTTTTCATCTTCTCCTAAGGACTGTTTAACAAAATTTTGCTCTTCGCGAGTAAGAAACTTTATCCCTACATCATAATTATCATAACCCTTTGGCTCAACCCGGACTACCTTGCCGATGATGCCGTTTTGATAGATAAAAACCCTCTTTTCCAGCTCTGCGCAGACGCTTAATACCCCCCGATCAAAAGAAAGCCAAAGTACATCTTCCGGATTGACTGTTTCCCGGAAATTACAAAGAAGTCCCGCAGTACTGATATTAGAAGTATAGCCTGTAAGTAATTTGCTCAGAGTTTCTTTTTTACATACCTTATAAGCTAAAGGAGTAGCATAGTCAAACCTGGCGGATTCTCTGCGCTCTTCGGGTCCGGGTATATTTTCCATATTATTTGATAGCCAGGTTAAGTTTATTGGTCCTCAGTTTAGCCAAATCCCAGGCATAATCATAAAGATGCAAACCTTTGCTTACGGCGATGATTTCGCCGTCATCTACCCCAATTTCTTCGGCCATATATTGTTTAACTAACTGCAGACCTCCGAGATTGGAAGGGAAACCTCCCCAAAGGTCCCAGGAGCGAAAATATAAAATAAAATGCAGTTTACCATAACGCACCCTGGTATCAATAAGCCTAAGGCAGGGCGGATCAATTAATTTTATATCTGAAGGCATACCGATTTCCATCACTGCCTGGTTTGTCCCGAAACCTTTCTCTTTATAAAGTTTAATTACCTCTTCTATCTGGTTGACATCAAGCGGTAACTCTTTGGTCATATCTTTGCCGTCTATATTTTGCTTAAGCCTGACCTTAGGGTCAACCAGCCTTTCACCATAAGTATAATCTTCGGTTTCGGTCTTGGCGCCGGTAAGCAGGTAGCTTAAATACCCTTGGATATAATCCATATCCGTAGGTGCCGGAATAGACATTCCTTCTGGGATTATCGGAATGATCTGGTGGCCGGGTTTTTTTACCCGCACAGCCGCAAAATCAAACTCCAGGCGCTTCTGACCTTCATAACTGCCCCTGGTTATGGTATAGACATGGCCGTGCTCAAGTATTTCGGAGAGGCATTGAAACCAGGCATCATCCAGATCAAAGGCGTCCACAAAAACCGGTTTTAATAATTCTTCGCTCATATGAATCTTCTCGCTGTCCTTTCTTTTTTTAAAGCGGGAGAGGGGAATCGAACCCCCATATATAGCTTGGAAGGCTATTGTTCTACCACTGAACTACTCCCGCATCGCTCTAGGCACTTCCTTCGCTGCTCGGCTTGTCGCCTCGCAATGCTCACTCAGTGTTATTTAATTTTCCTTGCCGGAAAATTTAATTGGGCAGGAGAGGATTCGAACCTCTGAAGCACAAGTGCAGCAGATTTACAGTCTGCCCCCTTTGGCCACTTGGGTACCTACCCGTTCATTTACCTTTAAAAGCCGGCGAGAGGAATCGAACCCCCGACCATCTGTTTACAAAACAGACGCTCTACCAACTGAGCTACGCCGGCATTAATTACACTTTTTTATTGCCTCTGGGATTTTATCAATAATATCCGAGGCAATCAAGGAAATTTGCGTTTTTTCCCTGGCGGCTAAGTCGCCGGCTAATCCGTGCACATATACCGCAAGTTTAGCAGCGTTAAAACTATCCAATCCTTGGGCCAGGAATGCGGCAATCATACCGGTCAAAACATCTCCGCTGCCGGCGGTAGCCATTCCGGGATTACCAGTCGGGTTAACATATAAATTACCTTTTTTATCGCCTACCAGCGTATTATGCCCTTTTAAAACCAGGGTTATTTTATAACGCCTGGAAAAATTTACGGTAATTGTTTTTCTCTCCCGTTGTACTTCTGTTATGCTAGTCCCTAAAAGACGGGCCATTTCTCCCGGATGCGGGGTGATGACCATGCCGTCTTTTAAGTATTGCAAATGCCCGGACAGGGCGTTTAAGCCGTCGGCGTCAATGACCATCGGCCTGGCTAGCTTACGGATTATCTTACGCGCTAAGCTTTGCGTGGAACTCTCCCTGCTTAAGCCCGGGCCAATAACCAGTATATCAATTTTCCGGCTAAAATCTTTTATCTTACTATAAGCCCTGATACTCAGAGAACCACTGGTTGTCTCCGGCAAGGGCAAGGTCATAACTTCCATAGGTTTTATTTTGATTAAAGCAGTATTTAGCCCCTTGGGGATCCCCAGGGTCACCAGTCCTGCCCCTGAACGCATAGCTCCTGCCGCGCAAAGGACAGCTGCTCCCGAATAAGGCCGGGAGCCGGCTAAAATAAAAATATGACCGAAATCATTCTTATTGCTGTTAGTTTTTCTTGGTAATAATCGCGTTAGCAACCGCATAATTTTTTACATGGGAAATAGAAACAATTACATCTTTTCCTTTACCTTTTGCGTTTAAGAATTTACAGCAGGGCTTGCCTTCCGGGTCATTTAATATCTCGATATCCTTCCAGTTTAAATCCGCCTCGCCCAAGGCCTTAAATACGGCTTCTTTAGCGGCAAACCTCCCGGCAAGATGCTGGTATAAGCTTGGCCGCAGTTTGGCATTGACCAACTCTTCATCGGTAAACACGCGGTTTAAAAAAGCCTCGCCCCATTTTTCAGCTGCTTTTTTTATGCGGCTAACCTCAGTTATATCTACTCCCGTTCCCAGGATCATTTTATTTAATTAAATCCTTCATTTCCCCTACTGCCCGGCCGAGCCCTGAGAATACCGCGCGGGAAATTATTGCATGGCCAATATTCAATTCCTCGATCTCTTTTAGCGCAGCTATCCTGCTGACATTATTATAGTTTAGGCCATGCCCGGCAAAAACCCTAAGGCCGATACCCCTGGCAAAAACAACCGCTGATTTCAACTCAGTAACGCGCTTATTCTCTTCGGCCTTAGTCCGGGCATTAGCATAAGCACCGGTATGCAATTCAATAAACCTGGCGCCGGTTTTTTTAGCCGCGCGAATTTGATTTTTATTAGGATCAATAAATAAGCTTACCTCAATACCCGCTGTTTCTAATTTTTTCACGGCTTGCCCTATTTTTTTCTGCTTTTTCACAACATTTAAACCGCCTTCCGTAGTCAGCTCCCGCCTTCTCTCAGGCACTAAAGTTGCCTGGTCAGGCTTAATCTTGGAGGCAACTCTTATAATTTCGGGTGCAATAGACATTTCCAGGTTAAACCGCGTATTGACTACTTCTTTTAGTAAAAAAATATCCTTATCCTTGATATGCCTTTGGTCTTCCCTTAAGTGTGCGACAATCGCATCCGCCCCGGCGGCCTCTGCTATTAATGCGCCAAAAACCGGTTCAGGTTCTAGTCCTCCCCGGGCTTGCCTTAAAGTAGCGATATGGTCTATATTTACGCCTAAACGCATAATTTCATTGTGCGATAAACATCTCTTCTTTTATATAAAGCCAGACAATCACCGCCAGGACCAAAGATATAAGCTTAAGCCAGGGATGACAGGTGAATATATGCAGGATCCTGTAAAAAATATCCGGTTTTTTCTTAGCCATTTTATTTCCTCGCCTTGATTATTTCTTTAGCCTGCAGGAATAAATTTTCGTGGTTTAAATTAGAATGTAATTTTCCCCGGTAAACCAGAGAGATGTCCTGTCTTTCCTCAGAAACTACAATTATAAGCGCGTCGGTCTCTTCGCTCAGCCCCAAAGCGGCCCGGTGGCGCGTCCCAAATATACGGTCAATATCGAGCCTTTGCACAAGCGGAAAAAGCGCTCCGGCACTGGTAATCCTGCCGTGCTGGATAATCAATCCGCCGTCATGCAACGGATTGTTGGGCGTGAATATTGCCTGAATTAATTCTGAAGAAATTTTAGAATCGATAAGCACGCCGCTTTCTACGTATCCCGAGAGCGAATCATTCATCTCTACGGCAATCAAGGCACCAATTTTATAACCGGAAAGGCTCTCGACGGCCTTGCATATTTCTTTAAGCATCTGGTCCAATTCTTCCTCGTCCATAGCGCTTACAAAGATATTACGCTGGCCCAGCCGGGCCAGGCCCTGTCTTATTTCGGGATGGAAGATGATCAATAGGGCGATAACCGAAGTAGCGAAAAAGTTTCTGAACAGCCAGTCTAATCTTTCCAGGCCCAGCTTTTGAAAAAAGAAAAAGGCGACCAGGATAAGCGCTATTCCGCGTACAACCTGGATGGCGCGCGTACCTTCAAAAAAAAGCATCACCTGGTAAAGTACAAACCATAAAATTAGTATTTCAATTATAGCTTTCCAATGGAAAAAAATATCGGCCAAATTCATTCCCTTATCCTGTCTTTAATTAGTAAAGCCTGTTTTACCGCTTTCACATCGTGGACCCTGACAATATCCGCTCCATTCTCACTCGCTACAACACAGGAGGCTAGCGTACCAAAAATCCTCTTCTCCGGTGGGGCATTCAGTATTTTACCGATAAATGCCTTACGCGAAGTCCCGGATAGAATCGGTAAGCCAAAAACCTTAAACTCTCTTAGTCTCTTTAATATTTCCAGATTATGCTCCAGGGTTTTGCCAAAACCAATACCCGGATCAATAATAATTTTTTCTTTAGCTATTCCGGCTGCCACTCCTCTATCTATAGCTTCGGCTAAGTAGGCAATAATTTCATCGATTAAACACAGGTATTGAGGTTTTTTTTGCATTGAACGCGGGTTACCCCGCATATGCATAATCACTACCCCGGCCTTATAACGGCTGGCAATTTTGGCTATTTTTATATTTTTTAATCCGGTTATGTCATTAACTAAACTCGCGCCGTTATCCAAAGCCTGACGGGCAACTTCTGCCTTGCAGGTATCTACCGATACAGGCACTTTGATTTTTCTGACCAGGGCCTTAATTACGGGTATGGTCCTTAAGAGTTCTACTTTGACCGAAACCGGTTTTGCGCCCGGGCGGGAAGATTCGCCTCCCACGTCCAGGATATCCGCGCCGTCCCGGACCAGCTTCTCGGCGTATTCAACGGCTTTGCGTTTATCGCCAAATCCGTCTCCGCTGAACGAATCCGGAGTAACATTAACAATGCCCATTATATGCGAACGTGCTCCCAGGCAAAGCCTATGCCTGCCCAGGTCCAGGGTAAGATTTTCCCGCCGGTAATTTTTTAGAGCCAGGCTCAAATCTCTAGCCAGCCTCTCCAGGCCAAATGGCTGCTTATGTAATTTATTGCTCAAGCTGCCCAATTGAGCAAGGTTGCCCATAATTAAACAATCCGTTTTTCTGGCTTTACCGGTTAAGGCATTGCGGCTAACCGCCACATCACCCCCCAAGGAAAGCATCTCCTGCTTGAGGATATTGGCGGATATATTATTTAAGGCATTGATTTTTAAAATATACCCCTGAGCTTTAGGCAGCATAATCTTGATTCCGTAGGGGTCAACCTGGATATCTTGCATAACCTGCTTTAAATCTTTTTCCTTTGTTGCGCTTAAAATGCGCATACCCTTAGGTTTAGGCAAGGTCATTTTTTTCTATTCCCAGCAACTTCTTTACTTCTGCTCCGCTTAAGACTTCTTTTTCCAGGAGAGCGTTAGAGAGGATTTTTAATTTATCTAAATTTTGCTCTAACAGGCTTTTTGCTTTTAAATAAGCTTCTTCAATGATGCGCCTGACTTCTTCATCGATGAGCCGGGCTGTCTCTTCACTGTAATTTTTTTCTTCCATAATATCCTTGCCCAAGAAAACCAGGCCTTCCCGGCGGCCCAGGGTTATATGCCCCAACTTTTCCGACATGCCGAATTGCGTAACCATACGCCGGGCCATCCCGGTAGCCATTTCTAGATCATTCTGCGCGCCCGTGGTTACTTCTTTTAAATTCAGCTCTTCGGAAGCGCGGCCCCCCAGCATCATGGCAATTTCAGATATTAGTTCCTTTTTTGTCCAGTAATGCCTGTCTTCTAAGGGCGGGGTAAAGGTATACCCTCCGGCTAATCCTCGCGGAATAACCGAAACCTTTTTTAACGGGTTAACTTCCGGTAAAAGCAAAGATAACAGCGCATGCCCTGATTCATGAAGCGAGGTAATCTCTTTCTCTTTTTTAGACATAATGTGGCTTTTCTTTTCCGGCCCCATCAAAACCCTCTCTACGGATTTATCAAAGTCAATTTCCTCAACCGCCTCTTTTGCATTCCGGGCAGCCAATAGGGCTGCCTCATTGCAAAGGTTAGCCAGGTCAGCTCCGGAAAACCCGGGGCTTTGCGCGGCGATTGCGTTTAAATCGACATTCGGGGCAAGTTTAATCTTACGCGTGTGCACTTTGAGTATCTCTTCCCGGCCTTTAATATCCGGTAAGCTCACGATAATGTTGCGGTCAAACCTTCCCGGCCGCATTAATGCCGGATCAAGTGTATCCGGCCGGTTGGTCGCGGCAATGAGAATGAGCCCCTGCATGGCATTAAACCCGTCCATTTCAACCAGGAGTGCATTTAATGTCTGCTCGCGTTCGTCATGGCCTCCGCCGATACCGGAAAAACGCAAGCGCCCGACCGCATCTATTTCATCGATAAAAATAATCGCACCCTTGTTGCCGGTAGTTTTGGCAGCGCGCCTGCCCTGTTCAAATAGATCGCGTACGCGGGATGCGCCTACGCCTACAAACATCTCCACGAAGTCCGAACCGCTGATAGAAAAAAACGGGACTCCCGCCTCCCCGGCTACGGCTTTAGCAATCAGTGTCTTTCCGCAACCCGGCGGCCCGACGAGCAAAACGCCTTTAGGGATTTTCCCCCCTAACTTCTGGAATCTCTTAGGGTCTTTTAAGAATTCAATAACTTCTTTAAGTTCTTCCTTGGCTTCATCTACGCCCGCAACATCGTTAAAAGTAACTTTTTCCGCTCCGGCGTGGACTTTAGGGGCAACTTTACCGAAAGTCATAATCTTATTGCCTAATTGCTCTCCGCGGGCAGCCATCATCCACCAGAAAAATATTAAAAGAAAGATGGGGCCCAGATTAAAAATTAGGGATGTCCAGAATGTGCGCGGAGGCTTGACATCAAAAGATTTGACGTTTTGGCGCATAAGGCTAAGCAGCTCCGTATCATTATCCGGAATATTAACCAGGAACTTGGAGTTATCCGTAAATTCACCCTGGAGGATATTCTCCACCTTGGTTACGGTTTTAATTTTTTCCGGGTTATTCTTCAGGATAGCGAAAAATGCCCCGTAAGATACCTCTTTAGGCATCCCGCTCATCGGGACATTGAAAGAATTTATCAGGATAAAAAAGATGATTATTGCCAGAATCCAGCCAAACGGTGAACGTTTAAAGACATTTTTCTTTGCCATGGTTTACCTTTCCTTTAGCAACATTTATAGAAATTTAATTATATCTTTAAATAGACATAAAATCAAGTATTTTATAGGGTTATCGTTTATTCTACTTCAAAAGAGATGACTACGTTAAAGGAGAGTTGAAAGTAGTCTAATTCTTTGGGGAAACGCGGAAAAGGAGAAGCGTTTTTTACGCTGGCTAAAGCAATATTCTTCAGGTAAGGCGTTGCCCGCGACTTCTCTTCTACTAAACGTACGCCTTTGAGGTATCCCGCATCCGAGATGATAAAAGTAATGTAGACTTCCCCTGTTTCATTGCGGTTATAGTTCTGGTAGGCTGACCGGCGGATCTTTTCGCGTACAACCTGATAGTAGCTTATATAGGAAGGATTGGTGATTTTTTCCAAAGCTACCGCCGGAAGAGTAATCTTTTTTTTGATCGCGATGGTATCCGGTTTAAGCAGCCCAGCGGGCTTGTCAAAGATAGGCTCTTTAGGCATTACCTGCAAAGCGGCTTTAGAGGCCTCCTCCCTGTTTACAAACGGCGGGGGAGTCCTTTTATCCATACTAATCTTTGCCGGCAATTTCAGGAACGGTTCATTCCGGCTAAGGCTGGTTTTTTTGGTTTCCGTTTTTATTGCTTTTAGCGGTTTAATATAATTTACTTCTATTTTCTGGCTTTTTCCCGTAGAAGGGAAAAATATATACCCCGGATTCTGAAACATTACAGTTGTGTGCAATGCCAGGGAAACCAAAAAAGCCAGTTTAAGTGTGCGATTAGTGAACATGGTTTTATCTTAACATAAATTTGTTTTTAGAAAAGGAAAATAAAGGGGACGGTTCTATTTTTCAATAATACAACTAGAAAAAGATAAAACCGTCCCCTTTTAGTCTACTTTCAAAATTCAGCCTTCAAGCCGCCGGTAAAAGAAAAACCCGGCATCGGATAACCCTGCATAACCTGATATTTACGGTTTAAAAGGTTATCAATGTAGGCGAAGCAGGTTAAACCGGGTTTGATTTTTTTTGATACGCTAAGCCCTAAGACAAAAAAACTTTTGACCTTGTCGTTATTATTAGCGTCGGCAAACCTTATCCCTGTAAATTGGCCTTTTAATTCGACTGTCAATCCATTATAGTCATGATATTTCAAGCAAGCATCTAGCTTATTTTTCGGTTGGTAAACAAGATACTTATGAGTATCTTCGTCCCTGGCCATCAGATAAGTATAATTAAGATTAAGGTCAATCTTATCTGAAATAAATATTTTATTTTCAAATTCTATACCGTTAATTACAGCAGAACTAATATTTTCTGGCTGCGTCATCATAGTAGTTGGGTTGTAAGACCACTGTATAAGCTGTTTATAATCGCTACAAAAATAAGTTAACCCTGATGTAAAATATTTATTGACTTTTGTTTCAACGCCCAACTCTCCGGTTACTCCTTTTTCAGGCTTCAGATTAGGATTACCTATCATGCCATCTGCATTAGGCCAGTATAGATCATTAAAAGTAGGAACTCGGTAAGAGCGACTAATTAAACCATGAAATTTTATAACCTCGTTAAGTTTATACAGAAAGTCTAGGCTGGGGTTAATTTCCATATCAAAATTAGAATAATCATCAAGGCGCGCACTAAGATTAATGTTTAGTTTATTATCAAATAAATCTAGGCGGTTTTCTAAATAACCTGAAGTCACATTATATTCATGTTTTGCGCTAGTGGTGCTATCATTCATATTTTTCACATAATTTAATCCGCATACTATCCTATAAACATCTAACAACTGTTTATCAAACTGCAAATCTATACCTCTAACGGTAGTGGTATGTATATCTTTTTGATTGTCGGAATTCCATCCGTCGGAAGAATTCTCTAGGAATTCCAAACGGTCGTAATTCTGATAAACCCTAGCTGACATACCTGTTTGCTCATCTGGTTTAAAATTCCAGTTAAAATCAAAAAAACGCTTCAAGGTATTTTGTTTATCATCCGGGTCAGGCGCAGTTATCGGACCCGGTGTGCCTAGTTTGCTTTTATAGAATCCTGAATTTAGTTTTATATTATTCTGGCTATTGAAATCATAATCCAGCTTAAGGTTACAATCTGAGGCGTTAAGAGCAGAATTGGAACGAAAACCCGCTGAACTCTGGTATTTTCCGCTGATGAGATATCCGAAATTGGATATTCTTGCTCCATGTGAGAGGCGTTCTATGTAAGTCCGGGCAGTGCCGAAACTAGAGTAAAGCTCGGTTTTCTGCCCTTCTTTAGGCGGTTGCCGGGTAATGATATTGACCACACCTCCCATTGCTGAACTTCCGTAAAGGCTTGAGCCCGGGCCATGCATAACTTCAACCCGGGATATATTATCTAAGGGGACAGCAGACAAGTCTGCCTGGCCGTCACGCGGGTTATTTATTGGCCGACCGTCCATTAAAACCAATACCTGGCTGGCAGTTGAACCGCGCATTCTTATGTTTTTGTCTGTGCCCGGCCCGCCATAATTACTTATCTCAACGGAAGTAAGTTCAGTAAGGGCATCGGCTAAATTTTGCGCCCCGCTTCTTTCCATATCCCTGGAGGTAATTACGTCAACTGTGCGGCCGACATCTGCGGAGGATTCTTCTATCCTGGAGGGAGTAACGACTATTTTATCCAAATCAACATCTTCTGCCTTGGCAATACCCGGCAGGGCACAAAGCAATAACCCTGCAATAATTAATCTCCTAGTAGTATTTTTCATACAATCCTTTCCCTTCTGGCGAGAGTACTTACCTGATAATAAGCGATCGACCGGGCTAATTAGCTTATTGCCAATATTACCGTTGCGCGACAGCGCCTGGGTTCTCACCAGGACTTCCTTCACCTATCCGGTTTTGTATCCTTAAAGAAGTTTTAAGCGTATTCTTTAATATCCAAGAACCAGTGTTTCCAAAAACTTTCCTTGATTATTGGTTCAGCCTTTAAAATTTTAATCGGCCGGCTGAATATGGGCCCATCAACCACTAAAGTATGGAATTCTCCTTTCTCCCCGCAGGGGCAGATGCCTCTTTTTCTCAATTCCTCAACCAAACCTTGATCAATATAACAGCCGAGAAATTCCTTGCCCATTATATCTGCCTTGCAGCTGACAATAATTGCTTTAAACCCCGCTTTTAAAAACTCGGCAATAATATTTTCCGGAGTATTATTCCAAAGCGGCTCTATAGGATTAATTTTTAAATCCCCGCAGACCCGCTCAATCCAGCTTTCGTGCTCCAGGAGGTAGATATCGCCAAAGACCATTGAGCCGATATCGCTGCCCCTTAGCTCGGTAACCGCAGTTTTGAATTCTGCTTCGTATTTCTGCATATCCGGGCTGACTTCCCGCTGTACCAGGGGCACTCCGACTAAATCCGCCTGAAACTTAAGCAGTCTGCTTTCAATTCCGTGGAAACACCCGCGCTTGGATTCCCGCGAAACAAAATTCAAGAGCAATTTTACATCATAACCCTGCTGCATTGCCTTATAACAAGCCAAACAACTGTCTTTTCCTCCGCTCCACGATGATATTGCCTTTAGCGCGTCCATACAGCTCCTTTTTATAAAATACAAAAAATTAACAGAACAGCTATTTCTGTTAGTTCTATTGTTGCTCCCAGCGTGTCTCCGGTTATCCCGCCTATTCTTCTGTTGGTAAAGCTGCCGGACAGATAAGCGCAGCCGCTTACGATAGCTAACGCGATTAATCCCTTAAGCTGCCAGATAACCAACGCAAATATAAAAGCCGAGATTAAGGAAACGAGGAAAATCTTCGGGGTTATCCCCCGGATAAAAACCCCGGCTTTTCCCTCTTGCCTGGCATAGGCAAACGCAAACATCGCCAGTACCGCTGACCAGCGGCTTAAAACACACATCAGCAGTAACGCGCTCGTCCTTGCCGGAGTAGGCAGAGAATACAGTAAGCCAATTTTTAAAAGAATAGCGCAGATAATGCTTAAAACGCCCATTACTCCGGTGTGCGGGTCGCGCATAATATTAAGCATTTCTTCTTTGGACCGGCCGCTTAAAAAAGCATCTGCGCTGTCAGAAAGGCCGTCCAGGTGCAGGCCGCCAGTCAGGCCGACCAAAAAGACGATTAAAATTATGCTTATTGCAAGAGAGGGAAAATTCAGGATAAATAAACCCAAATTTATCTGCGCCAGGACCAGGCCGATGAGTAAGCCGACTAAAGGAAAATATAGCGTTGCCCTGGCCAGTTTTTCCTCAGTTACCCCTTTTATTTTTAACGGGATAACTGTCAGGAACTGGAGGGCTAAGAAAAAACTATTCATTTTTCTTCTCCGAAACATTCGCGCTTTTAAAAGTAGCCATCTGAGTTAAAATTTTTAGCGCAGCATCAGCCAGCCCTATGCCTAAAGCAGCGCCGGTCCCTTCTCCGAGCCTTAAATTCAGGTCCAAGAGCGGTTTTAACCCCAAAAATTCTAAAATTATTTTATGCCCGCCTTCTACCGAGCAATGGCTGGCAATCATGTAATCCTTGACTTTTGGCTCAATATGATAAGCGATTAATGCGGCTGCCCCGGAAATAAAACCGTCAATGACTACGGGGACTTTATTTGCCGCCGCCGCTAAAATTATTCCGGCGAGCCCGCCGATCTCGAAACCGCCGACTTTGGCCAATACATCAATCGCCTCGAGCGGATCGGGATTATTCGCGGACAAAGATTTTTTGATTACAGTTATTTTATTATTCAGGCCTTTATCGTCCAGGCCGGCACCCCTGCCGGTTATCTCCTCGACAGGCCTTTTAGTAAAACAGGCGGTTATGGCGCTGGCTGCGGTAGTATTGCCTATTCCCATCTCTCCCGTTCCGGCGATATCAATGCCTTTTTTATATTCGTTCTCAAATATTTCTATTCCGGCGCAAATTGACTTTAGCGCTTCATCCTTAGTCATTGCCGCCCCGCGAGCCATATTTTTTGTCCCGTAATTTATTTTTCTGTCTACCAGCCTTGAATCAGGCTTAAGGTCGATACTGACTCCGACGTCCGCTACTACTACCCTGGCCCCGACATGCCCGGCTAAAATATTTATCCCCGCACCGCCGGAAAGAAAATTATAGACCATTTGAGCAGTCACCTCTTGCGGGTAGGGGCTGACGCCTTCTTCGGTTACGCCATGGTCCGCCGCCAGCGTAAAAATAACCTTATTTTTCAATAGGGGGTTTTCACTTGCGCTAATCCCGCAGATTTGTTTGGCTAATTCCTCGAGCCGGCCCAGACTTCCTAAAGGCTTGGTTAAATTATCCAGCCTGTTTTGGGCCCTCTCCAGCATAGCTCCATCTATTGCGCAGATACTCTTAGCTATTTTGCTTATCCTCTCCATTTAAATTCACCCCTTTATCTTTAACGGTATTCCTGCGGCAAGCAAGTAAACCTCCTGGGCTTCCTGCGCCGCTAACTGGTTTATTCTTCCGGCGATATCGCGGAAATCCCTCCCCAATTTAGTTAGCGGGACTAGCCCTAAACCCACTTCGTTAGCCACCAGGATTATCTTTGCTTTTTTCTTTTCTAGCTGCAATAGCCAGGCTGCGCATTTTCCCCGAATAGCTTTTTCCTTATCCTTAGCCAAAATAAGGTTGGAAATTAAAAGAGTCAGGCAATCAACGATAATACAATCATAATCGTCTCCGATCCTGGCTATTAAAGCCGTCAAATCCCTTGGCTCCTCGAAAGTTTCCCAATCCTTCGGCCTGGTTTTTTGATGCTTCAGGATACGTTCGCGCATCTCCTTGTCTAGTCCCTCACCGGTAGCGATAAAAGCTACCTTTTTCTTTTTACCTGCCAGGCTTAAAGCATAAGCGCTCTTTCCGCTCCTTACTCCCCCCAGGACTAAAGTTATCTTACCCATTCCTCTCCTTGATCTTAAAGATGCCTCCCGTACATTCAATTATGGTCAAGCTTGCCGTTTTCGGAATATAGCGCCAGAAATTCTTTTTTTTTAATATACTGCTGATGAATATGCCGATTACTCCTCCATGGCAAACAATTGCCAAATTTTTTCCCGCATTTAAGCGGATAATCTTTTCCAGGCCCAGCTTAACCCTCCGTTTAAACCCGCGCATAGGTTCAGCCCCGGGGATACAATCCCGGTACGGATCATTAAGCCACCGTCTATAAACAGACGGATATTTCTCCATGATTTCATTATGGCGTAATCCTTCCAGAACCCCGAAATCAAGCTCTCTTAACGAAGATGCCCGGATAATTTTAGCTTTTTTAAATACTATGCGGGCGGTCTGGAGGCTGCGTTTCCTATCGCTGGAATAAACCTTGTCAAACCTGGCAGCCTTTAGCTGCTTAGCTAAACATTGCGCTTGCGCTCTTCCCTCTTTACTTAAAGCCACATCTTTGCGGCCGCAATAACGGCCCAGCTTATTCCACTGCGTTAAGCCGTGGCGGATTAAGGTAAGGCGCGTGACTTTCATATTTCTTTCGGCACTAAAACTACATTCGGCCTTTTAGTAACCGGATTAGTATTCACCAAAACAACTGTTTTATACACCGCTTCTATATTTTTATAAGTAAGCACGTCTTCGGCCTGGCCTTCTTTAAATATATTTCCGTTATCCAGCAGGCAAATGCGGTTACAATAGGCGCTGGCAAGGTTTAAATCGTGCAGGATCATAATAATAGTCAGGTTATTCTGATGGTTGAGTTTTTTAAGTAAATCCATCACTTGAATCTGGTGGCCGATATCCAGGTGCGCTGTCGGTTCATCCAGCAATAAAAGTACCGGCTCCTGGGCCAAGGCCCGGGAAATAATTGCCCGCTGGCGTTCACCTGCGCTTAGTTCGTTAACTATTTTTTCCTTTAAGCCCAAAGAATCGGTTAAGGCGAGCGCCTTCTCGCAGATTTCGATATCTTTTCGGGTTTCAAATTGCAGCCTCTTTAAATGCGGAATCCTTCCCATTAGGGCCAGCTCCATTACGCTGAATGAAAAACCGGTAGAGATGTCCTGGGAAACAAAGGCTACCTTGCGGCAAAACCCCTTTAAATCCATAGCGAAGATATCCTTATTATCAAAATAAATTTTTCCCTTACGGGGACGCAGGACCTTAGAGCACAGCCTTAAAAGCGTGGTTTTGCCTGAGCCATTCGGCCCGATAATTCCGATGAAATCGCCGGCATTAATCTCCAAAGATACGCCCCTAATGATATCTTCGCCGGAGTAGCCGGCGCTTAAATTAGCGATCCTTAGCAATGGTTTCATTGAACCTTCTGTCCGCGCTTTAATAAAATAATAAAGATGGGCGCACCGATTATCGCGGTAATTACTCCAATAGGTATCTCTACCGGAGCAAAAAGAGTACGCGAAACAATATCGCAAATTACCATAAATATCGCCGCTGCCAGGCAGGTGACCGGAATGAGCGCCTTATGGTTCGAACCCACAACCTGGCGCATCATATGCGGCACAATCAAGCCTACAAATCCGATTATCCCGCAGATACAGATAAGACTGGCAGTAATTAATGCGGTAACAATGATTAAAATATTTTTAACGTTCTGGGTATCTATCCCCAGATGGATGGCCTCCTCTTCCCCTAGTTGAATCGCGTTTAGGTCCTGGGCAAAAAGATAAATCACGCCTATCCCTAAGGCAACCGGTAGGGCAACCAGGAGAACAAGCTGCCAGTCATAAACCTGCAAGGAGCCCCACAGCCACCAATTCATTTCATGCAGGGCTTGATTGCCGAACAAAGAAACCAGAAAAACTATTATTGAGGAAAAAGCTATAGAAACAATCACTCCGGAAAGAATTAAAGACCTGTCTGCTATTTTTTTCCTTTCACTGGCCAGGCTGTAAACTAAAATAATACTGGCTACTGCACCCAGGAATGCCGCCAGAGGCATATAAATCCTTGAAACGCCCAGAATCACGGCGATTACCGCTGCCAGGCCTGCGCCGCTGGAAGTACCCAACAAATACGGTTCGGCCAAAGGATTTCTTAAGATTGCCTGCAGGACTATTCCCGCGGCGGCCAGGCCGCTTCCCACCAGGATAGCCGCCAAAATCCTGAGTAAACGCATATTAAAGATTACCTGGTTATCTTTGAGCAAAAGGCTGTTCAGGGGGATATGCACTGAGCCTTGGGCCAGGCCGAAAACTACCGCGATACCCAACAGTAAAAATAAAACCAGTAATTTTTTCTTTAGATGTTCATTCATTGACGGGATATAATTTCTTATAAAGTTTTTTCAAACCTTCAGTTATCCGGGGCGTAGGCCTTAGCAAGAGTTCCGGGTCAATGTCATTAAAGACCCTTCTATTCTTTACCGCGGAAATATTAGCCCAGCCAAAACGTCCTTCAACCAATTTTAACGGAGACTCCCTGTCCATATAAGCTAAAATAATGACCTGCGGGTCCAACCTGACCACTTTCTCTGCGCTGAAATTACAATAGGGTCTTTTGACATCGTGCGCAATATTGATACCTCCTGCCAGGGTAATGACCTCATCGATAATTGAGCCTCTCCCGGCGGTCATCAGCGGTTCATGCCATATCTCTACAAAAACTTTCACTCTCTTTGCCTGGGGGATAACCTTGATATCCGCCTCGATCTGCACAATATCGTCTTTCATCTTTCTGATTAAGGCTGACGCCTCTTTTTCCCTATGGGTAATTGCTCCTATATCCGTAATAGTCTTGAATAATTCTTCCGTATCCGCGGGATCAGCTATGTAGGTATTGAATTTCAAATATTTTAATTCTTCAATAACCGGTGCCTGCTCTAAACCGGTGCAAAAAACATAATCCGGCCTTAAAGAGATTATCTTTTCTATATTCGGATGGCTGAAATCGCCGACTTTAGCCTTATTTTTAGTTTCCGGAGGATAGTTACAGTAGGAACTTACTCCTACAATATCCTCTCCCAGCCCTAAGGCAAAAAGTATTTCGGTAGTTGAAGGCGCAAGGGATATGTACCTTGACGCGGCTTGCGCGCTGGAGAGGATAAAAAAAACAAAAACCAGGATTAATATTATTTTCTTAGCCATAAAAATAAAAACCCGCCGGTTAATTTCTGGCGGGTTGCACCCAAATATAGCTCTGGCCCATTCCACGAGGCGTATCTTTTTATAGGCAGGTCTTCTGGCTTTAGGGCTTATTTCTCTTACGGCCTTCCCAGTCTTTTCAACCAGTGGCTTTTTGTAAGCATTACTTGCCCGTTACAGCGGCGGGACCGCATCAGCTTTGGCCTTTTAGGCTTATGGCTTTGGCTAACGCAAGCCAAAACATATCCTTGGGGCTTACTGATTTCCCTAACCTATAATTAAGTTGTCTTTTTTACTTTAACACTCCGGTAAGATTTGTCAACTAAATTTTTTCAGAAGACGTTTTAAGATTGACTTAAGAACCATGCCTGGCTGATTTATGTTCTTATCTACGGTGTACAGGTTCCCCAGGTATAGGCATCCGTACAAAGTCCATACTCGCAGGTATTACCGGGTTGTTTATAGGCATACGTTCCATATACACCTCTAGATGCACAAGTGACGGAGGTATGGTAATAATGCCAAAACGTATAATTTGGGTCGGGATTAGCTACATTATATATGGTATCTCCGTCAATAGTTACGGTAATAGGAAAAACATCCTGTGCAGGCCAAGCGCCTTTAACTGCGTAATAAGCCCTGGCTGCCTGTATTATGTTATTAAGGTTGCTATAAACCTGGGATTTCTGTGCTTTAGCTACATTGGCATAGTATCTGGGGATGGCAACTAGGGCAAGGATAGCCACGATGATGACTACGATGATAAGTTCTATAAGGGTGAAACCATATTTATACATCCAGTATTATTTTAGCATAAGTTACAAAATTACAAAGCTTAAAATTCAATGCCTTTTCTTGCCTTCACGCTTTTCTTATAATAATGTTTCCTCTCTTTTACCTCGCTGACTAAATCCGCGATTTTTATGATGGCGGGGTGTGCCGAGCGGCCGGTAAGGACTAGCTCTATCTTCTTGGGGGTTTTCTTTATCACGGCAAGGACTGCGGGTAAGCTTAAAAGCCCCAGCCTTAAGGCAACGTTTATTTCATCCAGCACGATCAGCGCGTAGCGCCGGCTATTAATAGCTCTTTTTGCCGCGGTTAATCCTTTTTTAGCCAATTCCACGTCTTTTCTCTGAAGAGCGCAGCGCGTAAAATAGGTTACCCCGAACTGCTCAACTTTGATATTCTTGAGCTTTTTCAGAGAAGCAATTTCGCTGTAATGCCCCTTTTTTAAAAACTGGCCCAGATATACCTTAAATCCTGCGCCAGCGGCCCTTAGGGCCAGGCCCAGCGCGGCTGTGGTTTTACCTTTTCCATTACCCGTATATACCTGGATCAATGCAGCACTCCGTTTATTTATTATCCGTCTTTATTATGAATTTCAAAAATCGCAAAGTATCTATCAGGGGATTAATCCGGCTTTTTTCCCCCCGGTAAACAGTGGTGATCGGGATTGAATCAATCTTAAAGCCGCTACGGCTGGCCTTAAGCAATATTTCCGTCTCTATTTCAAATTTAGCTGTCTTTAGTTCTATTCTTTCCAGGACCTGCCTTTTTATCAGCCGAAAACCGCATTGCGTATCCGGAATATCTTGCTTGCATAACCGAGATATTAACCAGGACATAAATCTATTGGTAAGCAGGCGCACTAAAGGCATGTTTTTGGTTTGCAGCATCCGGTTGCCTATAAGTATACCGCTTTCAGAGACACTGGCTGAAGTGATGAATAATTTTAAATCCTGGGGCAGATGCTGGCCATCGCCATCCATAGTAACTGCGGCGTCAAAGTTGTGTGTTAAAGCGTAAGCAAAGCCCTTCCTTAAACAGGACCCCTTACCTTCATTAGATTGGTTCCTTAGGACTACCGCTCCTGACTCAGAAGCGATTTCCGCGGTATTATCCGTCGACCCGTCATCAATTACCAGAACGTCCGGGCTCTGTCCCTTAATCTCCTTGACCAGCCTGGCTATCTCCCTGGATTCATTATGCGCGGGGATAATAATACAGGTTTTCATTCTTTCCAAAACCTCCTGAACATATACCATTGTTCCGGATAGCGCCGGATATAATCTTCAAAAATAACCTTATAACTGCTAATAATCTCCTTTAAATCCTTTTGTTCATCCCCGGAAGGCGTAAAATCAAGCGGCTTATTGATAATCAGGGAAAAACTGTCATCTTTATTTCTGAGCATAAATCCGGGTACGATTTTAGCCTTTGTCTTCAAAGAAAAAACAGCCGGGCCAATGGGAAAAATTGTCGGCTTGCCGAAAAAATCCAGGACTATTCCGTTACCTCCAAAGTCCCGGTCACCTACCAACGCTATCAGCTCATTTCTCTTTAAGGCCTTCAGGCATCCCTTTGCCGCGTTGCCCAACGGAAGGACTTTTACACCCTTACTTTCTCTCCGGCCGTTAAAAAGCGCATTTACATTTTTAGATTTATGCGGCAGGGCAACTGTTAAAAATGGATACCCCAGCATCGCAATCACTACCCCTCCTAATTCCCAGTTCCCCAGGTGCGCAGTTACCACTATTGCACCCTTACCCTCGGAGAGGCACTCATCATAATGGTGCAGGTCTATTAAGCGGATATTCTTCTCAATGTATTCCTTATCCAGTTTGTCAAAACGAAAAAAATCTATGAGGTACTTGGCAAAATTATGGAATAACTCTTTCCGGATTTTTCTAATTTCGCCAAGAGGCTTTTCCGGAAAGATTACCCGCAGGTTTTTAGTAACTGCCTTGCGGTCTCTGAAGGCAAAGGCGGCATATAAGGTAGATATAAATACAGCCAGGCTGTAGGCTGTTTTTAACGGCAGGCTTAAAGCGACCTTTTGAACAACCCGGTAAAGAAAATAGTTAACCATTGCGGCTTTCTAACAGAAGCCTGGCGATATCCATACTGGCATTGGGCTTACTGATTCGCTTTGCGCAGGAGCTTAGGTGTTTTAATTTCTGGTGGTTTCTTAAAAGGTCTTCTATAACCAGGTTTATCTTATCCGGCTCTTTAATTTCCAGCGCTGCTTCTTTTTGCGTAAGATAGGCCGTGTTACTGGCTTCCTGCCCGGGCAAAGGCTTAATGATAATCATGGGCTTGCCCAGGCTAAGTACCTCGGAAGTAGTTACTCCGCCAGGCTTACTGACAACTATATCCGCGATGGCCATTAATTCGTTGATATTCTGCGCGTAGCCAAAGACTACTATTTTCTTTTTATACTTTTTTATTTTGCGTCTTAAGGAATTATGCAGCTTTTTATTAGTCCCAGTCACGATAATTTCCTGGATATCCCTGTTGACTTTTTCTAAGGATTTAACGATGGTTTTTATCGGCCCTAACCCCTGGCCTCCCCCCATAATCAATATGGTGGCAAGACCGGGTGATAGCTTATACTTGGAAAAAATATTGTTTTTATCTAAAGCCGTATTGAATTTAGGGTCAAACGGAATGCCCAGCGACTTTATTTTTTGAGCTGGCACGCCTTTTTTGATTAAACGCGAAGAGACCTCGTCCGACGGAGTAATATAGCAATCTACCGCGTCATAAATCCAATAGGAATGCGGGACATAATCCGTTAATACCGCGATTAACGGAAGGTCTGCCCGGTAGGTCTTTTTATAGCCGGCGACCATGCCGCAGGGAAACGCCTGGGTGCAGACAACCACCTCGGGCCTGAGCCGTTCAAACAGTTTTTTTAGTTTTGGAGAATTGGCTTTATTGATATTCTGTTTAGCTCTTTCTATCTTCTTTACTATTTTAGGGTTATCGTAGAGGTAATCCCAGATTTTAGGGGCAACTTTGATTATACCCATATAAACGCTATTCACTATTTTTTCAGCGACAGGATTGGTGTAATTAAAAGCATTGATATTTGAAATTTCGGCCTGAGGAGCCAATATCCTGATGGCTTTCTCAATAGCCAAGGTCGCATTATGATGGCCGGAGACTTCTGAAATGTACATTAAAACTATGCGTTTAGGGAGCATTTTTTAGAGTTTACCTTCCTGGCATAATTCCAGAAATGCTTCGGTTACGCGGGGATTAAATTGCAGGTTACTCAATTTCCGGATTTCATTTATAGCTTCATTTTTATACAGGGCCGCTCGGTACGGCCTATCCGTAGTCATAGCGTCAAAAGAGTCAGCTACCGATATAATAGAAGCAACCAGAGGGATCTGGTCGCCTTTTAAGCCCTCCGGATACCCCCGGCCATCCGGCCGCTCATGGTGATATTTTATTCCGACTAAAGCCTGCTCTAATTCTTTTATAGGTTTAAGAATGGTTACCCCGATTAAAGGATGTTCTTTGATTTTGTTCCTTTCGCCTATAGTCAAGGCCCCTCTTTTATTAAGTATATGTTCGGGGACGCCGATTTTGCCGATATCATGAAGCAGGCTGGCAATATGGAGTTTTTCAATAAATTTGTTGTCCCAGACCTTCTTATTCTTCCGGGAGAGCCTCTTAGCGATTTCCAGGCTTAAGTTAGTCACCCGGGTAGTGTGCCCGTGCGTATAATTATCTTTCGCTTCTATGGCAGCAACCAAAGCAATAGTTGTGCGCATAAAAAGCTGGTGCTTTTTATCCAGTTCGGATTTAAGCTCCTTGAAAAGATTGGCGTTTCTTATCGCCATAGACATATTGGAAGCCAGGGCCTCAAAAAAATCCAGCTCTCCCCGCAGGAACCTTTTTCCGTTTTTCTTTCTGCCCAACAGTAATACGCCCAACAACTCATCCCTGAAATAGCTTGGTATGCAAGTTACCGTTTCCAGCATCTTCATCTGATAGAGTACGTCTGCCAAAAGATGCTTCAGGCGTTCTTTAGCCTGACCTGTTTTCAGGTAGGCCTGTGCGCCCTCCAGAGTAAGAACATCGCTGTTAAATAAGAGCCGGCTGCCGCGCTCCCTGAAAAAACGGATCAGGGAATCATCTTTGTCAAAACCAGCCAGGCCGATAGGTATTTTTTTTGCCAGCGATCCTCCGGAAACAGTGAGCACATACGCCTGACGGTCCGGTTTATACATGAGTATGCTGGCGTGCTCAACCTGCACTTTATCAACCACCATCCGCACGATTATCTTGATAAGCAAGTCCGGGTCATGCACGAAAATCATGTTGCGTGCGGCAGTTTCTAATTCTTTTTTAAAATCAATAGCCATTTAGGCGCGCCCTTTTATTTTTTAGCTCTCCTGGATCAAACCTAAACTATCCCCTACGTTTACCGTCGAGCCTTCCAAGGCCGAAATTTCCGTAAGTATCCCTGGACAAGGGCTGGGCAGGTTAAAAGTGGCTTTATCCGTAGTAAGCTCTACCAGGTCATCTTTTTCCTTGACCTGGTCTCCTATTTTAAAATACCAGTAGGAGACCGTGGCTTTTTGGATGCCTTCGCTTAATTGCGGCAAAATTATTTTTACCATTGCTTTTTATCTCCTGGGCCGATCCCGGTTGAAGAAACCGGAAGAGTCCTTAAATAAACTTACCAGATTCTGCTTAACTTCCTCAGCTTGAACAACTCCGCCGGTTTCGGATTCCATCGATGTAACCATTATATCCATACCGCAGGGCCTAATCAAGGAAAAATTGGCCAGATCATTGTTTTTAATGTTTATGCTTAATCCGTAAAAAGTAATCCACTTTCTGACCGCGATCCCGATAGAAGCTATTTTTAACCGGCCGGCCCAAACACCGGTTAGCCCGGGGGCTCTTTCTCCTTTCACTCCGGATTCATCCAGGCAGCGGATGATCAGGCCTTCAAGATACCTTATAAACCAGTGGATATCCTTTTTAAAATAATTTAAATTGAATACCGGATAAGCGATAAGCTGCCCGGGGCCATGGTAGGTAACGTCCCCTCCGCGCTCAACCTCATAGAGACTAATGCCTTTATTTTTGAGTTCTTCCTGAGAAACCAGGATGTTATTCCTACTTGAGCGCCGGCTGACGGTAATCGCAGGATAATGCCGGCAGACGATTAATCCGGCGTCCCAGAGCCCGGCTTCTACTTCCCGGAATAATTCCTTCTGTCGCACCCGGGCGTCTTGAAAATCCACTAAGCCAAGGTCAGTGACTTTTAAAGGCATAGTTTTTATCTTATTGCTTCGGTTATTGATTCTGAAAGAGTTGGGTGGGCAAATATGGTTTCCCGCAGGTCTTGAATGCTCAAGCAGCGCGCTAGAGCCAGGGTGAAAATCCCGATTAATTCGGTCGCCCTTGGTCCGATAATCGCGGCGCCTAAAACTACGCCAGTCTTAGCATCGGAAATTATCTTAATCAACCCTTCTGTTTCGCCCAGGATACGCGCCATGCCGCTGCCCAGAAAATCAAACCTGTGGATAGTTATATGCCGTCCGGACAAGCGGGCCTTATCTTCGCTCAGGCCAACAGAGGCGATTTCAGGGTCCGTAAAAATACAACTAGGGACGCAAGGCGAAGCGGCGGCCTTATGTTTATCCGGGTAGGCCAGGTTGCAAACGGCGCTTATCCCCTGATAACTGGCAAAGTGGGCAAGCATTATTTTAGCGGTGCAATCCCCGGCTGCGTAAATATTATTTATACTCGTTTTTAGGTAATCATCAACCGCAATAGCGCCTTGATCTAAATTTACCCCCGCTTCCTCCAGGCCTAAATTCTCAATTTGCGCTTTCCTTCCCACGCAAACTAAGACAATATCAAAATCAGCCAAATTAAAAACCGCAGCGTCGGTAGCAGTATTTACCTTGATCCCCTTTTTTTTAAACGCTGTTTCTATTCTTTTAGCTACTTCCCTGTCTTCCCCGGGGAGAAGCTGGGGCATTTTTTCTACGAGAGTTACTTTTGTGCCTAGATGGGAAAAAAGCCCGGCAAATTCACAACCGATAACTCCGCCGCCGATTATCAAAAGCGAACCGGGGACTTCTTTTAAGGAAATTATTTCATTACTGGAGAGGATTTTTTTAGCGTCAAATTTAAATTGGGCAAGCTCGTATGGCTTAGAGCCTGTAGCAATAAGGATATTCCTGGCCCGGATAGTTTTTTCTAAAACCCTGATTTCCTGGCTGGAGACGAGCCGGGCCTGGCCGTTTAGGTAATCAAGGCCCTTGAGCATCTGCTGCATGCCGCTACGCAACTGCTGAATTAGCTTGTCTTTTCTCTCCTGTATTTTAGGAAAATCAATTGCAGCGCCAGAAACGTTAATGCCAAAATCCGAAGATTTCTTAACCAGGTTAAATACCTTTGCGGATTGGATAAGTGTTTTGGTAGGTATGCATCCCAGGTTAAGGCAGGTACCGCCAAGAAACGATTTATCGATAAGAACAGCCTTAAGGCCTAGCTGCTTTGCTTTTAAACAAGCGTTAAAACCTGCCCAACCCGCGCCGATTATGGCTAAATCGTACATAAATTAAAAAGATAGCTGTTTTAATAAATTGCGGATAGAATCAGCTGAACAGAGCAATTCTTTTTTCTCTTTAGCGGTTAAATCCAGTTCGATAATTTTTTCAATACCGGTCCTGCCCAGGCGGCACGGTACGCCTAGGCAGATATCTTTAATACCGTACTCTCCGTCCAGGTAAGCGCAGGCCCCGGCAATTTTCTTTTCGTCCTTGGCGATAATTTTAACCATTTGTGCAACTGCGGCAGACGGCGCAAAAAAAGCGCTTCCGCTGCCTAATAAAGCGACAATCTCGGCTCCCCTGCCGATAGTCTCCTTGGTTAGGCTTTCCATTTTCTCGTCACTTAAAAATTCTTCCAGGCTTACCCCTTTTATTTTAGTGTGCCTGGCTAAAGGTAGCATCCCCTCGCCATGCGCTCCGATTACCATTGTTTCTACGCTAGTAGCTGACAGCTTTAATTCCCGCGCAATAAGGTTAGCTAATCTTGAGCTGTCCAGGCTGCTGCCCATACCCAGTACCTTATTCTTGGCAAAACCGGTTGTCTTTAATGCCAAATAAGTCATCAAATCCAGCGGATTAGTCACTACTATTACGACGGCTTGAGGGGCCAATTCCTTTATATTTACGCAGACATCTTTTAAAATCTGGCTATTTTTGGTAAGGAGTTCTTCGCGGGTCATTCCGGGTTTGCGGGCCAGGCCAGCAGTAATCACCACTATATCGGAGTCCTTTATGCTGCTAATATCATCGGATCCCTGAATATTATAATCGAACCCCAATGCTGCCTGGGCATCGGCTAAATCCAAAGACTTACCCCTGGCCAGCCCCCTGGCTATGTCTACCAGAAAGATATCGCCTAAATTATACTGCGCGATACGCATAGCGCTTAAAGCACCGACATTTCCTGCACCGATAATGCTTATTTTCATTTTGCTCCTAAAAAACCGCCCTATTTATTTTTTATTTTCTGAATAATCGCGTCAGCCATTTCTTGCGTGCCGACTGCATGAGGATCGTTAGGATCGGATTTAAAATCGTAGGTGACATACCGGCCTTCGGCAATGACTGACTTAACTGCATTTTCCAGCGCCAAGCTGGCCTTTTCTTCTTTGAGATACTCCAGCATAAGCACGCCCGACAAGATCATCGCGCTGGGGTTTACTTTATTTAAGCCTTTATATTTTGGCGCCGAGCCGTGCACCGCTTCAAATACTGCCAGGCCATCTCCGATATTGGCACCCGGGGCAATCCCCAGCCCTCCGATAAGCCCGGCGCACAAGTCTGAGAGTATATCTCCGTAAAGATTGGGCAGGACTAGAACGTCATAAAGGTGCGGTTTCTGCACCAGTTGCATACACATATTATCAACTATGGCTTCACTAAAACTGATTTTTCCGGCATAATCCTTGGCGACTTCGCGGCCGCTTTTTAAGAACAGTCCATCGGTAAATTTCATAATATTCGCCTTATGCACGAGAGTGACTTTTTTACGGCCATGCTTTAGAGCATATTCAAAAGCAAATCTGACTATCCTTTCGGAAGCAGTCTTAGAAATGGGCTTGATAGAAATACCGGAATCCGGCCGGATCTTTTTTTGGCTGGATTTTTCTATTTCCTGGATAAGTTTATTTGTCGCTGGCTTTCCCTCTTCAAATTCTATTCCCGCGTAGAGGTCTTCGCTGTTCTCGCGAATAATCACCAGGTCAATATCTTTATACAGGCTTTTTACTCCCGGGTATGTTTTTGCCGGCCGCACGCAGGCATAAAGGCCTAAGGCCTGCCGGATGCCGACATTAACCGAACGAAAACCTCCGCCTATCGGGGTAATGATCGGGCCTTTCAAGGCTACTTTGTTTTTTCTCAGGGAATCCAGTGTACTTTTAGGCAATAATTCACCGGTTTTTTCCAGCGCCAAACTTCCGGCCAGGGCCTCTTCCCACTCTATTTTTACTCCAGTTGCCTCGATACATCTTTTGGCGGCCAGGCTTACCTCAAGGCCGATGCCATCGCCGGGAATTAAGGTTACTTTGTGTGTCATTTTAAACTTTCAACTCTCCGTGTTTACGGTAATAGTTTATTATACCGCCTTCCTTAAGCAGCTCCTGCATAAATTTGGGGAATGGCTTTAAGATAAGGTCAATATTTTTTGACGTATTTCTGACAATCCCTTTATCCAGGTCTATCTCGAGCAGATCGTTCTCGCCGATTTTATCCGTATCTGTCTCGATCAAGGCTAGCCCGATATTAAACGCATTCCGGTAGAAAATACGCGCGAAGCTCTTAGCCAATACCGCCACAATCCCGGCTTCCTTTATGACCAGGGGCGCCTGTTCGCGCGAGGACCCCATACCGAAATTATTACCGGCAACAATCATAGATTTACCCGGCTTTATCTTTGCCGCAAATCCGGGATCAATATCCTCCATAATATGCTTGGCCAGTTCTTTCATATCGGTAATGGCGAACTTATACCTTCCCGAAATAATAAAATCCGTATTGATATTATCGCCTAATTTTAAAGCCTGGCCGATTAATTTCATAGTTGCCTGAATTCATCCGCGTTTTTAGCTTTAGAGAGCGCAACATCCAGGGTAATATCGCCCCTTTGGGTCAGCTCTTTTAAGCATTTATCCATAGTCTTCATTCCGTATTGCGAGCCTGTTTGCATGAGCGTGGGGATCTGTTCAATCTCCTGTTCGCGGATAAGGTTTCTTATCCCCGAAGTACCGATCATTATTTCTGTAGCCAGGACCCTGCCTTTGCCTGAAGCATGCGGGAGTAATAGTTGCGAAACTACCCCCTGCAGGCAATCAGCCAGCTGCAATTTTACCTGTTGTTGTTGATGCGGAGGAAAGACATCGATAATTCTTTCAATAGTCTGGGGCGCATCCGGAGTATGCAAAGTAGCTAAAACCAAGTGCCCGGTTTCTGCAGCAGTAAGGGCTGTAGAAATAGTTTCCAGATCACGCATTTCACCGACTACAATGACGTTGGGGTCCTGGCGCAACGTGTGCATCAGGGCCGCGGCAAAAGAACGCGTATCAGAATAAACCTCTCTTTGCTTGATAATACTCTTATTATTCTTAAAGACAAATTCGATCGGGTCTTCTATGCACATAATCAAACATTCTCTCTCTTTATTAATCAAGTCAATCATTGTAGCCAGGGTCGTAGTCTTACCCATACCGGTAGGCCCGGTGACCAAAACTAAGCCGTTAGGCTTACGCGCCAGGTCGCTGATAATCTGCGGAAGTCCCAATTTTTCAACCGTAGGTATTTCCAACGGCACACGCCGGAATGCCCCTTCCGGTGCACCCTTTTGCATATGGATATTTGTCCGGAACCTGTCTAAATCCGGAAGGGCGAGAGAAAAGTCCAGCTCCAGCTCTCTTTCAAAAACCTCTTTTTGAGAATTGTTCAGTATGCCATAAATCATCTTCTTCAGCTCATGCTTATCCAGCGCGGGAAGGTTCGTGCGCTTAAGCGAACCGTCAATACGTAAAATAGGAGGCTCACTTTCGGTTATATGTAAATCCGAGGCGTTCTTCTCAATACACATCAGAAGCAATTCCCTTATCTCCATTATTACCTCCTAGCCCACAAGGGCACACCGACGCAATTTTGATCAGGTCGGGCGCAACTCATAATTATTAAATAAAGCTCTTCGGATCTGTAATATACCCCTTAACTGCTGAGGCGGCCACAGTTGCCGGAGAAGCCAGGTATATAAAGGCGCTGGGATTGCCCATCCTGCCTTTAAAATTCCTGTTGGCGGTAGAGATAACTACTTCTCCATCCGCGGGTATACCGTTGTGCGTGCCCACGCAAGGCCCGCATCCCGGAGCCAGGATTATCCCGCCCGCCTCGACAAAAATATTGATCAATTTTAACTTTATGGCTTCCAGTAAAATCAAACGCGAACTGGGGGCGATAATAAGTTTTACGCCCGGAGCCACTCTTCTGCCTTTAAGTATTTTAGCAGCTATTTTTAAATCTTGCAACCTTCCGTTTGTGCAGGTACCTAAAAATGCTTCATTAATCTTTAGCGTACTTAATTCTACCGCCGGCCTTACCTTGTCTACGCTATGCGGCAGAGAGACCTGGCTTTTAAGCTTGGATATATCGATTTCCAGGATTTTTTCATACTCGGCATCTTTATCTGCGCTTACGGGCTTAATTACACTGCGCCTTACACTCCGGGATTTTAGCCAGGCAAAAGTAGTTTTATCCTGCGGCATAAATCCGCATTTGGCGCCCATCTCTACTACCATATTACACATGGTCAAACGGCCGTCCATATCCATCTTCTCGATTACCGGGCCGCAAAATTCAATTGCCTTGTAAGTCGCTCCGTCAGCGCCCACTTTTCCGATAATATCCAGGATGATATCTTTAGCAAATATGCCTTTAGGAACTTTTCCTTTTACGACAATCTTAAAAGTTTCCGGCACCTTGAACCAATTTTTGCCTGTGGCCAGGGCAATGGCCAGGTCTGTCGAGCCCACGCCTGTGGAAAAAACACCTAAAGCACCATAGGTGCAGGTATGTGAATCTGCTCCCAGGATTAAATTGCCGGCTAAAGCCTTCCCCGACTCCGGGATTACCTGGTGGCATACGCCGCAGCCTATATCAAAAATCCGCTGCCTAAATTCCTTGGCAAAATTATGCATTTTTTTATGCACTCGCGAGACCCCTTCGCTTGGAGAAGGCGCGCTATGGTCAATCACCATGCAAAAATCAGTTTTTAACTGTTTTACTCCCAATTCTTTGATCCGGTCAATGATAATCGCGCTTGTTCCGTCCTGGCCAAAGGTAAAATCGACTTTGCATACGGCAAAATCGCCGGCCTTCAATTCTTTTCCGGCATGCGCACTCAGTATCTTTTCAGCTATCGTTTTACCCATCTTTTAACCACTCCTCCAGCCTATCCATCCCCTTTTTAAGGCTATCCTGGCTGGCAGCAAAGCTTATACGGATATAATGGTCCGCCCCAAAACCGTCTCCAGGAATAACACTCAAGTATTTCTTTTCTAACAACTGCCTGGCGAATTCCATGGCGCCCAGCTTTGTTTTGGATATATCACAAAAAATATAGAAAGCCCCTTGGGGAACTACCGGCGTTATTTTAGGCATGGCCTTAAGCCTGGCAATACAATAATCCCTTCTTTCCTGAAACTGCTGGCGGATTTTTTGGTAGAAGCTCTCCGGAGCGCCGAGCGCGGCTATTCCAGCCTTCTGGGAGATAGAATTAGGGTTAGAGGTTGAGTGGTCCTGCAGGCGCGAAATCGCTTCCGCTATAGCGCCAGGAGCGCCTAAATAACCTAAACGCCAGCCGGTCATGGAAAAACTTTTGGAGAAACCGTTCACGGTAATCGTCAAATCAGAGATTTCTTTATTTAAGCTCCCTAGGGAGAGATGCTTTAATCCGTCATAAATAAGTTTTTCATAGATCTCATCGCTGATAACGAGAAGCTTATTTTTTACACAGATTTCCGAAATCTGATTCAATTCCTCTTGCGTATATACGCAGCCCGTCGGATTCGCCGGAGTGTTTAAAATAAGGACTTTTGACTTTGCGCTGATATTCCTGGATAGTTCCCGGGGAGTTATTTTAAAATTATTCCCGGGCGAAGTTTGGATAAACCGGGGAATACCCTCGCAGAGATTAACCATCTCAGGATAACTTACCCAGTAAGGGGAAGGAATAAGTACCTCGTCTTTGGGGTTGATTAAGACAAAAAGCGCGTTGAATATACTGTGCTTGGCCCCGCAGGAAACAACAATCTGTGAAGGCGCATATTCCAGGGAATTGTCTTTTTTGAATTTTTCGCAGATTAGTTTCTTTAAATCCGGGATGCCTGTGGTAGGGGTATACTTGGTAAAGCCGGAATTTATCGCTTCAATCGCGGCGCTCTTTACGAAATCTGGGGTGTCAAAATCCGGTTCGCCTGCGGCCAGGGTTATTATATCAAACCCTTCGGATTTTAATTTTTTAGCCTTAGAGGTGATTGCGAGGGTTGATGAAGGTTTTACATTTTTTAAGCGCCTGGCTAACCCCGTATCTATGTGCATAGGAAAAAAATAGCTTTATAGCGAGTCCCTTTCTTTCTTAAAAATACCCCTTATCCCGCCGAGGAACTTCTTGGAAGGTTTTTTGCTTTGCGGAGCCCTTTCTTTAACCGCTGCTGCCTCGCGCGGCTTTTCGGCCTGCTTCTCTTGAGTCTCCGGCTCAGGGAGCTCTCCGGCGGCCTTTTCTATTTTCTCGCCTTTTGCCCCTTTTGCTTTTTTGGCTTTTTTTACCTTGGGCTTTTGCTCAGTAAGCTCAAAAATCACTACCTGAGCATCATCACCCCTGCGCCTGGCTAAATTGATAACTCGGGTGTAGCCGCTGGCTCTTTTAGCGAAACGCGGGCCGATTTCGTTAAAAAGCAAAGCCACCAATTTATGGTCGCCTAAAATTCCGAAAGCCTCTCTTTTTGCGCTTAAGGTATTCGCCTTTGCCAGGGAAATGAGTTTTTCAGCCAAGGGCCTGACTGCCTTGGCCCGGTGCAGCGTAGTCCGCATAGTCTCATAGATCAGTAAACTCCTGGCTAAGCTCTTAATTGTGGCATCCTGCCAACTGGTAAAACGGTTTAGTTGCAGCCTTTTCTTTTTATGTCGCATATTTTAAGCCTTTTTTATTTTTTTGGAGTCAATCTGCATGCCTAAGGTTAATCCCATGCCCATCATTAACTCCTTTATCTCGGTTAATGACTTTTTACCGAAGTTTTTGAAATCCAGCATATCCTCTTCGGTCTTCTTAACTAAATCCGCGATTATCTTGATTCCCGCTTCTCTTAAGCAATTAGAACTGCGCACGGACAACTCCAGCTCCGATATAGGGAGCCTTAGTTTTTCATACAGCGATACTTCTTCCTTGGTCATTTCTAACTCTTCTTCCACTATATCCTCGGGAAGCTGACCGAAATTAACAAATATATCCAGGTGCCTCTGGAGTATATTGGAGGCGTATAACAACGCGTCTTTAGGGCTGATCGCGCCGTTAGTGAATATTTCCAGGATTAATTTATCGTAATCCGTACGCTGTCCGACGCGGGTATTCTCCACAAAGAAATTAACTTTTTTTATAGGAGTAAATATGGCATCAATCGGAATAACGCCTATTGCCTTATCTTCTTTCTTGCTTAACTCTGCGGGAACATAACCCTGGCCGCGGGAAACACCCATTTCAATATTCAATTTGGTATCTTTGGTCAAGGTAGCGATATGCAATTCCGGATTGATGATCTCAATAGTTTCATCGCCTTCAATATCCTTAGCCTTTACCTCTCCCTTGGAATTAGCTTTAATGTAGATGGTCTTAGGAATTTTTGAATGTGAATTCAAAACCAGGCTCTTAATGTTCAGGATGATCTCGGGAATATCCTCCAAGACTCCCGGTATAGCAGAAAATTCGTGCTGTACCCCTGAAATTTTAACGCTGGTTACCGCACTTCCCTCTATCGAGGAAAACAAAACTCTTCTTAAGGAGTTACCCAGCGTAACCCCGTAACCCCTCTCAAAGGGTGCCGCGGAAAACTTACCGTAGGTACTAGTGTAAGTAGCCTCCTCACACTCTAATCTTTTTGGTAACTGAAAATCTCTCCATTTTATACCCATCTATTATTCCTCCTTGAATGAGTGCAAACTCTCTATTATTTAGAATATAATTCTACAATCAACTGCTCTTGTATAGGCTGTTGAATGTCGTCTTTTTCCGGTAACCTTAAAACCTTACCGCTTAAACCAGTGGTGTTAAATTCCAGCCAGCTGGGAACGCTCCTCTCCTTGGATTGCTCCAGAATATCTTTTATCTTATTCAACGCCTTTTCTTTAGCTTTGACCTGAATAAGATCTCCTCCGGTTACCAGATAGGAAGGTATATTTACCCGGCGCGCATTGACCGTGATTAAATTATGGCGCACTAACTGCCTGGCCTGCGCCCTGGAAAGGCCTAAACCTAAACGAAAAATTACGTTATCCAGCCGGCGCTCCAATAATTGCAGGAGGACCTTTCCGGTGACACCCTTGCTTTTCGAAGCAATCTTAAAATAGCGCCGGAATTGTTTCTCCAGGACCCCGTAGATTCTTTTTACTTTTTGTTTTTCCTTTAACTGCAACCCGTAATTAGAAAGCTTGCTTCGTCTTTTGCCTCCCTGGCCGTGCTGCCCAGGCGGATAGGCTCTTCTGGAAGCCGGGCATTTTTCTGTCGTGCACTTTGTGCCTTTCAGGAAAAGCTTCTCTCCCTGCCTGCGGCACAACCTGCAAACTGCATCAATATACCGTGCCATAAATTACACTCTCCTTTTCTTCTTCGGACGACAACCGTTATGCGGGATAGGAGTCACATCTTTAATCAAAGTGATAATCAGGCCTGAAGCCTGTAGCGCCCTGATGGCGCTCTCCCGGCCAAAACCCGGTCCCTTTACACGCACTTCTACGTCTTTAATGCCGACCTCTTTAGCTTTCCGCGCCGCATCCGAGGCAGCTATCTGGGCGGCAAAAGGCGTAGATTTTTTAGACCCGCTATAGCCTACGATTCCCGGAGCTGACCAAACCAGAACATTACCCTGCTTATCGGTAATGGTAATTATAGTATTATTAAAACTGGCCTGAATATGGGCAATGCCCGAACTTATGCCCCTGGCTATCTTTTTTTTCTTTGCTCTTTCCTTGGTCGCCATTTAATTCCCTCTTTCTGTATTTTTATTTAGCAGGTTTTGATGCTTTCGCCGGTTCTGCTTTCTTGACGATAGCCATATTACCTCTGCGCGGGCCCTTCCTGGTCCGGGCATTGGTCCGCGTACGCTGGCCCCTGGCCGGAAGACCCTTCTTATGCCTTGAGCCCCGCCATGAACCGATATCCATTAATCTTTTAATATTCTGGGATATATCGCGGCGCAAATCCCCTTCCAGCTTAAGCCCGCCTTTTTGCAAAGTATTGGTAATCCGCGCGACTTCTTCTTCGCTTAAATCTTTAGCGCGCTTAGCGGGGTCTATATTTATATCTTTAAGGATTTTATTGGATAACGCCCTGCCCATACCGTAGAGGTAAGTTAAAGATATTTCGATTCTTTTTTCTTTAGGTATATCTACACCCAGCACCCTTGGCATTATACTTCTCCTTTTTAGCCCTGTCTCTGCTTATGTTTGGGGTTAGAACAAATTACCCTTACTACCCTGGCCCTTCTTACAATTTTGCATTTATCGCAAATCCTTCTCACCGAAGCTTTTACTTTCATTTTATTTAACCCTGAATGTTATCCTTCCTCTGTTTAAGTCATAAGGAGAAAGCTCTAATTTCACTTTATCTCCCGGTAAAATCCTTATAAAATTCATGCGCATCTTCCCTGACACATGCGCCAGCACGACATGGCCGTTTGCCAGTTCTACCTTAAACATGGCGTTAGGCAGCGCTTCGATTATTTTTCCTTCGGTTTCAATCAGTTCTTCTTTAGGCATAATCTATTCGGTTAAAATCTCCGGCCCTTTTTCGGTTACGGCTACCGTATGTTCAAAATGCGCCGAAGGCAGCCCGTCCCTGGTTACCGCGGTCCAGCCGTTATCTAAAATTTCAGCTTCCCAGCCTCCCAGGTTGACCATCGGTTCAATAGCCAGGACCATCCCTTTCTCTAAGAGCAGTCCTTGATGGGGCTGGCCGAAATTAGGTATCTCCGGTTCCTCGTGCAGGCTGGTTCCTATGCCATGCCCGACAAATTGCCGTACGACGGAAAAACCATTTTTTTCAACATAACGCTGGATGGCTGCCGAAATATCTAAAAGATGATTCCCCGGTTTTGCTTCTTTTATGCCTTCGGCTAAAGCCTGGCGCGTAACCTGAATAAGCTTTTTTACCTTTGCCGGAATTATACCTATTGGCAGGGTAACTGCCGCATCTGAGAAATAACCGTTATATTTTACTCCTAAATCTAAACCTATGATATCCCCGCTTTTTAATCTTCTCTCTGAGGGGATACCGTGCACGATCTCTTCATTCACGGAAGTGCAGACCGTTGCCGGAAAACCTTTGTACCCTTTAAAAGCCGGCAGGGCATTCTCCTTGAGGATTAATTCTTCAGCCAGAGCATCAATCTCGCGGGTCAAGACGCCCTCCCGGATAACCTTGCTGAGCCTACGCATAACCTTAGTTAAAATCTGCGCGGACTGCCTAATTATCTGAAGGTCTTGCTCAGACTTTAAAGGAACCATGCAATTTCTTTGTAAGAGCAATTATTTCATCAAGAACCGTATCTGCCTCGCCGTCAGCCGCCAAGCGATATAATTTCTTTTTATCCTGGTAATATTTTATCAGGCCCAAAACCTCTCCTTTGTAGACTTCCAGGCGTTTCCTGATTGTCTCTTCCTTGTCATCGGTCCTCTGAAAGAGCGTCCCGCCGCATTTATCGCAAATACCTTTTTCTTTAGGGGGCATATTCGTGCTATGAAAATTAGCCCCGCAGGTATTGCAGACCAGGCGGCCGCTGAGCCTTTGAATAATCACCTTATCGCTGGAATCAAGGTAGACGACCATATCTATTTCGATATTTTTTTGCTTGAAGATATTCTCCAGGGTTTCGGCTTGAGCCAAATTACGCGGATAACCATCCAGGATAAAACCATCCCTTATATCGCTTTGAGAAAATCTTTCCAGGAGCATTTTGCTCATTAGCTCATCCGGGACCAGAAGCCCGCGCTCCATAAAATCTTTAGCCTCTTTGCCCAAAGCCGTACCGTCCTTAACATTCTGTCTTAAGATATCTCCGGTAGAAATATGCGCCAGGTTTAAACGTTCGGCTAATCTTTTGGCTTGTGTCCCCTTGCCCGCACCCGGCGGCCCCAATAAAACAATCCGCATCATCTTCTTCCCTTGATATGACTGCCTTTAATAAAGCCTTCGTAATGGTGCGTTAACAGGTGCGACTCAATTTGTTTCAATGTATCCAGCATAACTCCGACGATAATCAATATACCCGTCCCTCCGAAAAAAGAAGCCACCAGGTACGGCACTTTAAGCCAGGCCATAATAAAGTCCGGGAATATAGCAATAAAGACGATAAAAACCGCTCCGGCTAAAGTAATCCTGGTCATTACGTAATCTAAAAACTCCGCCGTGGGAGCTCCCGGCCTTATCCCCGGGATAAATCCTCCGTATTTCTTCATATTTTCCGAGAGATCCTGGGGATTGAATACGATAGCGGTATAAAAATAACAAAAGAACATAATTAAGAGCCCATAAACAAAAGTATAAAGCAGGTGGCCGCGGATTAAGCTCTCGGCTAACCTCTGAAAGCCCGGGTTAGGAATAAAAGAAGCCAGGGTCGCCGGAAACAATATAATCGACTGGGCAAAAATAATCGCGATGACTCCGGAAGTATCTACTTTTAAAGGGATATAGGTTGACTGTCCTCCGTAGATCTTCCTTCCCACAATCCTGCGAGCATACTGCACGGGGATTTTTCTCTGCCCCTGGGTAATCATGATTACCGCAAAAACCACACCGACTAAAAAAACAGCCATAATTATCAGCGTAAGCGGCTGGATCTGGCGCCGAGCTGCGTCAAAAGGCGAAACCAGGACGAACAATTGGTGCATGGCTGCCGGAATCCTGGAAATAATGCCTGCGGTAATTATTAAAGATATACCGTTACCGATGCCCCTCTCCTGGATCTGTTCGCCCAACCACATAATAAAAATTGTTCCGGTAGTCAGGGTTAAGACCGTGATTATGCGAAAATTCCATCCCGGGTGCATGACTATCCGCAAGCCTTCAAAACGCGCAGGATTCTCCAGCCAAAGAGCGATAAAATACGACTGGATTAAAGCCAGGGCTACCGTGCCATACCGCGTAAGCTGATTTATTTTTTCATAACCGGCTTTTCCCTCTTTGGCCATTTTTTCTAAAGCCGGGATAACCGCAGTTAAAAGCTGCATAATAATCGATGAGGATATGTAAGGCATAATCCCCAGGGCAAATATAGTCAGCTTTTCCATTGCTCCACCGGAAAACATATTGATTATGCCAAAGATCGTGCCGCCTTGGCTCTTAGCCAGGCGGTTAAAAAACTCAGCTAGCGCTGCCCCGTCTATTCCGGGAGTAGGTATGTAACAGCCTATCCGGTATACCGCGATTAAGGCCCCGGTAATAATTAGGCGCCTCTTTAAATCCGGTATCTTAAACGAATTAACCAGCGCGCTAAACATTGATCACTTCTACGGTGCCACCCGACTTTTTAATTTCTTCAGCGGCTTTTTTAGAAAATGCGTGGGCCTGGATCGTAACCGCTTTTTTAATTTCTCCCCGCCCAAGCACTTTGATTAACTTAGTTTTATCTTTAATTAATCCCTTAAGCGCCAAAACTTCCGGGTTAATCGTAGCTTCTTTTAACTTCGCAAGGTTTGCTAAATTTATAATCTGGTATTCTTTTCTGAAGATACTGGCAAACCCGCGCTTAGGCATCTTGCGGATTAGCGGAGACTGGCCTCCTTCAAAACCTAAATAAAAATGCCTTCCGGCGCGGGAAGTCTGGCCCTTGCTTCCCCGGGTAGAAGTCTTGCCATGACCGGAACTAGAACCCCTGCCCAGATATTTTCTCCGCTTATGGCTTCCAGCGGGCGCCCTTAGATTAAACAGGCCTACCTGTTGTTTTATAGACTCTGCCTGCCTGGTTTTTACGGAATTTTTACTTTTCATCTTTAATTACCTTTAAGGCCTTTAAGACCTGCAACCGTGGCCTTAATAACATTAATAGGATTATTAGATTTAAGGCACTTGGTCAGGATATCTTTTATCCCTGCTGCCTCGCATATCGCGCGCACCGGGCCGGCGGCAATTACGCCCGTACCTTCGGAAGCAGGCTTAAGCATAACTTTAGCCGCCCCGTATTCCCCGATAATTTCATGCGGTATGGTTGAACCTTCCAGCTTCACCCTGAAAAGGCTTTTTTTGGCCTTAGTTAAGGATTTGCGTATAGCATCGGCAACTTCATTCGCTTTATCCAGGGCAAAACCTACTCTGCCTTTAGTGTCGCCGACGACAACCAGGGCGCTAAAATGTAGTTTTTTACCGCCCTTGGTAACTTTAGTTACCCGGTTTATCGTAATTACCTTTTCAATTAATTCCGGTTGTTGTTCGATGTTTAATTCGCGCATAGGTTAAAACTCCATTCCGCCTTTTCTCAAAGATTCGGCAAATTCCTTTATCCTGCCGTGATATAAATAGCCTGCCCGATCAAATATGATCTTACTGATCCCCTTCTCTTTGGCCAGCCTGGAAAAAGCCTCACCGAAAACTTGAGCGGATTTTACGTTGCCGATACCGGCTGCCTTTTGTTTAAATTCCTTGCTTGCCGTTGAGTATGAAAACAATACCTTATTTTCGGTATCGTCAATAATCTGGGCGGAAAGGTTATTTAAACTGCGCTTGACTACCAGGCGCGGTCTGTCTTTTGAGCCCTGCATTTTCATCTTGATCCGGCGGTGCCTCTTTAACCTGGAGAGTTCTTTTTTATTCATTTTTATTTTCCACCACTGGTTGCCTGGGCTTTACCTACTTTTTTCTTTACGTATTCGCCCGCAAAACGTATACCTTTTCCCTTATATGGTTCGGGAGGAAAAATCGAACGTATCTCGGTAGATACCTTGCCGATCAACTGTTTATCAATGCCCCTTACGACTATCTGCGTAGGCTTAGGTGTTTCTATGGTTATCCCTGGCGGTATCTGAAAGTTTACGGGATGAGAAAACCCTAAACTCATATTCAAGCTACTTCCCTGCACCGCGGCCTTAAAACCTACTCCGATTATTTCAAGCTCTCTGACATAACCTTCGGTTACGCCCTTAATCATATTAACTATCAGGGCGCGGGATAGCCCGTGAAGCGACTTGTCCATTTTGGTATCCGCCACCCGCTTGACCAGGATCTGGCCATCTTTTATTTCCAGGTCAATCCGGGGAGAAAGGCACATATTTAATTTGCCCTTAGCTCCCTCTACCGAAACAACGCGATCCTTTACTTCAACCTTGACATCCTTGGGAACAACAATAATTTTTTTTCCTATCCTAGACATAATTTTCCTTACCAGATGTAACCGATAACCTCCCCGCCTAAGCCTTTTTCGCGGGCATCCTTATCGGTCATGATACCGCCGGAAGTAGAAATAATCGCCAGGCCCTTGCCTCTTAAGACTACCGGCACTTTTTTATGCCTTACATATAAACGCAGACCCGGCCGCGAAATACGTTTTATATTCCTGATCGCGGATTTTCCGGCAATATATTTTAAATAAATGCGCACCAATCCCTGTTTTTTGTCCTCAATCAGTTTAAAATTATCTACATAACTTTCTCTTTTCAGGATTTCCATAATAGATTTTATGGTATTGGAAGCCGGGACATCCACGCTGTCCTTTCTGGTCATAATGGCATTACGTATGATCGTAAAACAATCGGCTATTAAATCGGTCCTCGACATTTACCCCCCCTAATTCTCCTTATATTTTATCTAAAAAGCTCTCCTACCAGCTGGCTTTTTTGACGCCCGGGATTAAGCCCTGCCAGGCCAGTTCTCTAAAGCATATGCGGCACAACTGGAATCTGCGCAAATACCCTCCGCTCCTGCCGCAAATGGCGCAACGGTTATATTTACGCGTTGAGAACTTAGGCGACCTTTTCCATCTTGCTATCTGTGAATTTTTAGCCATAACTTTATTGTCTAATCCTTATCGGTTTTAAAGGGCATGCCAAATAATTTCAGCATAAGAAAGGCCTGTTCCTTTGATTTTACGTTTCTGATTACGAACGTTATATCCATACCTTGCGTCCGGGTCAATTTATCATATTCAATTTCCGGAAATATCCCCTGCTCGCTAAGGCCCAGAGTATAATTTCCCGCCTTATCAAAGGCCTTGATCGAAACGCCCCGGAAATCGCGGATACGCGGTAAAGCGATATTCAGCAGGCGGTCCATAAACTCATACATCATTGCCCGGCGCAAAGTAACCTTGCAGCCTATAGGCGCGCCTTCCCGGACTTTAAAATTAGAAATGGCTTTTTTAGCGCGGCGCATAATCGGCCTTTGCCCGGTAATTGCCGCTAACTCTTCCATTGCCTTTTCCAGGACCTTTACATCCTGCAAGGCTTCACCCACGCCCATATTTACCACTATTTTTTCCAGGCGCGGCACAGCCATCTTATTTTTGAGTTTCAAGTCCTGGACCATCTGCGGGGCTATTTCTTTTCTATATTTTTCCAGTAACCTTGGGACTATTTTTTCCATCTTTTATATTGCCTCTTTACAAATTTTACAGATCCTTATCTTTGTGCCGTCTTTTAAAATAGAAAAGCCCGCTCTGCTCGGCCGGTTACAATGTTTGCAGACCAGCATAATATTGGCAAGGGCAATAGGCATTTCAATTGAAACAATCCCGCCTTTTTGCTCCTGGCGCGTCTGGCGCTTATGTTTCTTGGCTAAATTCAGGCCTTCTACCAGCGCGCGGCCAGAGGCAGAAATTACCTGGATTACCTTGCCCTTTTTTCCTTTATCTTTCCCTTTTACCGCCTGGACTATATCGTTTTTTCTTATTTTTTGCATTTTAAATGACCTCGGGAGCCAAAGAAATGATTTTGGAAAAATTTCTGTCCCTTAATTCACGCGCTACCGGACCAAACACGCGCGTACCGCGGGGATTAGACTGATTATCAATAAACACCACGGCATTCCGGTCAAACCTCAATACCGAACCATCGGGGCGCCTGATCGGCTGTTTAGTCCTGACGATAACCGCCTTGGCCTTTTCCCCTTTTTTTATCGTCGCATCGGGAGAAGACTCTTTTATATTCACATTAACTACATCGCCGATCTGGGCATTCGGACAGTTTTTCTTACCCAGGACTGCAATAAGGGATGCCCGTTTTGCTCCGGTATTATCCGCGACGCTTAATATTGAACGTAACTGGATCATTTTAAATTTCCTCTTTAATTTCTATTTTTTCCGCCCCCGGAAGCTTTTTAACGACATCCAGGACCCGAAAACGCTTATCCTTGGAGATGGGCCGGGTTTCTTCTATGCGCACCGTATCTCCCAATTTAGCCATCCCCTTTTCGTCATGCGCTTTAAACTTATTGTAACTCCTGTCTACCCGGGAATACTTCGTGTGTTTACTTATTTGCATCACGCGCACGGTAACTGTTTTTTGCATCTTATCACTTACTACAGTGCCGATAAATTGTTTTCTTTTGCCCATTTTTATTTTTCTTTCTTTGTATTTAATACGGTGGCGACCACGCTTAATTCCCTTTTAACCAGGGAAAACCTGTGCGGTTTTTCCACTCTGCCGGAATAACGTTGACCGTTTAAATTGAAAAGTTCCTCTTTTAGGGCCTTTTCCTTATCCAGCAACTCACTTCTCGATAATCCCACCAATTCTTTAGCTTTTAGTCTTTTAGCCATTTTTACCTCTGCAAGCGGCTGATAAATTTAGTCCGGAGCGGCAATTTATAAGCTACCAGCCTAAAACACTGACGGGCATACTCTTCGGGCACGCCGCCCAATTCCAATAGTATCCTGCCTCTTTTAACTACGGCGACCCAATGGTCCAGGTCTCCCTTACCCTTACCCATGCGTACTTCCGCCGGTTTTTTAGTGATAGACTTATCCGGAAAGACCCTGATCCAAAGTTTACCGCCCTTATGCAGCTGGCGGGCAATAATGACGCGGCAAGCTTCGATCTGGGTATTCTTTAACCAGCCGTTATCCAGGCTCTTTAACCCGAATTCGCCGAAAGCCAAATCCGCCCCGCTAGTCGCAATACCCCTGCGCTGTCCCTTCTGTAATTTACGGTATTTTACTCTCTTGGGCATAAGAGGCATCTTATTTTATCTCCTCCTTAGCCTTGGCTTCCGCCTGAGTTGCCTCAATTTCCGATATAACTTTCTTTTCCAGTATGTCGCCTTTATAAATCCAAACCTTGACACCGATAAGCCCGTAGGTAGTAAGGCTCTCGGCAAAACCATAATCTATATCCGCGCGTAAAGTCTGTAAAGGCACCTTACCCTGCTTATAAGTTTCGGTGCGGGACATTTCCGCACCGTTAAGCCGGCCGGCGCAGCAGACACGTATCCCTTTTACTCCGGCATTTATAGATTGCTCCATAGCGCGTTTTACCGCGCGCCGAAAAGCTACTCTCTTTTCCATCTGGAAAGCGACATTTTCCGCAACCAATTGCGCATCTTGCTGCGGATTCTTAACCTCTTCAATATCGATGGCCATCTCTTGATTGATCATACTGTTTAGATCTTCCCTTAAGCGCTCGATGTCCGCGCCATGCCTGCCGATGATAATCCCGGGCCGCGCGCTGAATATACGGATCCTTAATTTATCCGCCAATCTCTCAATAACAATCTTAGAGACCGCAGCCTGCTTAAATCTTTTTTTGATAAACTTGCGGATATTATAATCCTGATAAATGAACTTAGGGTAATCCTTGTGTCCGGCAAACCAGCGGGAATGCCAGTTCCGGATAAAACCTATTCTCAAAATTAACGGATTAACCTTTTGTCCCATTTATTATTCTCCCGATTTTAAATCTAATTCTATTTTTATATGCGCCGTGCGTTTTAAGATCGGCTGGGCCCTGCCGAACGCCGCTGCTTTAAACCTTTTCCAGCTCGGCCCCGGGTTACAAATGGCCTTTGATACATAGAGCTGTTCAAGGTTGAACCCTTTAACCTTGGCATTAGCAACAGCGGATTTTAAAATCTTAACCAGGTGCTCCTTGGGCCGTTTGTTTATGTTTAAAAGTATCGCCTGGGCCCTGGATGCGTCTTTCCCGCGGATAAGGTCTAAAACCAGCCGGACCTTTCCCGGAGAAACCCTTAAAAATTTTCCTTCAGCTTTAGCGATCATCTTATGTCTTCTCTAATGCCTTTTTGGCCTTTACGCCGCCATGCTTCCTGAATATGCGGCTGGGAGCGAATTCTCCTAATTTATGGCCAACCATATTCTCGGTTACAAAAACCGGAACATGTTTTTTACCGTCGTGCACGGCAAAAGTCAAACCAACGAAATCCGGTATTACCGTTGAACTTCTGGACCAGGTCTTGATTGCCTGGCGCGTGCCGGACTTGCGCTGCTGATCGACTTTCCTTAACAATCTTTCCTCGACAAAAGGTCCTTTTTTGAGTGAACGCGGCATTATGGTTTCCTTCTTTTAACAACAAACTTATTAGAATACCGATTCGGTTTTCTGGTCCGGTAGCCCTTGGTCGGCTTACCCCAGGGAGTCACCGGATGCGGGTTGCCCTGTCCGGATTTTCCTTCACCTCCGCCATGCGGATGGTCTACCGGGTTCATAACTAAACCTCTTGACTGCGGTTTTACACCCAGCCACCTGTTTCTGCCGGCCTTACCCAAATAAAGCGCTTCGTGCTCTACATTTCCAACCTGGCCGACAGTAGCATGACAATCCAGGCTGATTAGTCTTACCTCGCCGGAAGGAAGTTTAATATGGGCAAAATTTCCTTCTTTAGCCATAATCTGCGCGCTGGAACCGGCAGAACGCACAATCTGTCCGCCCCGGCCCTTGCTTAATTCTACATTATGAATAAGTGTCCCCGAAGGTATATGCCTTAAGAGCAGGCAGTTACCGGTCTGTATCTCCACGTCTTTCTGATTGCTGGAAATAACGCTTTGCCCTACATTCAGGCCTACCGGCGCCAATATATACCTTCTTTCTTTATTCGGATATTCGAGCAAGGCGATACGCGATGAACGGTTAGGGTCATATTCAATAGCGATAATCTTAGCCGGCAGGTCAAAAATATCCCGTTTAAAATCGATAACCCTTAACATCCTCTTATGCCCGCCGCCGCGGTGCCTGGAGGTAATTCTCCCGTAGGAATTCCTGCCGCCGCTTTTCTTTAAAGGACGCAACAGGCGCTTTTCCGGCGTATTCTTAGTTATTTCCAGAAAATCCGCACCCGTCATATGCCTGCGCGAAGGTGTTGTTGGTTTAAAGTATTTAAGTCCCATCTCTTTTAAGCTACCTCTATTTTCTGTCCTGCCTGTAAAGTCACTACCGCTTTTTTAGTTTCGGGGGTCCTGCCTAACTGGTGGCGCACCCGCTTTAACTTCCCCGCGGAAACAAAGGTATTTACATCTTTAACCTTAACTTTATAAAGCTGCTCTACCGCATGTTTAATCTGGATTTTATTCGCCTTGATGCCGACCAGAAAAAGATACTTAGCGTCCGGTTCATACTGTGTTGACTTCTCCGTGCGCATTAAAGATTTGATGATATCTTGCGAATAATTCATTTACCTAACCTTTTAGTCAACTGGTTTAAACCGTCTTTGGTAATAATTACTTTTTTATGGCTCATAACTTCGTAAACATGCGTGTCCGAAGCCAAATTAAACCTTAAGAAACCGATATTCCTTAAAGCTAACTTTGCGTTCTCTGCGGCCTTATCTAACAATAAAAGCGTGGATAAAGCTTTTCTGTTTTTGGCGCCGGCCACCTTAAGATGCGTGAATATCCTGAGCGCGTCTTTAGTTTTAATGTTCTCCAGCTTAAATTCATCCAAAACAATTAAATTATTTTCTTTTACCTTGGCATTCAGGCCGGATTTTAGAGCCACTTTTTTTATCTTGTCCGGAAGGGTATACGAAAAATCTCTCGGATGCGGACCAAAGGTTACGCCGCCGTGGCGCCATAAAGGCGAACGGGTTGAGCCTACGCGCGCGCGGCCAGTGCCTTTCTGTTTCCAGGGTTTTTTGCCGCCTCCGGATACCTCGCCTCTTGTTTTAGTGGCAGCCAGGCCTTTTCTCTGGTTAGCCCGGTAGGCAATAACTGCCTGATATAAAGCCTCAGAGTTAATTATGCCGTCAAAGACTGCCGGGTTCAGCTTTACGCTATCTACTTCTTTGCCTGCCGCATTATATATAGGTAAGGTTATAGCTTCCATTTATTATTTTTTCTTCTCTTTTGCGGCTGCGCTCTTTGCCGAAGAAGCCGCTTTAGCTGTTTTTTTCACAGCTTTCTTGACAACAACGTAAGTATTTTTATGCCCGGGGACAGCGCCCTTGACCAAAAGAATATTATTTTCCACGTCTATCCGCATTACCTTTAAATTCTGAGTGGTCACCTGCTTAGCCCCCATGTGGCCGGGCATATGGTGCCCTTTCCACACTCTTCCGGGCGTAGTACTTGAACCGACAGAACCGGCCCGGCGACGCGATGTCGAACCATGCGTCATTGGCCCGCCGTGCCAATGCCAGCGCTTCATACCGCCCTGGAACCCCTTGCCGATAGAAACTCCCGTGACATCAACAAAATCCCCCGGGGTAAAAATATCCACCTTAAGCTCTTCGCCTATTTTATACTCTTTAGCCGCATCCTTATTTAACTCTTTAACCAGCTTGCGTCCGGGTATGTTCAATTTTTTGAAATATCCCGCTACCGGTTTTTTCAGCCGTTTCTCATCCGCTAAGTCAAACCCCAACTGGACATTTTTTTCCTTTACCGCTAATACCGGGCAGGGCCCGGCCTCGATAGCGGTGACGCTCACGAATGAGCCGTCATCAGCAAAAATCTGGGTCATACCTATTTTTTTGCCTAATATACCGGTCATTTTATCTCAACATCTACCCCTGCGGGCAAGTTTAGCTTCCTTAATGAATCTATCGTTTTGGCCGTCGGTTCAAATATATCGATAAGCCGTTTATGCGTGGACAAATCAAACTGCTCGCGCGACTTCTTATCAATAACCGGAGAGCGTAGTACCGTATAGATTTCGCGCCTGGTTGGCAGCGGAACCGGCCCGGCGATTTTAGCGCCGGTGCGTTTTACCGTCTCAACGATCTCCAGGACCGCCTGGTCCAAGAGGCGATGATCATAAGCTTTTAGTTTTATGCGTATCTTTTGCTGTGTGCCTGACATATCTTTAAGCGATAATCTCCGTAACTACTCCTGCACCTACGGTATGGCCGCCTTCGCGGATAGCAAAGCGCGATTCTTTTTCCATAGCGATAGGCGTAATTAATTCTACTTCCAGATTGACGTTATCTCCCGGCATAACCATTTCTACGCCAGTAGGGAGGGTAACATTCCCGGTAACATCGGTGGTGCGGAAATAGAACTGCGGCCGGTAGCCTTTAAAAAACGGCGTGTGCCTTCCGCCTTCCTCTTTGGTCAGAATATAGACCTGAGCCTTGAACTTCGTATGAGGGGTGATAGACTTAGGAGCGGCAATAACCATACCGCGTTCAATATCATTCTTTTCCACGCCCCTTAATAACAAGCCGACATTATCGCCAGCCTGACCTTCATCAAGCAGTTTGCGGAACATTTCTATTCCGGTAACTACCGATTTCTTTACTTCGGGCCTTAAACCGATAATCTCAACTTCTTCGCTTAACTTTACCTTGCCTCGCTCTATTCTTCCGGTGGCCACCGTGCCTCTACCCTCGATGCTGAATACGTCTTCCACTGCCATCAATAGCGGTTTATCCAGATCTCTAGTCGGAAGGGGGATAAACTCATCGCAAGCCTTGATCAAATCTAAAATCGGTTTACAGTCAGCGCTGTTAGGGTCATTTGCCGCAGCCATAGCTTTAGATGCGCTGCCGCGGATAATCGGAGTCTTATCTCCCGGATATCCGTATTTAGTAAGAAGCTCTCGGACTTCCATTTCCACCAGATCCAAGAGTTCATTATCCGTAACCAGATCAACTTTGTTTAAAAACACGACCATAGAAGGGACATTAACCTGCCTGGCCAAAAGAATATGCTCCCTCGTTTGGGGCATAGGGCCGTCAGCTGCGGAAACTACCAATATGGCGCCATCCATCTGCGCTGCGCCGGTAATCATATTCTTGATATAATCGGCATGGCCCGGACAGTCAATATGTGCGTAATGGCGGGAATCCGATTCGTATTCCACGTGAGCAACAGAAATAGTAACGGTCTTGGTATCGTCTCTTACTGTTCCACCCTTGGCGATATCAGCATATGCCTTTGCCGTTGCCCTGCCCATCTTAGCCAAGATATTAACAATAGCAGCGGTCAAGGTAGTTTTGCCGTGATCAATGTGCCCGATAGTTCCGATATTTACGTGTGGCTTACTCCTGACAAACTTTTCTTTAGCCATTTTTCCTCCTGTTTTTATTAAAAACTTTTTCTGGTCGAACCTGTGGCAGCAAACCCTGTTATAATTTTTTCTGCTATATGTGCAGGCACTTCGCTGTAAAACGAAGGCTCCATTGTATAGGATGCACGGCCTTGTGTCAAGGATCTTAATATAGTGGCATAGTTAAAAACCTCAGCTAACGGAATGTTCGCCCTGATGGTACGCAGGTTAAGGCGCTGTGCAAGTGAAATTATCTTTGCCCGTCGAGAACTTAAGTCGCCGATGACCTGGCCAAT
>JAQUMI010000001.1 GCA_028718225.1 Candidatus Omnitrophota bacterium | reverse complement strand
CGCGCATTGTCCCGTACCTGCATATCATAACGGTCTAGAACCGCATCCCTGAGGATATGGACTATTTTTATGGCCGCCCAACCGGCTAAAGCGATAAAGATGATATGGGTAAAATAACTAACCAATAAGCGTTCTTTTTCCGCCAGCCGTAAAGAGGGGATAACCGCTAAAATACACAAAATAGGGATCAAGAAACGCAAAGGGCGCTTAAGCGACTCCAAACTAATATTAAAATTTTCTGAAGATACGGCGTGCCCCCAACGCCTGAGTAGAATTACCATAATCAAATAAAGCAACCAACCAGCGCCATAAGCGCAAATTAATAAAATCCCTGAATACAAATAATGATTCACAGTTGACTCCTTTGGCCCTGACAATTAGAGCGCTACTCTATCCAGGCCGCTTAATTTATTACTTCCATAGTTATTATACATCTTTCAGAAATTATTACAATTGCTTCGTTTATGGAGAGCGTGGTTTTAGATAGGCCTTGTCCTGAGCCGCTCTTTGTCGATCTTTCCAGCGCGGTTCTTGGGGAGCATGTCTTTAAATTCAAAATAATGCGGGATTTTAAAATGCGCCAGGTGCTCGCGTAGAAAATAGCGCAGGTCTTCTTCTCTTAAAGCCTTACCCTCTTTTAAGACTACCCAGGCCTTGGGGACTTCTCCTCTCATTTGATCCGCGACCCCGACTACCGCCACTTCCGCTACGTCAGGATGCGTATGGATAACTGCCTCTATCTCCGGTTCAAAAACGATCTCTCCGGCAACCTTGATCATTTCTTTTTTTCTGCCCACGATATAGAGGTCTCCCTCATTATCAAATTTCCCCAGGTCTCCCGTATGAAACCAACCGCCTTTTAGGGCTTGCCGGGTTAAGGCCGCATCTTTATAATATCCGTCGGTAACTACCCAGCTTTTTACGCAAATCTCGCCGATAGCCCCGGGCTTGACTTCCTGAGCCTGATCATCGAATATCTTTACCTCTATCCAGGGAGCGGGTCTGCCTACGCTTTCCAGTTTCTTTGAACCCATCGGTAAAACCACGCTCGGCGCATTGGTTTCAGTTAGGCCCCAACCGTTCAACAGGTGGGCTTTAGGGCAATACCGCTGGAACCTGCGCAGGGCCTCGGGAGAACTGGAGGCGCCAAAGGTAACTATCCAGCGCAAACTGGATAAGTCAAAGGTTTCAAATTCTTTTAGCTGCAGGAGCGCGTAATACATAGAAGGAACAATCCAAAAAAAGTTTACCCTATGATTCTGGATATTCTTTAAAAATTCTGACGGAATAAAACGCTCCATCAAAACCAGCCTTAAACCAAAAACAACGGTGTTCTGGATATAAATCAGCCCGCCAAGGTGTGAAAACGGCAAGGCGCAGAGGGTCGTATCTTTTTCGCTTAAGTCAGAATTGACAAAAAACTCCATAGATTTAGGAGGTGCTCCCAACTGCAGGTAATTTATTAATACGCCCTTGGGTCTGCCGGTTGTCCCCGAGGTATAAAAAATAATCGCGCAGTCTTTATCCTCTATTTGCGCTTTTAAGCCGGCGGCCGGATTTTTCTCCACGCATTCATCAAAAAACAGGCACCCATCAATTTTATCCTGGCAGGCGATTATCTCCTTTAAGGCCGGGCATCTTTTTCTAAGCGCCTCCAAAGAAAGATTGGCTTTGGGCTTAGCGATTAAAATTTTAACCTCGGCATGCTCCAGGCAGGATACTAATTCATCTTCGGTAAGCATAAAATCTAACGGCACCGCGGTCGCGCCTATGCGCCAGATCGCCAGGTAACTGAAGATATACTCCGGCCAACTGGGTAAATATAGCGCTACCTTGTCGCCTTTATTTACGCCTAACCCTTTAAGGCTAGCGGCCAGGCGGGATGAGCTATCGCTAAGCCTAAAAAAGGAGACGGTCTGTTCCCTGAATATAACCGCGGGTTTATCCGGAGTCTCTTTTGCCCTTTTATCTAATATCTCGATTATATTCATTCTAGCTAATCTGCTCCTCTATCTTCTTGATTAATTCCTGGGCTTCTTGAATAAGCGGGGCGGGAAGCAGTTTGGATATTTCCGCTTCCTGCTTGAGCGCTTTAAGGCTACCGATAAATCTTTTTAAGGTAGCTACCCTTCTTTTCCTATGCGCCTCTTCGGGCTCAAGTTCCTCTCTTTGCCTGATAAGGGAGGTCAGATCGCGCTTTAACTGCTGCACGTCTTTACCGTCTTCAAAAATCTCTTTTTTTAGTTTTGCATAATCTCCGGAATCCAGCGTTTTTTTATCTTTTGCCTGGCGCAGCAAATCCACTGCCTCATAGCCGGGGACCTTAGCTGCATCAGCTGATTCAACATAATCATCTTTTAAATATACCGGCTCCTCTTTCTCCAGAAAATAATACGAGCGCAAGAGTTTCATCGCCGTAGGTTTTTTAATCCCGATTTCTTTAGCGGTATAGGCGTCAAACGTACTAAAACCCCATTCCTTATACAGCTTATCTTTCCATACTGAATAGAGCGAACGGCCTAACTCTATCCAGGAGGTTTTAAAATTCTTAGCGCTCTCCAGCACATGGTAACGCAATGACCCTGCGTCGAGGCCGGACATTTTATCTTCGATATTCTGGAGGCTCCTGGGTTTAGGCATCAATCACTCTCCCTTAAATATACTTTCTAAATTTTTACCGATGGCCTTAAACTGTTCGATATTATCGCTGACTTTTTTAATCAACGTCTCCGGCGACTGTCTGGAGAGGTTTTTAGCCGCGGCCTTTAAGATAACTTTCTCCAGCTCTCCGATAGTAATATTAGGATTATCCAGTTTCGTGCTAATATTAAAATCTAATATTAAGTTACCGTGCTTATCGGTGAATAAATCCAAGGCGTTCTGCGCTAAGCTAAACTCGGGAAGCTCGCCTTCCGGCTGTTCTTCCTGAGGAGCATAGGTTAAATCCGAGAGCCGGAAGTTCGTTGCAATGTCTAAAGCATTATTTTTAGACTTAAAAAAAGCGCTGATATTAATCCTGGCCGAAAGGAGTTTCTTGCTGGAGATAAAATTTCCGTAATAGGGGGAAAAATAAGTCAAATCCAGGTCTTTTACGCTCAAAGCGCCGTCCATGTCTTTGAGCCCGAAATCAATCCAGCCGGAAAAATTCAGGCCCCCTAGTTTCTGCGCATCCGGATTCAGAAAATCCAACGCGACATTAAAATTCGTCTTAAGCGAAGACGGGGGAAGCATAACCTTAGAGATGTTCGCATTTATTTTTCCCAGAATAATCTTATAGCCGGTGGGGTCTATTTTTCTGTCTATAAAAGTAAGCTTGCCATTTTTTATTATCAGGCTGGTTAAATAAATCGGCGCCGCTTTTTGCTTTTGCTTTTGTTTTTGCCCTGGCTTATCTTTTGATTCTGACCTAGGCAGGGAGAGACTTCCGTCGTTAGCCTGCTCCAGCTTAATCACCGGGTTCACCAGAGTCATATTGCTGAGAATAATCTTACCGGCAAAAAAACCAAATATATTGGGAGTAACGGATATTTGATCAGCTCTAAACAAATCCCCGATTTCAAGGTTATTTAAATTGATCGAGAAAGGCAGGCCTACGCTTATACTGCCCAGGCTGGTATGAAGTTTCAAGTTTTTCTCCAGCTGTTGAACCAGTATTGGCTTAGCGAAAAGGGAAACAGCGATATTAACAAGGATAAAAATACTAAAAAATATAATAAGGAACCAAAGCATAATCTTATTTATCTTCTTCACTTTTCCTCCTCTTAAAAAACTATGGTCTTATTATCGTGCCTGATGACCCGATAGTCTACATACGCACGCAGGGCATCGCTTAAAGCCCTCTTTTCTAAATTTCTGCCTTTACGCACCAAATCTCCCAGACCATCTTTATGCGAAATATGTTCTACCGCCTGGGCGATAATCGGCCCGTCGTCTAGCTTTTCTGTCACGAAATGGCAGGTCGCCCCGATTACTTTTACGCCGCTGGAGAATGCCTGCTTATACGGGCTGTTTCCTTTAAACGCGGGTAAAAATCCATGATGGATATTGATAATATCTTTCCCATACGCACCGAGAAATTTTTTAGAAAGGACGAGCATATAACGGCTAAGTACCAGAAAATCAGTGTTTTTGGCAACAATCCTTAATAGCGCATTTTCCCGGCGGTTATTTTTGGTTGCCGGAATAAAATAAAAGGGGATTCTGTATTGCCCTACAAATTCCCGGTGGCCTTTAAAATTACTGATAACAAAAGGTATCTCTACGTTTAATTCCCGCTCCCTCCAGAGATACAATATCTCCGCCAGGCAATGGCCGGGCTTGGAAACGCATATACCCATGCGCAGCGGCTTATGCTTATCAAAAAGAGAAAATTGCGCGCCCAATTTATCCGCAATAATACCCAGACCCTTTTCTAAAGCGCTCTTACTGCAGGAAGCGGCATCAACTATAAATTCCATCCGGATAAAGAAATACCCGCCCCGGGGACAAGTAGAATACTGGTCAGCAGTAATGATATTTGCCCCGGACTTAAAAAGGAAATCCGCTAATTTTGCTACAATCCCCCGCTGGTCCCGGCATTGGAATGAAAGTATGTAAACATTCATAGCTTATTATACCACTAATAATTCGTATTCCAAACTACCCAGGCCCAGGCCTGCGGCATGCTCAAGTTGCTTGGCCCCGTTTCTCCGGGGATGAAGCTCCCTAAAGATATCTTTTCCGGCCGTCTTATTCACCATATCCAGGCAGGCCTTATCCAGGCTCACCGGATCAAGCGAAGCGAATATACCGATATCCGGGACAATGCGCGGGTCATCCTGAGCCAGGCAATCACATTCCTGGGTAATCTTAATGCAAAAATTCAGAAAAGCGCTCTTTTGCTTTTTACTCTCCAGGATTGCCTTTGCATATTCAACCATTTTCTCCTGGATAAGGTCTCCTCCGGAATCCCAGCAAACGTCAATAGCCCGGTAATTACAAACAGCTATGCAGGTAGCGCAGCCGATGCACTTAGTATTATCAATACAGGCTTTTTTATCTTTGATGCTGATAGCCTTAACCGGACAAACCTCGACGCAAGCTGAGCAGCCTACACAATTATCCGTATAAACAATAGGCGCGATATCGGAATGCTGCTCAAGCTTACCCTGGCGCGTGGCGCTGCCCATGCCGATGTTCTTCAACGCCCCTCCAAAACCAGTCATAATATGCCCCTTAAAATGCGCGACGCCCACCAGGGCTTGAGCCTCCAGAAAGACCGATAGAACTTGCGCGTTTTTGACAAACTTCTGATTTAGACTGACTTCCCGGATTTGTGCCCTGTCCCGCTCATCGGGAATGATCACCTCCGCACCTACCTTTGCGGGAGTAAAACCATGTTTATAGGCAAGCTTAAGGTGATCGTTGGAATTAGTACGCGAACCTTTGTAGAGCGTATTGGTATCGGATAAAAAAGGCAGGGCTGCTTTTTCTTTAACTTGAGTACAGATAACCTTAAGGTATTCCGGCCGCACAAAGCCGGTATTTCCCTCTTCGCCAAAATGCAGCTTTACGGCGACTGAATCCAAGGGCTTAATAAAAGCAAACAGGTTGCTCTTATTTAAAAGGCGCAGGAGCTTATCCTGCACAACCGGTATAGAATCAGCTTCGCTTACCTTGATAAAATAGACCCTGCTTTTCATGGCTAGGCATTGGTAATCCTGGCGAAAACCGTATCCCTTAAGGCCCCAAAATCTCCCGGGCTCAATGAACTGGTGTCCAGGGCGGGAAGCACTTTTAGGGTTGCGCAAACCCTTGCCCTGAATATCCAACTCCCCTTAGGGATAGCCTCGCGCGTCCCCCGGATGCAAATGGGGAGTATAGGCTTTTTCTCTTTTATAGCTAATTTAAAGGCGCCGTTTTGAAAGACATTCATGGCGTCGCTGTCGCTGCGGGTGCCTTCGGGAAAGAATAATACCGACATGTCCCTTCTTAACCATTCGCCGGCCTGGCGGTACAATTTCTTAATGCTGGAAAAATCTCCCCTTTCTAACCTTATATGCTTAGTCAGCGCCAGGCACCATCCGATAAAAGGCACCTTAAAAAGGCTCTCTTTAGAAACCCATTTAAACTGCATATGGATTTTATACAACACGGCTATGTCGGCCAAGCTCTGATGATTGGCAATAATCACGTAGGTTTTATTACGGTCAATATTTTCCCGCCCCTCAAGGCGTAATTTCCAATAAGGATTCAATCGGATAACGCAATTCGACCACCAGAAACATTGCGCATGGGCAAGTTTTCTCTTCTTATCAAAAGGAAAAGTGAATACGACAATAAAAAACACAACAAAAAATAAAATTATCGTAATAATTGTGCTGGCCAGCCAGAACCATACAGAGAGAAGAATCTTCATTTTATTTTAGAAACCGTACCAGTAATTAACCAGGGGCCTGCCTTGGGCCGATTGGTCAGTGATTATATTTTTGATCCGGGTATACTCAAGGAATCCGGCCCGGCCTAACTCCTTACCGAAACCGCTTTGTTTAAATCCTCCATAGGGAAGCTGGTGATAAAACATACCGTAGGTATTGATCCAAACAGTCCCGCTGTTAAGCTGCTTAGCTAACTGTTCGGCAAAGGGGATATCTTTAGACCAGATGCAGGAAGCCAGGCCAAAATCACTAAGATTGGCTAACTCTACGGCTGAGTCGGCATCGGTAAACTTACCGATCAGAACTACCGGACCGAATACCTCTTCTCTAAATATATGCATTTGCGGCTTAACTTCGGCAATAACCGTAGGCTCAAAAAAATAACCGTTCTTTAGTTCCGCTCCTGACGGGATTTTACCGCCGCAAAGCACCTTGGCGCCCTCGGTCCTGGCTTTTTCTAGATAGGCAATGACTTTCTTGCGCTGGCTATCGCTGATTAAGGGGCCCATCTGTGTTTCAGGATTATCGGAAGGACCGAGCTTTAAGATTTTGGCTTTTTTTACGAAACTGGCCACAAATCTGTCATACAGGTTATCCTGGACAAATATGCGCGACATCGCCGTGCACATCTGGCCCTGGTTTAAGAATGCCGAACAGAGCGCGCTGTTTACCGCCGTATCAACATCCACATCGTCAAAAATTAAGCTTGCGCTTTTTCCGCCCAGTTCCATAATGGATTTTTTAACGTTCTGGGATGAGTATCCCAAGATCTGTTTGCCCACTTCATTGCTTCCGGTAAAAGAAAGCATATCCACTCTTTTATCGGCGCAAAGCGCTTCACCCACTTTTGGGCCGCTGGCATTGATGATATTCACGGCTCCGGCAGGCAAGCCCGCGTCGTGAATAATTCCGGCTAATTTAAGGGTAGTTAAAGGAGTCAGGCTGGAAGGCTTTAAGATCACACTATTGCCTGCGGCCAGGGCAAAAGCTAATTTCCAGGAGGCAATTAGAAACGGATAATTCCAGGGGACAATTAAGACTACGACTCCCCTTGGCTCGCGCCTTAAGGCTGCCTGGCTGCCTTCGGGGACATTTATAATTTCGCTGTTCAAAAAACTTTCAAAACTTCCGGCGATATATTCAAAGGTCTTGGCCGCCGAAGGAATATCCATAAAAGTAGTTTCTTTAATGGGTTTACCGGTATTTGCGCTTTCCAGAGCCGCTAATTCTCCCGCATTATCTAAAATCCCGCGGGCAACCTTTAAAATAAGGTTCCTGCGCTCGGATAAGGCTAACCTTGGCCAGTCTCCTTTATCAAAAGCAAAGCGCGCGCTGCTCAACGCAAGTTCTACCTCTTTTAAGGAAGCAATCGAGGCTTCGGCAATTACTTTTCCGGTTGAAGGATTAAGGATATTCTGCCTATCTTTGGTTTCCATAAATTTTCCATTTATATATAGCGGATAGAGCGGGATCATTTTATCCTCACTTCCTTAAATAAGGCGAATAACCGGGTAAAAGGAACATACCATTTAGAAAGCTGGCCCAATTGACCGTCCAGCTTCATTTTACCCTGCGTCACCGCCACAAATGAATCTAATTTACCTAAAAAGACCTGCTCCCAGGAGTTGGCCGGCGCAGAAATAACAAATGGCGCATCGGCATCAAAATCCAATTTTACGATTTTGCCTTTTTCAAAATTGAATCTGTAGGCCTTATCCGTTCCGTCAAGTTTTATGGCCAGCTTTACGGTTAAATCCAGCTCTTTTCCTTTAGAGGCGATAAACTCATCCTTATTTACCAGGTCTACGATGGCCCGGATATGCTCTTTAGAAAACATGGGGAGAGCGACATTAGCGGTCAAGTCCTGTTTTATGGTTTTATCTAATTCATCCAGGATGTCTTGTTTAAATATTTTTGCTACGGCTACGGTACGCACTGCTTCTTCCAGGGCCTCGGTAATATTTAAGGCGTCAGAAAATTTATCAGCGATAGCTACTGTCCCGTGGTTCTTGAGCACTACCAAGCTATTGGTTCTCAAGGCCTCGATAACCGGACCGGGCTGGGTTACCGTAGGAGTTTCTTGCCCGATAACCGGCACATTACCCAGATAAAACTTAGTCTCAAAAGTTAAGGCCTTCAGGTCAGAGGTAACCGCAAAATATCCGTTGATTAAAGGTGGATGACAATGCACTACGACCCGGGCATTAAAATTTTTATAGACCAGACTATGCAACGCGAGCTCTGAACTCGGTTGGATTTTGCCGGGGGATTTACCGGCATCTAAATTTACCTTTACGATATCCCTGTATTTTAGGTTGCCTAAAGATGTCCCGCTAGCCGTAATGAGTATATTCCCGGCGTCAAGCCGAACGCTTATATTTCCGGACTTAGCTACGGCCAGACCAGTTTGATAAATCCGCTGGCCTACTTTAATCATCTCTTTCTTTAACGCTCTCTCTTTACAAAAAATCATCTTTTTATCTCCATATAAATATGCTTAGTGATCAGCCCGGCCGGGGTGACATCAAATGCCGGATAATACCCTTTTACGCCTTGGGGTGCCAGACGCAGGCCCTGGTATTCCAGTATTTCTTTATCCGGCCGCATTTCAATTTTAATCTCCTGGCCGCTTTTTAAGTGCGAAACCGGCGGGCATAAAACATAAAAAGGCAGCTTAAAATGCCTGGCTAATACGGCAATGCCGTAAGTGCCGATTTTGTTGGCGATATCGCCGTTTTTGGCCAAATGGTCTGCGCCAACAATAACTTTATTAACTTTACCCAGCGACATAACCGCAGCCGCCATATTGTCGGTAATTATAGTCACGTCGAACCCGGCGCGCTTTAACTCCCAGGCAGTCAGGCGCGAACCCTGCAGGTACGGCCGCGTCTCGGTGGTAAAGAAACTTACTCTTTTATTCTGTTGAAGGCAGAATTCCCCGATTAGCGGCATTAACCCGCTGATATTGCAATGGGTTAATATGACATCCCCGTCCCGGATTAATTTACTTACCTCTTCTGCCTGCTTAATCCGGCTGTATTTTAAGCCTTCTAAAAATTTCAAGATACATTTCTCCAAGGGCGCGCCTTTTTTAGCCCAGCCCAAAACCATATCCGTCAAAGATTTAAAAGATAGCGTCGGCCGGGTCGCGTTTATGGCTTGAGCGGCTTTAAGTAAGTCCTTTCGCTTTCCCTGTTTAAGTAACTGCAGGAAAATATACATCACCAGGAGTACCTGGCCAACGGCGCGCGTCTTCATTTCTTTTATCGCACGGCAAGCCTCCTTGTAATTCCTGGTTTTTATATAAGAAAGTTTATGCGGCAGAAGCGTTTCGTCTAAAATGTAAATCACCTTAGACTTAAGCTGAATTGGCCAGAATAACGGAGAAAACCTCATTTTCCTTCCAGTCTTTTAACTGTTTCTAGGGCAATCGCCAGCAGGCTGGATTCCGCCATATAATACAGCGGATTCATAAAGCCCATCTCCCCGGTGATGACATTATCGCTGATTGCTAAAATTGAGCCGGCTTTAATATTATAAGTCTGGGCAATGGTTAACAGGGCAGAAGAAACCATATCTACGGCCTGGGCGCCTTCTTTGCGTTTGGACTCAACAATTTCCCGCGTCTCGCGCAGTAGCGCATCCGTGGTCCAGGCAAGGCCGCGATGGATATTTAGGCCCATGCTTTTACCGATTGCATAGAGCGTATCGGAAATTTTTTTGTCCGCGGCAGTCTTGAAATCCTTATCTACGTAATAAGGCGTAACCCCGTCTCCGCGGAGCACCTCATCCACTACGAAGAGATCCCCTACTTTTATATTTTCATCCAAAGAGCCGGCTGTCCCCACGCGGATGATATTCTCAATCTTTGCATTGCACATTACTTCGGTGGTGATGGAAGTATCGGTGGAAAACCTGCCGCCGTTAATCGCGCTGACTCTTATGCCCTGATAGGTGCCGGTGAACATCGTATATTCCATAAAGGAAAAGTTGCGCACGGGATTCTCAATCTTCTTGAGCAAAAATTCCAGCCTGTCCTTTGGACCGGGGACAATGGCGTATTTGCCCACATCCTGCGGCCGCAGTTGCACCATCTCGGTCAAATCTTTACCCGTAAGATGCACATCTTTAATCATCTGCATGTAAATTCTCCTTGTTTATTGAATATCTGACGTGTTCTCTGGATTTTGCTGCCGCACTTTCTGCCTGCGGGATAAAGCATCTTTCTCCATCTTCCTATACTCTTCAATATCGCAATGCAGGCCTTTGCAGATTATTTTCTCCGTTTCTAATTTTATCTCGTAATCCTCAATAATTTTTGCCTGTAATCTCATGCGTTCGGCAGTTTCTTTTTTTAACTCCTGCAGTCTGTGCCAGGAAATGAGGGCAAATCCGATGCTTAAAATCAAAAGGGCCACAATAATTTCATCGACAAAATTCAGGGCAGCAGGATTTCCCTCAAAGAACTTGACCAAAAATCCAAATACATTAAAGAAAAACGAGATTATAAATACAAAGGTGAGAATACCAGCCAAGATGATCAACTCGAAAGCATTATTGGTAATCCCAAGCCCCACATCTTCCTTTTTAACTGCCTGGTTATCCGCCATTCTCTCCTCCTTTAGCACCTATCTTACTGCTCGCCACCCACTAAAATATAGGAAAAACTGTCCCTCTTATTGTTCAATTCGAATAGAACATGCGCAGTCTCATAAAGATTCCTCTTTACTGCTGCTGAATATTTGATATTTTTACACATTTTTTCTTTCAATATCATTTTAGAGTTTTTACCGGAATGCCTAAAATATTTTAAATGAATCTGGCGTTATTGCGAGCGAATGGAGATTTTAGACAATGGAGCTTGAGGATTTTCGGGAATCACGAGGCCAAACTGAAAGCTTGGTAATCTCGGGACGGCGATGCTGTCCGAGCGCCGAGTGAGAGCACGAGGCGCGAGTTCAGCAACCGCCGAAAATCCGAAAGATCATTGTCGGCCCGAAGGGCAAAATCGACCTTGAGCGAGCAAAACAACAGATTCATTAAAGAGCGAGAATTTGGGCTAAATTGTTGCCTAAAATATTATCCTTATCTTCTTCGGATATATCTAAGTCCCGGACTGCCTGCATTCCGGAAGCAATGTCGCGCTTTGCCGGCCAGTCGCTGCCCCATAAAATATGCCTGGGGCCCAATAATTCCAGCGCTGCCTGAAAATTCGCTTTGGTCGTGTCCCCGCTGGTATCCACATAAATATTCTTTAATAATTCCGAGGGTTTGGCTTTTAGGTCCTTAACAAAATTGATCCCCCGGAGCATTTGATAGGTCGCGTCAAATCTATTCGCCAGGAACGGGATAACCCCGCCAAAATGGCCAAAGATAAACTTCGTTCGATAATCGCGCAGGATATCCGACATTAAGAGCTTACCGATGCAGATGGTCGTATCAAAGACATATTCAATTACCGGAGTAAGTAAGGGATCCTCTACGCGCTCAATACCGATAGGCTTAATAATCTGGGAGTGCACAAAAATCGGTATATTCTTATCCTGCGCCAGCTTATATATAGGTAAGAATATCTTATTATCCAGGTACAGGCCATTATAACTGCTGCCTAAAGAGAGCGCCTTAAACCCGAACTTCTCTATCGCCCGCCTGGCTTCATCCTGCATATCCTGGGCATTATCTATAGGCAGGATCGCCGCACCGATAAATCTATCCGGATATCTTTTAAGGACTTGTCCTACATTATCATTAAACATCTCCGCGACCAGCGATATGCTTCCTAGTTTCAGATGCGCATCTGTTGTCGGATAGGATAAAATCGCCTTAGCAATACCCGCTTCATCCATGGCTTTAATCTGGCTTTCAATCTCACCCCAGCCTTTAGAGAAAAAATGGGCGTTAGCTATAATTTCTTCCGGTAACCAGTGGCTATGGCTGTCAATAATCATTTAATGTTCGGTACTCCTTAAGATGCGCTCAGTCATCTCTATCTCATAAAGAAGCTTTATTTCTTCCAACGCTTTTTTACCTAATTCTCTAGCGATTGCCTTCTCAATCGCCTGCAGTTTTAAAACGAGGAATACATAGTGAGCTTTGGGCTTTTTATTTTCAAACTTCAGATTAAAGCCATCCCGCTCTTTCTTATGGATATAATCCTCAAATTGCGCGATGAAGGGTTCAATTGTTTTTTCCTTGTCCGCCTTCCTTAGTTCCTTAAGGATAAAGCGGTCGATGTCGCTTTGAGTGAACTTGCGCTCAATCTTATCCAGCGCTTCCTTAGTGGTCTTATAAAACCAGATGAGGTAACGTTTTTTTAAGTTTCTTGAGTCCTGCTTATGCATTATTTCTTTACCAGCTCTACGGTGTCAAAATAAAGGGTGCCTTTTGATTCGGCTAAAGGCTCAAACTGGAATATTTTAATCGGAAAATCTATTTTTGCGTTTTTATCGGCGCTCCCCGGCTGCCAGTCATCGCGTACCATGAACTTATCGAAATTACAGACGATCTTTTTCCAGCCTTTAAAATCATCCGCGACAACAAAACGCCATAATTCATTGCCGTTGTCTTTTATATCAAAAGCTATCCTAGCCCTGGAATTCGTGCCATACATATAAAAAGAAAACCCCTGATATTCTACCCACTGGATATCTTCCGGATTAATGCTCCAGTGGGCATTTGCCGCATCCAGGCCTTTGCCTTTGGCTACATAGATATAACCGCCGTTACCTGCTTCGAAATCTACCTTCAGGGACTGCTTACCGGTATTCTTGATATCTGTCGCTGCGCTTACGCTTACGGCCGAGCCGTTACCTGCACCAAAATCAACTGTGCCTTGCGGGCCGGTAGATATCTCGATAATCTCAAAATCATCGACTAATAAATCCGCGTCTGCCGCAAAGCTTATGCCTAGGCAGCCAAAGAGTATTGCCGTAGCCAAAAGAAACGTTTTTCTCATACTTGTCTCCTTCTCTTTTGTTTTATTTTCCGGGATGCTGCTGCTTAAACGGGATAACCGGAGCAGTCCAGGGCGTCTGTTGATTAATTATCGCGATTTCCAAAGGACAAACATTCGCGGGAACCGTTAAAGCGAATTTCACCGCGTTTTCAATAGCTTCGGTAGTCATTAACCTGGAGCTATCCTGTGAAATCTCTTTTAATTTTCCGGTAAGGTCAGTATCCGTAACTCCCGGAAGAAGAGAAGTAACCTTAATCCCGTAGTCGCGGATCTCCCAAAATAGACCTTTTAAAAAAGCCCTCAGGCCTACCTTTAAAGAACTATAGACGAGGAAGTTGCGCGGCAGCGGGTCGCAAAGCGTAGATCCTGAGACCATGTTGATAATCGCCCCGGACTTCTGCTTCATCATATCATTAATCACCAGCCGTATCAGCCGCACGTAACCTAAGTAATTCGTATGCGAGAGTCTTTCAAAATCTTCAATTGGCTGCTCATGGAAAGGATACTGGCTGGAAACTCCGGCATTATTAATTAAAATATCAATTTTACCGAATTTTTCTTTGGTTTTATTGACTAAATTTTGTAAATCCTCTAACTTGGTGACATCGCAGGGAACCGGAAGAACTTCAACTTTATATTTCTTAGAAATTTCATCCGCGGTTTCCTTTAACGGGCCTTCTTGCCGCGCGGCTATAGCAACATTCGCGCCTAAACTGGCACAAGTTGAAGCAAGCGCCTTACCTATGCCGCGGCTGGCGCCGGTGACAATCGCAACTTTACCTTTCAATTCCCGGTCCATAATTAACCTCCCTGCCTGCCGGTAGGTCTACCTGTAGGTAGACAAACAGGCTAAAAGTTACTTTGCTGCTGCTTTTTCAATTACATTCTTAAAGATTAAAAGATTATCTTTAGAGTGCTTGTTGATAAAACCCTCAACCTGTTCATCGTTAAATTTGGCTTTTTCATCCATTTCAAAATGCTGGATCCAGGTTAACTCTACGCCTTCAGGCTTGGGCGTGTAAAGCCAGACAATCTTCATATATTTAAAAGGGAATTTTGGCTCTTCTCTTTCGGCGTAAGTGAAATAATTATCCTTATGCAGCAGGCGCCAGGAGACCCAGGATTTATCTTCATCATCGGTCAGGCGAAAAGTTATCCTGTTCCCTTCTTGCTTGACGACTTCCGCTTTTTTATATTCGCTGCCGAATAATTCTGTCCAGCGCGGTATATCGTTAGAGATGTCAAATGCCAAATCGTAAGGCGCGTTAATAATGATGGAATTGCAGGTATGCCCCATTTTCCCCTCCTTGCGCAGAAAGCGCACACCGGCCTATCCTTTAAGGCCGGGTGTTATAAAATTGCTACTACTCTCGCCCAGGCGGCACCGGTATTCTTGATGCGCACCGGAAAACAAATGACTTTAAAGCCGCATGGCGGAAGTTTCTCTAAATTCGCCAGCCTCTCAATATGGATAAACTCCCTCTTCCTGCCGTAAAAATGCGCCGGATATAAGGCCCTAGGGTCTTTCTTCTCCAGGAATTCTTTGAGCATAAACCTGTACGGCCGGTCTATGCCCATCGTATCCACGCCGAAAACCTTGACCCCTCTATCCAAAAGATAATCTATAGCAGAAATATCTACCCCCGGGTAATCCGAAAAATATTTTGCCGAGCCGCAAAGCTTATCCGCCCCGGTCTGCAGTAAAACAATATCCCAAAGCTTTAATTCATAATTAATTTTTAGCAAGGCCTCTTCAATATCCGAAGCTTTAATGGTCTCGTTGGGTTTTTTATGGGTGAGGTCCAACTTTATGCCGTCCTGATAACAGTATTCCAGCGGAATTTCGTCTGCGGTCTTTGAAAGACGGTTCTCTGATTTTGAGCCGTAGTGGAAGGAATAATCCAGGTGGGTTCCGATATGCACCGGCGCATGCACTATCTCCAGAGAAAGGAATTCTTCGTCAGGTAAATCTTCTTTCTTAAGGATGCGCTGGCCCAGAAGGTATCTTATTCTTCCGGAGAGAGTCTTACCCATAATCAGGCGGTTAAATTTTTCCACGCCGGCCTTATGGGTTACGCGCTCAATGGCTACCTTATGCACCTCAAATGCCTTATCGTCAATAGGAAGACTTAAATCAATTATCTTCATTTGGCAAATTTTGATTGGATAACTTTTTCAATATCGTCAATGCTTGAGGACTTGGTAATCTCCTTGGGGCTTAATTTTACCCCAAAGGCCTTTTCTAAGGCAATGACTGACTCAACCATCTCGGTAGAATCCACGCCGATACTCTCCTGTAAAGCCACAGCATCTTTTAATTCTTCCGGTTTGACCTTCAGTAAGTTTACCAGGACCTCTTTAATTTTTGTCTTTGTCTCCATAGCTTTCTCTCCTATATACTACCTTTATATATGTACCTCGCCTTTAGTGGCGCCGGCTTCCCATTTTCCAACCCCGTCCATAACATCCTTAAAACAAAGCTTGGCGAGAGGGTCAAAATTGCTCTCCATGATCCTGTTAATCCTGCCGGGCTTGGAAAAGAACTCACGCATACACCAAGAACCCAGACGGCCTAATTCTTCAATATTTAAATTGTCGGTGGGGATAACCGGGTGCAGGAAATCCCAGGTGCTAAAATCCACTTTTTTCGGGTCAATCCAGTTTTTCTTCAGGGCAATCCTCCACATCGGAGAGTTCGGAGCAGGAGTGACATAGCCAACCCAAAGGATATCCGGATCAACTTGATCAGTAAATTCAAAACGCTGTTTGATAATTGCCTCGGTATCGTAGTCAAAACCCATCATAATATCCGCGACTATCGCGATATCGTGTTTACGCAGGATTTCAATAGTCTTTTTGATCTGGTCCAGGGTTATGCCTTTGGCGATTTTTTTAAGCTCGGACTGCGTGGTAACTTCAATGCCGAATACCCCCATAAATAGCCCGGTCTCTTTCATTAAAGGCAAAACGCTCTCACAATTAACCCAATCAATGGCCCGGCCCAAAGAAACCCATTTGATATCAATCTTTTTCTGCTTCTTAAGCTCGCAGAATCTCCTGACGCGCTCCGGATCAACATTGAAATTATCGTCTTGAATTACGACTACCTTCACCCCGTATTTATTCTGCAATAATTCCATCTCTTCGATCACGCGTTCGGGAGATTTAGCACGCCATTTCAAAAAATCCGACGGGTGGCGCGGGTCAAACTGGTCCCATTCATAGCAGAAAGTACATGCCGAAGGGCAACCGCGCGAGGTTACCATGTCCACGAACGGCTTCCAGTAGGTATGGCCTACATATTTATCCATAGGAAACAAGTCATATGCCGGCAAGGGTAATTTATCCAGATCATCCATCAGCGGCTTATGCGGACCCATCACGATTGCGCCGTCAATACGCGAAGTGACCCCTCCGACATCCTTGAGGGGCTTATTTTTATCTATGGCCTCGATAAGGTCGCCGAAAGATTCTTCTTCGCCCATAACTACGAAATCTACTGCCGGATTCTCTTCTAGTGTCTGCACAGGCATTGCTGAATACCACAACCCGCCGAAAATTATCTTTGTTTTTGGAAGCACTTTTTTAATCTCAATAGCCGCCTCTCTAAAATGCCGCAAAACCCCGTATCCGCCGTAACCGTGCAATTGCTCGCCCATCACTACAATGTCGGGAGCCTTAAGCTTTACCTGTTCAACCAGCTCATTCATAGGAATTTGATTGGCTTTTCCGTCTATGACTGACACGTCGGAATAGCCTCTCTCCCGCACGTACGCTGCCCAATGGGCGTAGAGCTGGTTCGGTGAACGATGGATGCCGTGGGTTGCCCAGGCGCCTACCTTAGGCATGACAAATAATATCTTCATTAATTTTCTCCTTTCTCAACCACTAAAACCGAATTAATCCCGCCTCGACCGCGCGAAATTACCAGAGCCCTTTTTATTTTGTGCTCTTTGGCTTCTTTAGTAACATAATTTAATCCTTCTATATTCGGTTCGTCTAAATTCAAGGTAACCGGAACTAGGGCATGCTCCATGGTTAAAATAGTAGCAATCATATCCACGGCTCCGGAGGCGCCCAGTAAATTGCCAAACATGGATTTGGGACAGCTCACCGGAATATCTTTTAGCCTACCGGCAAAGACGCTTTGCAAGGCTTTGATTTCAGAATCATCCCAGAGATCCATGGCCAGGCCATCTAAGCTGATGTAGCCAATCTCGTCCACATTGGTTTTAGCTTCAGAGAGTGCCGCTTTAATTGCCCGGGCCAATTCTTTTCCGTCAGCGGAGCAGTTAATCCGGTCAATGCCGTCACAGGTTGCGCTATATCCGGAAATATAAGCCAGGGGCTTAGCCCCTCTTTTACTTGCCCGCTCAATCCCTTCCATAACCACGATACCAGCGCCCTCGCCGATTACGCAACCGTCGCGCTTTTTATCAAAAGGCCGGTAAGCTTCCTGCGGATGAGCATTATTTTTAGAGAGAGCGCCGTAAGTATTGCAGCATAAAAGCGCATAGGGGGTCACCGGTGCTTCCATACCGCCGGCTAAAATCATATTCAGCTTATCCTTATTTAGGACTTTAGCGGCATAACCTAAGGCCATAAGAGAACCGGCCCTGTCGGCGACCACGGTCTTAGAAAAACCCTTAATACCGTAATAAATAGAGACCTGGCCCTGCGGCGCAGCCGGAAACCAGGCTGAAGCCATATAGGGTGAAACACCTTCGCGGCCTTCAAGGTATAGATCGCGCAGTTCGGTCTCGGCGTAAAGCCATCCGCCGATAGCATTGCCTAAAAATATTCCGACTAAATTCGGGTCTTCATTTTTTATATCTATCCCGGCATCTTGAAGCGCCAATTCCGAAGCAATTAAGGCCATGTGCGAAAAAGCGTCAATTTTTTTCAGCAGGCGCTCCGAAATATTGCTATATTTATCCAGCTCGTCAATCTGGCCGGCAATGCGCGAAGGGTATCTGGAAGCGTCAAAACGGGTGATTTCTTTAATAAAGGAACGCCCGGATTTTATATTCGCCCAAAACTGCCGTTTACCTATGCCCGAAGGACTGACTATACCAATCCCCGTAATCGCAATCTTAGCCATTATATCTCCTTAAGGCCAATGAAGAATGAATGCCGGAAAATCCGCTGCTGGTTTTAAGGATCGTATCTACTTTTTTACCGATGGCCTTGTTAGGGATATAGTTTAAGTCACAGAGAGGATCTTTTTCTTCCTGGTTGATCGTCGGCGGAAGAATATTCTTTTCAAAAATCATAGAGCAGACAGTCATTTCCACGGCGTTGGCCGCGGCCAATGGATGGCCGATCATGGACTTTAGCGAGCTTATAGGAAGTTTATACGCGTAATCTCCGAAAATCTCCTTATAAGCGGTAGTCTCAAATATATCGTTCATTCTGGTACTTGAGCCATGGGCATTAATATAGTCTATCTCCTGCGGCTTGACCCCCGAATCTTTTAAGGCCAGGGCTATACAACTGGTCATTGCCTGTCCGTCAGCCGGAAGGTCAGTCATATGGAAAGCATTACAGCTTGTGCCAAACCCTAAGACCTCACAATAAATACGGGCATTGCGCGAAAGCGCGTGGCTCAACTCTTCTAGAACCAATAACCCCGCTGCTTCACCCAGGACAAAACCGTCGCGTTTGTTATCAAAAGGACGGCTGGCGCCTTGCGGATTATCATTACGGCAGGATAAAACATTGACTACGTCAAATGCGCCAAAGGTAATCGGCGTAATTGGCGCTTCTGCCGCTCCGCAAAGCATAATATCCTGTTGGCCATCCTGAATTGCCTCTAAGCCGAATCCGAGCGAATCTGTCCCGGCGGTACAGCCCGTAGAGAGAGTATTGCATATTCCTTTAAAATGATACCTTGCAGATAATTCAATGGAAGGAGTGTTAAACATCGCCGCATCATATAAATCCGGACGGACCTTAGCGGGGTCAATAGGATTCTTGCCGTCATCAGTCACCAGCGCAAATTCCTCTTCCATATATTTTGTGCCGCAGATAGCATTAGCCAGGCAGACCCCGATACGTTCAGGATTTTCTTTAGAAAAATTAAGGCCGCTGTCTTTAATCGCCATATCCCCGGCCACTACCCCGAACTGCACATACCTATCCATGCGCATAACCTCTTCGTGCGTAAGCCCGAGCTTAAATGGGTCAAAGTCGCGCACTTCAGCGGCGATCTTGGTATTAAATACCGAAACGTCAAAACCGTCCACCCGCCTTACTCCGGAAATCCCTGAGTTCATTGCCTGAAAAACCTTCTCTTTACCTATGCCGTTAGGCGAAATTACACCTATGCCGGTTATCACTACTCTGCGCTTGCTCATAAAATTATTTTTTCTCCTCTTCTACTCTTGTCACCTTAAAAACAATATTTCCGCCGTCCGGGCAGGTGACCGTATCGACTGAATCTGGGTTATCCATAAAGAAAAACTTGGCACCGAAATTCAAGGCAAAGAGCGCCGGGAAAGCGGTATGAAATGCCGCGCCGCAAAAACCGGGTATACATTTTAATCCGAGAGTTTCCCATTTGTCTCCAACCTTATAGCCGAAGGTACATTTTCCCTTGGCTTTAACTACTTCGATAATCATCTTTTGGGGATTAAATTTATGGCTTGGATCCTTGGCGAGGATTTCTACTTTGCCGTCTTTATCCAGAATCTCCGCCTTAAATTCCAGCTTACCGCCGTCCGGGCAGGTGACCAGGAGCGAACGTTGATTATCCCGGAAACCGAATTTAGCGCCGAAACTTAAAGCGTAGATTACCGGGAATAATGCGTGGGCCAGCCCTAAACAGAAATGTTTAGGGGGATGGGTAAAATCTTCCAGGAGGATTTCATCACCCTTCTTATAACCGTGGTAACAATCTCCGAAGACTCCCGTAACAGTAAGTTTTAGCCTTGGAAAAGGCGAATTGATTTCGGACATTTAATCTATTAATCCCTGCGTAATATAGAGGAGCTCGTCCTTGCTAAGGAATCTGCCTGTCTTTTCAACTTCATGCACCATTTCCACCAATCTTTGGTTTAATTCGGCTTTTAAGCCGTATTTTTGGGCCAAGCTTACAAATTCTCCGTTAATATAATCAATCTCTGAGGTCTTTCCCCTCTTAATACTCTGTAATATTGAACCGTAGAGGGGGTCTTTGCTCAGTTTAGTCATGGCACCCGAGAAGATCTTAGCTGCCTCCTCCGGGAGAATGGAGATAAGCTTAGTTATATGTTCTATGGGAAAACCCGGCAAAGAAACTAGCTTAATGTCTAACTTTGAAATTACCGCGAAGGCTTCCTTCCAAATGGCAATGCTTATCCGGCTTACCTGCTGGTCGGAAAAAGCCTCCTGCATACTTATGCCCAGTATGGCCGGAAGGCAATTATTGGCATTAACGAACATCTTAAGGTATTTCATCCCTACAATATTTTCGCTGATAACTGTAGGGAAGATCTTATTTAAAATCATACTCACCGAAACTGCGCTGGTATTAAGAGCCGGGGAGAAGGTATTACCTAAAACCCAACTTCCCTCAAAATTATGCACCACTTTACCCGGCTCTAAATAAGTAGCGCCAAACATCACTATACTGGAAAGAATATTCTTTGCGGGCAGAAGCCGGCTAATAATATTTTCGGCCTGCACACCATTCTGCGTAGTCAGAATAACGCTGTCTTTAACTAAACTCAGGTTCTTCCTTAAGGCCTCTTCAATATTCTGAGTCTTGGTTGCCAAAATAAGGAGTTCGGGCTTAGAAACAAGCTCTTCATAGATACTGATATTAACTTTAAGATCCCCCCGCACGCCGCTAATCTTAAGGCCGTTTTCTTTTACTGCCTTAACCGCATCACTGTGGCCGACCAGATAAATGTCTTCCCCTGCGGTTTTTAAATAACCTGCCACCAAACTACCAATAGCGCCCGCACCAATAACTGCTATTTTCATTAAAATCCCCTATTTTTTAGGAAAACCGTACTTCTCATATTCAAATCCGGTTTGTTCCAGAAGCCTGACCATCATACTGTAAAACGGCGAAGGGACATCCGAAAAAAAAGCGCTGATTACATCCACCTCTTCCACCTGCGCAGAGCTCCTGGCCCGGGCATTTTCTTCGGCGCCCTTAGTTACCGCTTCTTCCGTGATATGCCGATGAAAAACCGGAATCTTGGCAACCATGACTTTTAATTTTTCCTGAGTGGCTTTATCCCATTGCATAACTTAGACCCCTTAATATAGTAAAATTTTACTATATATTTTAATCTATTTTATTAAATAAACTCCCCTCTGTCAAGAGAAAACGGTTGCGCACCTTAAAAAGAATCAGCGCATCGTTTGAATAAGCCCGTCCAGAAATCGGGATTCTGCTTTAAGCAGTTTAAGATTGTGTTCTAAGATGCGGCTTAAGGAGATAGTTTTATCTTTGGAGGGGATTTGAGCCATCTTTTCTAAACCCCGCGATATTTTATTCAGCATATGGAGCCTGGCCTGCAGCCTCCGGCAGGCAATAGCCGGTTTCATATAGCGTAAAAAATACAAACTTAAATCCAGGCTGAATTGCGGCCGCTTAAGGTTAAGCAAGCTCTTGCTTAAAAGCTCCTCAAAACGTGCCTGGCCCTTAGGAGTCAAGGCATAAACGATACGCTCCGGACGTTTTCCCGGTTTGACTGTTTTTTTTACGACTAAACCTCTTTCTTTAAGTATCCGCAGTGGATAATATATGGACTTGAGGTCTACTCCGGCGAAAAGGGAAAGTATCTGCTTGATTTTACTTTTGATATCATAGCCGTGTTTAGGGCCTTCGCGAAGTAACCCCAGCAATAATAACTCCTGCTCAATCATGCTATCTCGCCCATACTGCGGAATTTACTATACCTTAAATTCAGAAGTTCTTCTTTGGACAGGGATTTTAATTCCTTAAGGTTCTTCGCAATAGAATCCTTGAGGCTAGAGGCTATCTTTTGCGGGTCACGGTGAGCCCCTCCCAAGGGTTCCGGGATTATTTCATCAATGATCTTAAGTTTCAGGAGGTCTTCGCCGGTAAGTTTTAAGACTTCCGCTGCCAGGGGTGCTTTTGCTCCGTCTTTCCACAATATGGCCGCGCAACCCTCCGGTGATATAACCGAATAATAGGAATTTTCTAAGATGCAAATGCGGTCAGCTACTCCCACGCCTAAAGCACCGCCTGAACCGCCCTCTCCGATAACTATAGAGATAATCGGTGTAGCAAGGGAAGCCATCTCCCTTAAATTCAGGGCGATAGCCTGGGATTGACCGCGCTCCTCTGCGCCTATACCGGGATATGCCCCAGGAGTATCGATAAAAACTACTACCGGCAAATTAAATTCTTCCGCCAATTGCATAACCCTAAGCGCCTTGCGGTATCCTTCCGGATGGGCACAGCCAAAATTGCGCTGGAGGTTTTCTTTGGTATCCCTGCCTTTCTGGTGCCCGATAACTGCTATTTTTTGTTTATCTAATTTAGCCAGGCCGCAGATGATAGCCTTGTCGTTGGAAAAGAGCCTATCCCCATGCAACTCTATGAAATCTGACATAATCAGACTGATGTAATCCAGGGTATACGGCCTCTGGGGATGGCGGGCAAGTTGCACTCTCTGCCAGGCAGAAAGATGGGTATAAGTATCTTTCTTTAAGTGCTCGAGTTTATCCTCCAGGCGCCTGACCTCGGAAGAAAGATCTATTCTTTTATCCGAGATAAAATGCTTGAGTTCCTGGATTTTCTTTTCTAACTCAAAAATGGGTTTTTCGAAATCCAATCCGGCCATATTTTAATTATTTAGTCGACAATGATTACTTCCGTACCGATAGGAACTATAATGTAGAGTTCTTCTACGTCCTGGTTAGTCATACGCACGCAGCCTTGAGTAGCCTGCCTGCCCAGGCTCTGGGGCTCGGTCGTACCGTGTATGCCATAGCTGGGTCTATCCAAACCCAACCAGCGCGTACCCAGGATATTCTCGGGGCTCCCCGAAGGGATAACTGCTCCGGCTTTAAACCAGGTAGGATTGATTAACTTGGAGGTAATCTTAAAATTTCCGACAGGCGTAGAGTTATTCTTACCCGTTGATACAATATAGGTTTTCATTATTTCTTCGTCACTTTTAAGAAGCAGAATATTCTGGGATTTATCCACGACTATGCTAAAAGGCGCCTTCCAGACCTTAATCTTTCTCCCCGGGATAATCTTATCGTCGCTTAGGCCGTTGCTTTTCTTTATTAATTCCGGAGTAGTTCTGAACTCCCGGGCAATTTTAGTTAAGGTATCTCCCGGCTTTATCACATAGAGAGCGCTCTTGGGAGTTAAGGCGGATGAAAACAAAAGCTTTATATTGGTATCGTCTATCTTCTTCTGCCAACTCATCACTTCTCTGGAATTAGGAAAATCATTAACTAATTTCTGGTATATCTTTTTTAAGGCTGGCAGGTCGCCTTTTGCCTGTAAGGTTTTTGCTTCATTTAACAGGGCCTGCGCGCTTGGGCCTCCGGAGCCCTGCCCGGCAAAATAATTCTTCCCTTTTCTTGCCGTAAACGACAGGACCAAAACCAAAATTACAAATACTGCCCCGGCTGCTAACAAAATTTTTTTATTCACTGGTTATCTCCCTTCTAACGTGCCAATATTGCTATGAGCACACCGACTAAAAATCCACCGATTACCTCTAAAGGGGTATGCCCGATAAGTTCACGTAAACGTCCATCATGTATCTTGCCCTGCCAATAAATATCGTCGGTAATTTTATTTAGGATACGGGCCTGTTTTCCGGTTGCCCGACGTACACCTTGGGCATCAAACATGACAACAATGGCGAATGAAGCAGCTAAAGCAAAAAAGACACTGTCAAAGCCGTATTCCAGGCCTATGGAAGTAGCCAAACACGCTGCTCCGGCAACGTGGCTTGAAGGCATTCCTCCGGTGCCGACAAAAAGACGAAAGTCCAGCCTTTTCTTCTGGACCACCCCGATAAACACCTTCATTGTCTGGGCAATCAACCAGGCAGAAAGAGTGGTAATAAAAATCTTATTCTGGGACAATTGTAAAAATATCTCTTTCATTATTGTTCCTTGGGGACAGGCATTACTTCTATCCTAACCTTTGGAGAGGTTGTCGGCTGGCCGTTCTTCATCAGGAATCCGTGGTTACCCTCTATTTTTGCGCGCCGCTTAAGCTCGCGTATGGCTTTTTTAAGCTCATCAATGGAATTTAGTTTCATCTTCAGACTGCTATTTTCCTGGATAAGCTTCTGCCTTTGGTCCAGAAGCGCTTTGTTTTCCGCCCTAAGTATGGAAAATTTTAAATCAAACTTCCCGATCTGTTCTTTCGCCAGGCTTAAATCCAACAAGAGCTTATTCAGCTTCTTATGGGCAGCCCTTAAGTAGGTCTTTAAACCCGCGTTCCTGGCCTTAAGCTGCCCCACGGCTTTCTTTTCTTTCCCTAAGTCCTGCAATAGGTTTTGCTTCTGATTTTCCAGCGAGACAATGTTATCTTTTAAGGAAGCAACATACCTGAGTACAACCAGGATAGAGCCGGCCGCCAAAAGCAGGATAAGGGCGTTTTTCAAGGGCTTCTTCATATTAAAATATTATATAATCAGCCTTTTAAATTGCAAGCCTTTTCTTGGGTAACCTGCCTGACTAAACATTATATTCATTAGATTTCCTGTGTTCCTGCGTCTATTAAGGTAAAAAGGAGGTAAATATGCTGGCAAAAGTCTTAAGTTTTGGTTTGTACGGGATAGAAGCCTACCCCGTAGAGATAGAAGTAGATATTTCGCGGGGACTGCCGCAGCTGAATTTAGTCGGGCTGCCGGATTCCGCAGTTAAGGAAAGCAAGGAAAGGGTAAAGTCGGCGATTAAAAATTCCGGGTTTAACTGGCCAGCTGAAAGAATTACGGTCAGCCTGGCACCATCCGGAATTAAAAAAGAAGGTGCCTGTTTTGACCTGGGGATTGCCGTGGGGATACTAGCGGCAACAGAACAGATAAGCAGCAACGGGTTAGCCGGATATTTTATCCTGGGAGAATTGTCGTTGGACGGTTCGCTCAGGCCAATCCGGGGAACCTTGCCTATAGCCATGGCCGCGGTAAAATCCGTATCCGGACAAATAATCCTACCGGAACAAAACGCCAAAGAAGCATCTATAGTCTCCGGGATTTCCGTTTTTGCGCTAAAGACGCTAAAGGCTAGTGTAGATTTTTTAAACAGCCCGGGGCTGGTTAAACCGGTCACGCCAGACTGGGTCAGTTTATCCAAAGAGAAGAATCGTTATAGCCTAGATTTCTCAGAAGTAAAAGGCCAGTTCCTGGCTAAAAGAGCCCTGGAAATAGCCATTGCCGGAGGACACAATATCCTGATGATTGGACCGCCGGGCAGCGGCAAAACCATGTTGGCTAAAAGGATCCCTACGATTATGCCGGATTTAACATTAGAAGAAATGCTGGAAATAAGTAAACTGCACTCGGTGGTGGGGGCCTTACCGAATAAAGACGGAATTATGGCTGTCCGGCCGTTCCGCTCCCTGCATCACGGTATATCCAGCGCAGCCCTGGTAGGTGGCGGTTCCCTGCCTGTGCCGGGAGAAATCAGCCTAGCCCATCAAGGGGTACTTTTCCTGGACGAGCTCCCGGAATTCCGGCGCGACTGCCTGGAGGCTTTACGGCAACCGTTGGAAGACGGCTCGATCCGCGTCTCGCGTATATTTAAATCCTTTGTCTTTCCCGCCTCTTTTGTCTTAGTAGCCGCAATGAACCCCTGCCCCTGCGGTTACTACACCGACCCGCACAAGGCCTGCCGCTGCAATACCACTCAAATCGCCAGGTACCGTTCAAAAATATCCGGCCCATTATTGGACAGGATAGACATACAGATTGAAGTCCCTGCTGCCCGCTACCAGGAATTAAGCGAAAACCTACCTGCGGAGGGTTCCACTCAGATTAAAGAACGCGTAGATAAGGTCCGTTCAATCCAAAGGCAAAGGCTCAAGGATGAAGGTATATTTTATAACTCCCGAATGAACCATAAACAGATACGTAAATTCTGTATTTTAGGCGAGGAGGAAAACAGGCTGCTCAAAATGGCTATGAATGAGTTGAATTTTAGCGCCAGGGCATATGACAAAATCCTAAAAGTCTCCCGGACAATTGCGGATTTAGCGGGGTGCACTGATATTGAAGCAGAGCATCTCTCAGAAGCAATTCAATACCGCTCTTTAGATAGGGATTTTTTTGTGTAAATCAAGGATGCCTGTGCTCTTCTATAAAGCTTGAAAAGTACCCTATCCGTTCTCGTCTTTCTCTTATTGGCTCTCATAAAAACTATGCAATTTTAGGGTAATCAGCCCCAAAAAAGAGAGTATTTATATAGACCGCTTTAGAATTTTTAAAAAACCACCGATTAGATTTATTTTGGGCAATTGCAATTTCCGGTATGTTTCGCAAGAAAAACATAGCGTATCTTCCCTGAGGCTTTTTTTGCCTAATAGCATCTTTTTTGTATAAATAAACTTTTCACTTCTGAGATGCTTCTTTAGCCCCGATTTAAAGACATTTCCAAATGTAAATGTAGCCAGTCTGGCATTATTATTACAGCATCCAAGCATTTCTCCGTCCGGGCTTATCTGCGGGGAGAACCAAAGTTGTTGGCATGGAAATACATACAAACTTCTATTTATATTTTCATATTCTTGGCAGGATGCATATTTAATTTCTTTTCTTATAGATTCCTTGTCCCTGACTGGCGAATAGGACGGGTCAAAATAATTTAATATTGGCAAGAATTGCATATTTAATTTTTTTGCCATTTCTCTTGCTAAAGGCAACTCCTTTTCATTATGGCCGAATATAATGAATTGCCAGATTAATCTGGGAAATTTGCTATTGTATTCATGTTTGAAATAATTAATTTTTTTTATATTTTCTATTACTCTATCAAAATTTCCGCCCCGCCTGTAAATTTGGTAACTTTCGTTAGTTGCACCATCTATGGAAACCAGCATAACCTTGAATTTATATTTAACTAAATATTCCAGCACCTCTTCGCTTACAGTATTCAAATTGACGCCGTTTTTTGCCTTTAGGCTTATTCTTTTTTCATAAGCATACTTAATGATGCTTTTTAATTCAGGGTTTAAGAATATTTCTCCATTATCTGAAATTTCTATATTTTTAAAGGTTGGGTGATTATCTATAAATTTCTTAAAATCGTCGAATTTAAGATAGGACCTTTTTAAGGTTGTATTTCCTGCCCGGCTTTGCCAACAGAGCGGACAGCTAAGCTGGCAAATATTTGAAGCGTCTATTCTTATACTATTGCCAATTATCCTATACTTAAGATAGTTTACCAAACAATCTTTTATCAAAATAAATACGTTTACCGGATATTTGGTAAATAGAAATTTAGCTGTTTTTGTGGCATTTTTAACATTTTGGGTAAAATTTTGCAGCAAGTTCATTTCTTTTCTCATGCTAAAAATATGTTAATGTGTCCCCTAAGGGGCAGCTGAACGAAAGCCCGACGGTTTAAGATTGCGGATGTGGAAAATTTTTTAACCATTCGATTATACTACGCCCATTATAAAACCGCAAGGATTTAAACCAATCCCGTCCTTGCGATTATGCCGGATTTAACATTAGACGCAATAGACTACAAACAGGTGCTCAAATCCTGTATTTTAGGCAAAGGAGAAAACAAACTGCTCAAAATGGCTATGGGTTAGCTTAAAAGTCTTTTGGACAATTGCGGATTTAGCGGGGTGCACTGATATTAAAGTAGAAGGCGCTTATTCCATCAATAAAGCTTGTTCCCCCTTCTTCCTACTGGGTCAAAACCAAAGAGCTCTTCCAAGCGTTCAGGGATTTTCTCGGAAAGGATGCTTAAAGTCGCAATAGCCAACTCCATTTTTTCCCGAAAGAGCTCGCAGCTCTTCTGGTAGGGGAGAGCGGGATCACGGTTAAAATAGTAATTAATATTGAGACATGAACCTGTGGTGCGGCAGAGAGAAAATAAGAGACACCCCCGGCAGTGCTCAAAGCGCTTCCTGATTGTTTTCAGAAAAACACCGAGTTTTTTTTCTTCCAGGCCATTGTAAATATTACCCAACCTGAATTTCTCCACGCCCAGAAAAGAAGTGCAGGGATAGATACCGCCACTGGCATCAATGGCAAACTGTCCCACTCCCGCCGGGCAGCCGCCGGTTACCTCATGGTGGTAATAGAGCCGCTGCATTAGTTTGAAGAACCGATTAAAAAAGGTCTTGCGGTAATCCAGAAAACCGCTGAGCGTATCCGTGATATAGCGCTTGGCCAGGCGTTCGTACTGACGGCAAAGGAGGCGGTACTGCCTGGCGGTACTGAAGAAAAAACGCTCCCGCTGCGGCGTTAGGCGGTGACAAGCATCCTCGCTCTCAAAGAGCTCAATGCGCTCAAAGCCGAGTTTTCGCAAATTTCCATACAAGCTGCTCAGATCAGAATAAAATGGCGTAACCGTAGTGCGACCAACCAACCTCTTCATAATCCCCTCAGGCATCTCCTTGAGATTTTTCCTAATTGTATTAAAACTTCCTTTGCCGCTAGTAAAGGGCCTGTTCCGGTCATGAACTTTCTTGGAGCCGTCAATACTCACCGCGATCTGGACGCCTTTTTTAAGAAGAATACCGGCAATCTTGGGAGTAAGGAGCGTACCATTAGTAGCCAGAAGAAAATGAAAATTTACTCCCCACCTTTTTTGGTTCTTACGGCAATAATCAACGGTAGCCAAAAGAGTTTTAAGGTTTAGGAGAGGTTCTCCGCCGTAAAAATCAACTACCAGGTCTTTATCGTCTCCACATGACCCTATCAGTATATCCACGGCCTTGCGCGCGACTTCAATAGGCATTTCGCTGTCTTTAACGCAACCTGCCGATACCGAAGTCCTATCTTTTTGAAAGGTGCTGTTGGAGTAGGTACCCTGGTCATTCCAGCAGTAGTTGCAGCGGAGGTTGCAGCGGGAGGTCAAGTTAAGCGTAATATCGGTAAAACACCTGGCGCTAGATCTCTCTTTAAAATGCAGTGTGTGGACTGGCAGGGGAAATAAATCCACAATATGCTGCGGGATGCGGTATTTCTGCGTTAACCTCCGGACGGTACGTGGAGAAGGCCTCGCTTTGCAACCGGAAAGCTCATTATTCCATTGCTGTAAAGCAGCATAGGTACTGGGCGATAAATCGTAAAAATCGCCGGAAACAGTGGAAATACCTAGATAACGACCGAGTTTCTTGAAGAGATAAACCGGAGGTTTAAAAGTGGGGGCTTTATTTACACTCACAGGATAAGCGCGAAAATAAGCTTACCAGAGCACTCTACCGGAACGGCAATAACGCGAAAGTTTCTTTTTTGCCTTCAGGGTTTTATTTATTCTAGTGGCTTTCATTATTTACTCCTTGATAAAAATTATAATCTTTTTAATGAAATAGTCAAGCCTTACTTTAAGCATATAGCTTAAGCATAGGTATCCTTTAGATTTTTAGAGAAATGAGATTCATTGAACGTATCCTAACCCGCGCAACCTTTTTTTATCCTCTTTACTCATAAAAGACTTAACCGGTTTATTGTATACCTTTGAGTCAGATAGATATTCGCTTAACTTAAACTTTAAAAATTTAAACATATCCTTTTTTAGGGCAACGATATTTTTCTCTTCCCGAGGGTCATTTTTTAAATCATAAAGCTCGTACTGTAGGCTATTTTGGTCGTAAATAAGCTTCCATTTTTTCATCCTCACCGAAGTTAAATTAAACTGTTCACTATATGCAAATAACGGAAAATTACCTACTCGCTGCGTAATCAACGGTAAAAGGCTCTGGCCCTGCATATGATCAAATTTTATCTTTAGGATATCCAAGATTGTCGGCATAAGGTCAATTAAGCGGACTTGCTGGTTAATTACCATGGGGGAAGGGATTTTTTTATTCCAGCTGATAATCAAGGGAATCCTGATCAGCTCGTCGTATAAAGAATTGACATGGCAAAAATACCTTGCGTGTTCACCTAAGGCTTCCCCGTGGTCGGAAGTGATGATAATGACCGTATTCTTATCCAGCCCTCCCTTTTTTAATTCTTCCAGCAAGCGACTTATCTGATAGTCAACCCGCCGGATTTCTCCGTCATACTGCGAAATATAATAATCAACATCGTTAATGCCGTTGACCGCCAAATAGCCGGGTATAGTTCCAGCTGGATTCGGGTTGTAGAAATCCTGAGAAATCGGTATGGTTTTATTAATGTTATAATACTCATCATGAAAAAATATTTTATTATAAGGCCGGCCCAAAACGTACGGCCCATGGGGGCTAAGATAATATACCCAGAGAAAAAATTTCTTATGCTTATTATCTCTCAGCCAGTTTATCGCCAAATCCGTTATTTCAATGATCCGCTCAGGAAGAGGATTACGATTTATTGATCTTACTACGTCAAATGTATCAAAGCCACTTTTAAACCCTCGGATTGATGTCAAGCCTATCTGGTCGGAAATAAACGCTGTGTTGTAACCTTTTTCTTTTAAAAGTACGGGGAGGGTTCTGGGTATTTCCTGGACGAATTGATAGCCCCAATCTTTAACATTATGCAGGTTAGGATAGGTGGAGGTAATTAAAGATGCGTTGGAAGGAGCTGTATGTGCTCCAGGTGCGATAAAATCAGTAAATATAACCCCCTGCTCAGCCAATTTATCTATAGTCGGACTGGTATTGCGTTTATAACCATAACATCCAAGATGGTCAGGCCTTAAGGCATCCAGGGTTATCAAAATAATATTCGGCTTGCGGACTGTTATTATACAGTGCCCGATAAAAGCTGTTATGCCAATAATAAGCACCCCGCCGGCAACAATTTTAAAAAATATTTTCTTACTCATTTTCTTTCAGTGTTTTTAGAACGCCTGTTGATTCTACCTGAATATATAATAAACGCGCATTGTCATTAAGATATTTCATCGATAAGGCCTGAGGGTGTTTTTCTTAAACTGGCGGGTTATCTGTACTATAAGCTTTACTGCGCGATGACTTCGATTACCGTACTGGTGCTGGCAGCTATGCCTTTATTGTCTGTTACCGTCAAAGTAGCGGTAAATTGGCGCGAGCCGTAAGTAGCGCTCCAGTAAGTATTAATGGGATTTTTCTGTGTCGAGGTATCTCCGTCACCAAAATCCCAGGCATATGCGCTTATTCTGCCGTTAGGCGAAGAAGATCTGGAGCCATAGAACTGCACCTTTAGAGGAGACGCTCCTTTTACAGGCCTGGCAACAATTACTGCCTTGGGAGCTTTATAAGCAATCTGGGGCTTGACTGCTTTCTTTTGAGCCGGCTTTTTTTCTACTTTGGCTACGGCTAATGGCTCTGTTTTTTCTCCAGCTTTAGCCGCAACAGGCGACTCTATCTTTTCTTCGGCTTTAACCGGCGGAGGCGGTGGTACTGCCTTTTTTTCAACTTTAGCCGCAATAACCGCAGGCGCTTTATCCTCAGCCTGCCCTAAAACAGAGGCCTCTTTTTGCAGGTCTTCCTGTATATAAGCACTTAACTGATCCTTGATGGCCTTAACCCGTTCTTTTTCAGCCTTATATTCGGCGTCTTCCTGCTTATCTATCTTTTCTTTATATTGAGGATCATGGTTATATTTGTAGTCCCGTATGGCGACAGCCGGCATTCGCAATACTCCGATAACCGCCTGAAGCATAAAAATCGGCGGATCAACGAAATTTTGTTTAAAGCGATTCTCAATATAACCCATTTTTTTATAATAAGCTTCGACTTGTTTCTTACGCCTCTGAAAGCGCTCCCGGGCAACCTGTTCATCCGGGACAGAATTATCTTTACCCAGGGTGTATTCCGGCAAGACCCTTCCGTATCTTGCCACCACATATCCTTTATTATATGGAGATTCGCCCTTTTGTACGCTGTAAGTGGCGCAGCCGGAAAGAAGTAAAGCGGAGAGTACGATAAAAACTTGTATTTTGGACCCGGTCATTTAATTTTTACTTTTTATTTTTAGGATTGGTTTAACTTTATTATGATACTACTTTGGCCGGGGCATGTCAATTAACATTATAACCTGGAATAGATTGTTCTAAGGACTAGAGGAATGGGTTTTATTTGCAGCCCTTTTAACTTCAGGCCGCACCTGTATTTTGACGCATCTACCTGCCTTGACCAGACTACTTCTCCCTCTAGCTGAATCTCTTCGCCATTGTCCGGGACCTTAAGGCATATATTTAGAGGCGAATTTACCGGTAATTCCTCAGCAGTAATCAGGCCGACACCCTGAGCACTGATATCGTGTGTGCAGACTGTTCCGCCGAGGCTCTTGATAGCCAGCTTGGCATATTTTAACGGCATAGTGACGAGAAAACGGACAAGTTTCCTTTTTTCTATAGTATAGTTATCCGGCATGGCTAATCCTTTCTAGTTATAGTAAGTATCGTCTATAACTAGTATGCCTTACGCCTGTGGATGATTTCAAGGGGATATTCGCTGTTTTTGAAAACGTTTTCTTTAGGAGTTTTGTTCGGCAATCCTGCCGGCAAGCGGTAATTTGAAATATTCTCCCTGGTAGGCTTTAAACATAAGGATGACCCAGAGAAAAATACCTGCTATTCCCAACAGGCTGGCTAGGGCACATCCTATAATAGGCAGGAGTTTGAGCACAATATCCAGGATAAACAAGGAAGCGAAGGTTATAATTGACTGCAGGGCATGAAAACGCACAAACTTGTTCTTTTTTTCCAGGGAATAAAAGATAATCCCGGTGATAAAACCCAAAAGGTAACTTAAGAGTGCGGTTAAATTTGCGTCAATACCGGTAGACGACTTGCCTTGATTCTTGATCTCCATAACCGCCCTCTCTCACTTTTATGACCTAATCAAAGCCAGGGCTTCTGAACGGGTTTTTTCATTTTCCTTAAAAATCCCGCGTACTGCTGAAGTAATGGTAAGCGTCCCGGGCTTTTTTACTCCACGCATAGACATACAAAGGTGTTCCGCTTCAAGCACAACCATCACCCCTAACGGCCTTAGCTTAGACATGATAATCTCGGCTATCTGCGTAGTCAAACGCTCCTGTACCTGCGGCCGGCGCGCTAAAATATCTACTACCCGGGCTAATTTACTTAAGCCGGTTACCCGGCCGTTTTTGGGTATATAGGCTATACTGGCCTTACCCATAAAAGGAAGGAGATGGTGTTCGCAGACAGAATAGAGCGGAATTCCTTTGAGTAAAATAATTTCATGGTGTTTCTGATCCAGGATAACCTCTAACTCCTCTTCGGGATCCTGCTTAATCCCGGCAAAGATCTCTTCATACATCTCCGCCACGCGCTTAGGCGTTTCCAGCAAATCCTTCCTTTTAGGATTCTCGCCTATCGCTTCCAATATATCTGTTACTGCCCGTTCAATTTTTTTCTTATTCATTTTTTATTTACCTATGCAAAACTCCGCGAATAACTTATCCAAAAGGTCATCGGAGAATTTTTTACCCAATATCTCATCCAGGTATCCTAATGCCTCTTTTATATCCTGGGCAATGAACTCCGAAGGCAACCTATTATCCAACGATTTTAGGGCTTGCGCAATAACAATCTTTGCTTTCTGGAGTATTTTTACATACCTTAGATTAGCTACCAGAACCGGTTCGGTCCCGGTAATATGCCCACCGTAAACTAAATCCACAATTTCTTTCTCTAGAAGGTTTATATTTTTTAACCTTTTGGCCGATATATGAATGACGCGCTTAAATATTTTTGATATCTTCGTGCGCTCTAATCTCTGCTTAAGGTCCATCTTATTGATAACCGCAATGACTTTTTTATTTCTTAACTTTCCAGCAAGAAACTTATCTTCCCTGGACAGTTTTTTACTGCCGTCAAATAAAACAATCACTAGGTCCGAAGCGGCAATATGCTTTTTTGAACGCTGGACTGCTTTTTTTTCCACTAAATCCCGCGGCTCTAATATTCCGGCGGTATCTACAATCCTGACCGGTATCCCTTGAATATCGATTATTTCCTCAATTGTATCGCGGGTGGTCCCGGGGACAGGAGTTACAATAGAACGCTCTTCTTTAAGCAGGGCATTTAGAAGCGAAGACTTACCGACATTGGGTCTACCGCAGATAACCGCGTGTACCCCTTCGCGTAAAACCCGCGCAAGCTTAGAGTTAGCGATCATCTCCTCCAAGTCTTTACCTGTCGCCGCAATTTTTTGGGCGACGTTTTCTAAATCTGCGGTAGTTGTTTCTTCTTCCGGAAAATCTAAACCTGCTTCTAAAACACTCAGCGCATCCAATAAAAAAGCCCTGTCTTTATTTATCTGATCTGATAATACACCTTTTAACTGGTCAATGCCGATTTTTAAGGCAGAATCTGTTTTCGCGCGGATTATCTCTATTACTGCCTCGGCCTGCGTAAGGTCAATCCTGCCGTTTAAGAAGGCCCGCCGGGTAAATTCACCCGGTTCAGCCAGGCGCGCCCCCTTTTCTAAAACCAGCTCAAGCACATCGCGTAGGGCCACTATCCCTCCGTGGCAATTTATCTCGACGGTATCTTCCCTGGTATAAGAACGGGGCCGGCGCATAACCGTCAAGATAACCTCATCAATCACTCTTACGTTATCCACGATAGTGCCGTAATGCGTAGTATAAGTTTTCAATGTAGAAGGTTTTTTAGCGGTGGGCGAAACAAAAATTTTATCGGCGATCGTCAAGGCCTCTTGGCCGCTTAAGCGTATAATACCGATGCCCCCTTCGCCAACAGGGGTAGAAATCGCTGCGATTGTATCGGTTAAATCATTTCTTATCATTTCTAAATTCGCCTACGACAAAAAGAGATCCGGTAACTAAAATTAAATCTTCTCTGCGGGCAAGGCGCAGAGCAAGTTTTTTTGCCTCTCTCACGCTGCATGTAATATACACTATTTTGCCTTTAACTGGAAAATATTTTTTAAGCATCACCGGTTTGGCTGCCCGCGGATTAGTAGACTTAGTCAGGATAACTGCATCGGCTAAGACTCCCAGCTCATCGGCCATTCCCCGTATATCTTTGTCGTTGGAAACGCCGAAGATAAGAATTAAACGCTTATACCGGAAACTTTCTTTTATTGTTTTTTTTAAAACCCGGGAGGAAGCGGCGTTTTGCGCTCCATCCAGAACGACCAGGGGGTTTTTAGCCACTACCTCACACCGGCCTGGCCATAAAGTATTATAAAGGCCGCGCCTCAAAGAAACAACATTGACTGTGATATTATGCCGGCGTAAAGACTCGATTGCGGCTAAGGCAATGCAGGCATTTTCCAGTTGGTGGCTCCCGCACAATCTTATCTTCAGGTCTTTATAATCCGCATAGAGTCCGCGAACGGTGAATCTCTTTGCGGAACCCCTGAAGGTTATATTTTTTCCTGTTACAAACAGTTCAGCGCCTTTTTTTCTACATTTATCTCTAATAACAGCTAAGGCCTCTTTCTTTTGTACCGCGCTGATTACGACTGAATTCCGGCCCTTGATAATCCCGGCTTTCTCCGCAGCTATTTTCTTTAAGGTGCGTCCTAATTTATCGGTATGCTCATAGCTTATCGGAGTGATCACGCTCACCAGGGGCGTAACAACATTAGTCGCATCCAACCTTCCGCCTAAACCGGTTTCCAGGACCGCAAAATCAACTTTTTCCTCTTGAAAATAAAGAAAAGCCAGGACTGTGTAGACCTCAAAAAAGGTAAGCGGCCCAAATTTAGAAGTACGGTTGTACTTTTCAATAAATGGCTTTAAGCGGCTAACCAGCTGCGCCAGGCGCGCCCTGGAGATCATTCCTTCAAACTCAGTATGAGATTTTAAGCTCTTAGGGCCCGGAAGCAGGATCCTTATCCGCTCACGAAAATCTGCCAGATGCGGAGAGGTATATAAACCGGTTCTAAAGCCCGCCTCCCTTAATATATAGGTAAGGAAAGCACAGGTTGAGCCTTTGCCTTTTGAGCCGGCAACATGGATACACCTTAAGGAGCTTTCCGGATTGGCGATCAACCCGAGAAACGCCTGGATACGCTCCAGCTTAAACACCTCTTGATAAGGATACTGGGAAATTATCTCGTAATTACTGAGAGATTCCAGATATCGGATTGCTTCTGGGTAGGACATGCATTAATGCCTAAAATGCCGGATGCCGCAAGTCACCATGGCTATCTTGTATTTATCGCAGGCCTGGATTATTTCCTGGTCAGCGACTGAGCCGCCTGGCTGAATGATTGCCCGGGCTCCTGCTTTATGCGCCCAGAGAATAGCGTCGGGCTTGGGGAAAAAAGCGTCGGAAGCTAAACAACAATTGTTGCTGGTTTTACCGGATTTCTTCTTGGCAATCATCACCGAATCTACGCGGGACATTTGGCCTGCGCCTATCCCTACGGTCCGGGCGCCTTTAGTTAAAACAATAGCGTTGGATTTTACATGCTTAGCTACTTTCCAACCAAAGATCAGGCTTGCCATTTCTTGTTTTGTCGGTTTTCTTCTGGTAACCACCTTAAGATTATTTAAATCCAGCGTAGCCAGATCCTTATCCTGCAGTAATAACCCACCGCTGACCCGTTTAAGATCCGGTTCATTAATAGGATTAAGATCGCCAAATTCCAGAAGGCGTAAATTCTTTTTCTCTTTAAATAGCGCTAGTGCCTTTTCGTCAAACCCGGGAGCAATAATGCATTCCAGGAACCCGCTCTTTGCCACTGTTTTAGCGGTCTTTAAATCCAGCTTGCGGTTTAAAGCGACTATCCCGCCAAACGCGGAGAGCTTGTCGCATTTCCAGGCAGCCAAAAATGCTTTATCCAGAGTTTTATCTTCTGCCGCGCCGCAGGGGTTATTGTGTTTAACAACCACCGCAGCGGGATTAGCGAATTCGCGCACCAGTTCAAAAGCAGAATTTAAGTCCAGGATATTATTAAAAGAAAGTTCCTTGCCCTGAAGTTGTTTAAGATTAATTAACCCTGCGTTCTTGCCTTTCTCCCGGTAAAAAGCTGCTTTCTGATGCGGATTTTCTCCGTAACGCAATTCTTGAATTTTATCAAAAGATAAAGTCAGTGTATTGGGAAAGCCCGTGCTTGCAAGAGAAGCGCCGTCATTCCATTTATGTAAATATTCAAATATCGCCGCGTCGTATTTAGCTGTCCGGTTAAATACTTCAATGCCTAAATCGCGCATTAAGCTGTCCGGTAAAGCGCCCTTATTCTTCCTTAATTCCTCGATCACCTGTGGATAGCGTCCGGGATTACAAACAACCGCCACTGACCGGTGGTTTTTGGCGGCTGAGCGCAGCATTGAGGGGCCGCCGATATCAATATTTTCAATTACCTCTTCAATGGAAACCCCGGGCTTTTGCGTGGTCTTTTCAAACGGGTAAAGGTTGACCACCACCATATCGATCAGGCCGATAGCCTGCGCCTCTAGCGTTTTCATATGCTCGGGATTGTCCCTTAAAGCCAGCAGTCCGCCGTGGATCTTAGGATGCAGGGTTTTTACGCGGCCGTCGAGCATTTCGGGAAAACCGGTATATTCCGAAACCTCCTTAACCGGAATGTTATTTTCGCGCAATAACTTTGCCGTGCCGCCCGTAGAAAGGATCTCTACTCCATATTTATGCAATTCTTTAGCCAAGTCCAATACCCCTGCCTTATCTGATACGCTGATTAATGCCCTCCTGATTTTAATCATTATAATTTCTCCTTATTGATTATTTTATTTATTAAACCTGAAATTTGCCAGATCGCAATCCTGCATAATATATTCTTTTGGCTCAAGACGCATTTTACCCGCCTGTTTGGCCTTGTTTTCTCCTCCGCATTCCATAAAATCCTGGAAAGCGATGATCTCAGCCCGGATAAATCCCTGCTGGATATCCGAATGTATTGCGCCGGACGCCTCCCAGGCATTAGCGCCACTCCTAATGAGCCAGGCCCGGGTCTCTTTTTCGCCGGTCGTAAAGAAACTGCTAAAGCCGCCTTCTTTTAGAACTCGCAGCAAAAGGGCGTTTTTGTCTTCTAGGTCTTTTGCCTCAGCAACCACCACTGGCTTGGCAGTAAGCAAACCATACTTAATTAATTCCTTTTTCTCTTCTTCGGTTAAACCGGCATTAAAGATAAACTGCTCGTTTTCCAATACTCCCCTTAACTTATTGAATAAACTCTTTTCCGCTTCATCAGTTGAGCGCGCAAGGCGCGTCTCCACAAACTCAAGGTCTTTAAGGATAAGGTCAGCTGCCGAATCTTTAGCCGTAAGGAGTGCATCCGCGTCAATTGCCCCTTGCTCCCCGGTAACCTCAACCTGCATATAAGTTTTTTTCTTGGCGCGGGTTATACTATCTACTTCATCCAGGCGAGGATCCTTAACATTATGCTTACCGGGATTTATCTCCGGCAAGCCCAGCACGCTTATCTTCATAGAATTTTTTACTCTTCTTCCTGTTTTTTTGAGGCTTGATATTGAGTAATAATTGGGGCGGCAACTTTATGCGGAACTTCTTCGTAATGCGAGAAACGCATAGTATACATTCCGCGGCCTGCGGTTATCGAACGCAGGTCATTAGCGTATTTAAACATCTCGGCTAACGGTACCTGGACCTTGACTACCTGTTGTTTTCCTTTTACGTCCATACCTATAACCCTGCCGCGGCGGGAATTTATATCTCCGGAGATCGCGCCCAGACACTCTTCCGGGATAACAATATCTACATCCATAATCGGTTCTAACAATACCGGGCCGGCGTCCATCACTGCCTTGCGTAAAGCCATGGCCCCGGCAATTTGAAAGGCCATATCCGAAGAGTCAACTTCATGGTATGAACCGTCAACTAAAGTCACCCGGATATCTTCTATCGGGTACCCGGCTACTGCGCCTTCCAGAGTTGCCTGGCGTACGCCTTTTTCCACTGAAGGAATGAAATTCCGCGGGATCGCCCCTCCGAATATCTTATCCACGAACTCCAGGCCCTTGCCCCTTTCTAAGGGCTGCACCTCTATCCAGCAATCGCCGTATTGGCCGCGGCCGCCGGACTGGCGCTTAAATTTACCCTGAACCTTGGCCTGTCGGCTGATGGTTTCTTTGTAAGAAACTTTGGGCGTGCCCAACTCTACCGCGACATTAAATCTTTTTTTCATACGAGCGACCATAACCGATAAGTGCAGGTCTCCTAATCCTGAGATAATTAATTCTTTGGTCTGCGGGTCATGCCTGACTCCGAAAGTATGGTCTTCGGCCGCGAGCTTATGCAGGGCGTCGGAGATCTTTTCTTCGTCTTCACGGGATTTAGGCTTGACCGAAGCGGAAATCGCGGCTTCCGGAAAGACGATCGGCTCAAATAAAAATTGTTCTTTATCTTGCGAGAGCGAATCAGAGACCGCTGTTTCTTTCAGTTTAGCTATGGCGATAATATCCCCGCAGGAGGCAAGGTCAATCTGGCGCTGTTCCTTGCCCCGTAAGAAATAAATAGAGCCAATTCTCTCTTTTACTTTTTTATTAACGTTATAGAAGCCGGTATTAGCCGCAAGCTCCCCTGAAAAAATGCGCAGTAGCGTCAACTGGCCCACAAAGGGATCAGAAATATTCTTAAAGACAAAAGCGCTAAAGGGCGCATCTTCTTTTAAAGCCAGCTCTTTTTGTTCTTCGGGCTTCTGCGGATTAAAGGTGTTTACGGGAGCCCTATCCAGAGGGCTGGGAAGATACTGCAGGATATCCTCGAGAAACTCCTTGATCCCCTTATCGGTAAGCGCCGAGCCAACGACTACTGGAAAGAGCTTACGCTTAAACACTGCCTGGCTTAATCCGCTTTTAATTTCATCCGGTGAAAGCCGCAAGGCCGCCAAATATTTCTCTAACAGGCTGTCGTCACTTTCGGCAATGGCTTCCATAAGTAATGGGTCTTCCAGGGATTCAATAATAATACAATTTTTCGAGAGGCTGGACTTTAAATCTGCCAAAACCTTATTCACGTCCGCACCTTCCTTATCCATTTTGTTGATAAATACCATGCAGGGAAGCTGCGCTTCTTCAATAACCTTCCAGGCCCGCTCAGTGCCTACCTGCACGCCGCTGGTTGCATCTACTACAATAACCGCGCTGTCTACCGCGCGGATACCGGAAATAACCTCCCCAAAGAAATCCGCATACCCAGGCGTATCAATAATCTGGATACGCATACCCTGATAATCACAGAAGAGCAGGCTCAAATTTATGGAATTTTTCTTTTCTATTTCATCAAAACTGTAGTCGCTTACGGTCGTGCCGTCTTCAATTTTGCCTTTACGGGTGGTAGCTTTAGTAAAGTAAAGCAGGCTCTCGGCGAGGGTAGTTTTGCCTGATTGGGCATGCCCTAAGAAGATAAAGTTGCGCTTGTTCTTAGCATCCATAACAATAATCCTTAAGCTAAGAAGGCAGAGGTATAAAAATCCTATTCCAGGTAGGTATAAATCTTACCTTTATAGTTGCGCAGTACGTATTTACCTTTTGCCTGTGAAAGAATATAATTTGGGCCTACGGGAATCTTGCCGCCGCCGCCTGGTCCGTCAATCACATAGGTGGGGACAGCGTATCCGGAAGTATGCCCGCGTAATTTTTCCATAATGTTAATGCCGGTAGCCACGGGGGTGCGAAAATGCTGCGTGCCCCTTACCGGGTCACACTGATAGATATAATAGGGCCTGACCCTGATCTGCAGTAATTCATGAACCAGTTTTTTCATGATATACGGCCGGTCATTAATTCCTTTAAGGAGTACGCTCTGGCTACCCAAAGGAATACCGGCTTCGGCCAGCATATCGCAGGCAATTTTACAACGCTTGGTTATTTCCTTGGGATGGTTAAAATGTATGCTCACCCAAACTGGCGAATATTTTTTGAGCATATTCACTAATTTTTCGGTAATCCGCTGCGGGAGAGTTACGGGTGCGCGCGTGCCAATCCTTAAAAATTCCACGTGCGATATCGCGCGGAGACTCTGCAGCAAATTTTCTAACTCTTCGTCCTCTAGGATTAACGGGTCGCCTCCGGAAATAAGCACATCTCTTATCTTGCGATCGGACTTTATATATTCTATAGCCGCGTCAAACCTGTTTGAAGAATTAGCGTCTTTTGTCTCGTGGTCGCCGACCAGACGCCTGCGCGTGCAATGCCGGCAATACATCGCACAGTGATCCGTAGCCAATAGCAAAACCCTGTCCGGATAACGGTGCACCAGGTGTGGGGCGGGAGAATCCCTGTCTTCGGCACAAGGATCGGTCATTTCATGCGGGGCAATTACGGACTCCTGGATTACCGGAACAGCCTGACGGCGCAGGGGGCAACCGGCGTCTTCCGGATCAAGCAATGTTCCCCAATAAGGGGTTATCGCCATAGACAATCTCCCTTTAGCCTTGTCTATGCCTTTTTCTTCGTCAGGCGTCAAATTAATAACCTGGGTAAGTTCCTCTTTTGTGCAAATCCTGTTTTTTATCTGCCAATGCCAATCTTCCCAATCCAGAGGATTGACATCTTTATAAATAGCTATCTGCTGATAATCGCGCTGCCTCCTGGAGGTACGAACGACGGGAGAGCTCTCCTGCTGTACTTTTTGGTTTTCAACCGCCTGAAGGTTCGTCAATTTAATCCTTTCCTTTCTGAGGCGTTTAGGATTATCGCCTCGATAAGATCTTCATATCGCATGCCGTCAGCATAAGCCATAATCGGGAAATTTGATTCTTTAGGGTCCAGCCCCGGCAAAGGGTTTATCTCCAGGACATAAGGCGTATTAAATTTATCCAGGCGAATATCGGTACGCGAAATATCCAGGCACCCTACTGCCCGGTGCGTCTTAAGGGCGACCTCTTTCACGCACTCCTCGGTTTCCTTGTCCAGGCGGGCCGGGCAGTGAAAGACCGGTACCAACCCCAACCGTTTATTCCCCTGGTGTTCCTTCATCTTCCAGGAATAAAAATATTCGCCGCTATTCCTGCATCCGGAAAAATCTATCTCTAAAATCGGCAGGACCTTGGTCCTGCCGTTTTCCAATATCCCGACGGTAAGCTCCCGGCCCTCAATAAATTCTTCGACCAGAGCTTCCTGATGATAAGTATCCAGAATTTCCTTAACCCTCTTAAAAAGGTCTGCGGCGTTATGCACTACATTTTTCTTGCTGATACCTTTGGCCGAACCTTCACAGTTTGGTTTTACGATTAAAGGGAACTTTAATTCCGGGTTTAATTCTTCTGTGCCTTTTAAAAAAACCTGGAAATTTGGGGTAGGGATTTTTTCGGCCTTCAATATTTTCTTGGTAAGGGCCTTATTTAACGCCAAAGCCAAGGAGAATGTGTTTGAGCCAGTGTAAGGAATATTTAAATAATCCAGTATTGCCGGTACTTCTGATTCGCGGAACCTGCCGCTTTGGCCTTCAGCGATGTTAAAAACCATATCCACGCTATTTTCCCTAAAATACGAGAAGAGCCGGGGGTATTCCACATCTATGGCCTCAACATGGTGCCCTTTTTTCTTTAACGCTGCGACAATCGCGTTAATCGTCTCCGCGGAGTCACATTCGGAAAAATAATCCGCGGGCTTAGTGTCGTCTTTTTTCTTTAAATTATAGGTCAGGGCGATCTTCATCTAATTTAAATTATGCCGCCTGATGGCGCTGTTTAAGATCTTTCCGATCATCTGCTCATAAGTAATACCTATGTTTTGGGCTAACAGCATAAAGACATCTTCCGTAGAGAGTGAAGGCAGGGGATTAATTTCTAAGACATAAGGCCTGCCCTTATTATCCACGCGAAAATCCACTCGCCCAAAATCACGGCACTCTACTGCCTTATAAGTTTTTAAAGCCAACTCGTCAATTTTCTTTTTTAGCTCCTGAGGGATTTTAGCGGGACAAATATATTCCAGCCTGTCGGAAGTAATCCGGGCAAAGGTATAAAACTTATTATTCAATTTGAGCTTACCGTCGATTTTAATCTGGACAATCGGCAGGACCTCTACCGGGTCGTTTCCGACCAGGGCCACGGTAAATTCCTGGCCCGAGATGAACTCTTCAACTAATGCCGGCTGTTTATAGGCAGCAACAACATAATCAACCTGCTTAGCCAGCTCTTCTTTGCTTGCGACGCGCGAACTCTCGCTCAGGCCCTTAGAAGAACCTTCAAAGCGCGGTTTGACAATAAGCGGAAATTTATGATGGTTAGTATGGATTAATTCGGCGGAAGAACTAATTTCGAAAAACTTGGGGGTAGGGATTTTTTCGGCGATAAAAATCTTTTTGGCCATTATCTTATCCAGGGTCAACCCTAAAGTAAGCGCATCTGCCCCGACAAAAGGAATCCCGGCCATTTCCAGTAATATGGGGACCTGGGACTCACGGTTCCTGCCGGTAAGGCCTTCGGAAATATTAAAGACGATGTCCACTTTTAAGGAAGCAAATTTTTCCAGGAGGTTCTCGGCGTTACCTATCCTTTCTACCTTAAAATCATTTGCCTCAATGGCCTCGGCAATAACATCAACCGTCGAAGGATGGTCAAATTCGGCGTTGGCATCCTCCGGATCCCCGTCTTTAAACTGATAATCTGTCTTTAAATCGTAGGTCAACCCGACTGTTTTCATCTTATTATAAAAAAGGGCTCTTGGTATACTAAAGAGCCCTCTACGCTATCCCTGGTTTTTCCAATTTAGTCCTTCCTGCCTCCAAAAAATTGTCCTAAATATTGTGTTTATGTTAATTTTTTATCACAATATATTGTTTTTGTCAAGAAATTTTTGTTTTTTAGAAAGATTTTAAGTATTGGTTTTCCCGACGAGAAAATATCTATTTGCAGAATTCTACATTACCCCAGGTAATCAAATTATTTTTTAAAATAATAACTACCCCTGAAACGCCCTTCACTGAGCGGGCAAAGTCCAGCGCTCTCTGCAAATCATCTTTAGAATTAATGCGGTTGGCCGTTGAGGTAGCCACGGCATCGGCAAGAGATGGGCTTTTGGAGAGGATCACGACGCTATCGGCGCAGCCAAAGCTTAAAGAATGACCTAATGTCCCCGAGGAGGTGCATATGCCCAACGGCGTGTCTTTAGGTTTTACCTCCAGTTGCAATTTACTCCAAAGTTTAGAACGACCGACATATACCCCGACTTTGCGCCGTGAACGAGTCTTTAAGAATATATCTCCGCCATTTTCAACAATTACATCTTTATACCCGGCTTTGAGCAGGTCATAACCCAGGAATTCAGCGATTGCCCCGGCGACTGTACTCATCGGACCGACATTCGCTTTTTTTGACTGCTCGGCCATATTTTTTACAATCCGGCTGGCATTAATTTCAACCGGTATAGGCTTTAACGCAGTAAGAAAACGGTGGTCCCTGTTTATGTAGTTTTCAATATCCCAGCGGTACGCGCGGATCCTCTCTTCGACAAAACTTGGCTTGAGCGGCTTGTTGGTAAAGATCAACAAGTCCGTTTCTTTAGCCACGATATGCGTAGGATAAAACTCTTTGGCTCTTGTCCAATCGCGGTAAAAACGTTTCATAAACCTGGATGATTTCATCTTAACAAATCCTTGGCAGTGGTTCGGAAATTAACATATCCAAAACGCGTTCAGTATTAAAAATAGTGCGTAAAATAACCCGGCCCCTTGGCCGCTCGACAACCGTACCGATAATCCTGGCATTGCGGCCCAGCGGATGCCTCCTTAAGAAACCGATGATTTTATCTGCTTCTCTATAATCAACCGCTAATACCGCCTTTCCTTCATTGGCGACATATAACGGGTCTATACCCAACAGCTCCGAAGCAACCCTGACCTTTGCCGAAAAAGGGATATTTTTCTCGTCAATGACTATGCCCAGCCGGGAACCTTCGGTAATTTCGTTTAAGGTTGTGGCCAGGCCTCCCCGGGTAGGATCCCGCATGAATTTTATCCCCCGGGCCTGTTTTAGCAACGGTATAATTAATCCGTTCAGGGCCTGGCAATCACTCTTAATATTAAACCTTAAACTCAACTCTTTTCTTTTAGCTAAAATCGCCAAGCCGTGCTCGGCGATATTGCCCGTAATAATAAGCTTATCCCCGCAAGAAATATTTTTCACAGAAAATTCTTTTTTGCTTACTAACCTGCCTATCCCGGAAGTATTAATGAATAACTTATCCGCGGCGCCTTTTTCTACGACCTTGGTGTCTCCGGTAACAATTTTTACGCCCGCGGCTTTAGCGTAAAACGCAATGGAGTCGACTACCCGCTCTAAAAGCCCCTGCTCCAGACCTTCTTCCATGACTAGCGCCAGGGATATGTATTCCGGAACCGCTCCCAGCATAACCAGGTCATTGACTGTCCCGGCGATAGCCAGCTTACCGATATCTCCGCCGGGAAAGAAGAGCGGGCTGACTACGAAGGAATCAGTAGTAAAAGCGATTTTCCCTTCACAGCCTATAACGGCACTGTCCGAAAGCCTGCTTAGAATAGGATTATTCAATTTCTTAAGCAGTGTTTCTTTAATGAAATCATGCATCAGCTTTCCGCCGCTGCCATGCCCAAGTAATATTTTTTTCGTAGCCATTTTAATTGACGGTTATCTCTGCTCTGAAAAGGTCGTTTTTGAGTTGAGCGATACCGCTAAAAACAAAAGATTTAATACCCAGCCTTTGGGCGCTTTCAACCAGCTCCGGCCGGTCATCAGTATAAAATACATTTTCCGGACCTACCTTTAAAGTTGCGAGCACCTTCTGGTAAATTAAAGGGTTAGGCTTAACCAGCCCTAATTCATAGGATAAAAACAGCCTATCGAAAACATTGAATACTGGAAAGTGATTTTTGAGGTACTCATAGTGCAGAACGTCAATATTGGATATTAAGGCTACCCGATAACGCAGTTTCAGGTTATTGATCAGGTTGTAAACGCTGCGGTTCTTGGCACTCAAAAAAAAGATTTCATCCCAAATCGGCACAAAAGCCGCGTAAGAGAGTCTTAAATCTAACCTTGTTTTTACCTTGGTAAAAAAATCTACCGGAGAGATTTTTCCTTCTTCAAAAAGAGCGGTTATTTCAGAGTTCAAGAAAAAACCGGCTATCTCCTTAGGGCTCCCGTCGCAAAAACGGGCGATCCTTTCTGCAGATATATTATAGTCAAAATCAATCAAAACATTGCCTAAATCAAATAAAACTACTTTTATGCCCTCATCCATCAGTTATTCTTTTCGTCCCTCTTTTTGAATAAATCCAGAAACCTGTCTTCATATTCTTTGTAAGCATTCCACTTGTCCAGTTCGGCCTTGAGCTGACCGGCTTTGGAAATATCTGATTTTACCTGGGTAAAAAGCTGCTCAATTTTGTCCTTTACGGAAAGAGGGAGCTTGGTCAGCTGGTTCAGGGTTTTCTTGATTTTTTCCACATCTTCTTCTCCGATAGGACCGGCGGCCTGGGAGCCAAGTTTTAAATAATCCAGGAGTTTATTTATCTCGCCCTCCATAATCTGCGCCTGCGTAGTAAGCCCGGATAAATCCAGGTGGATCTTCAGAATCCCGGCCAATACTTTCAGGACTGCGGCGGAGGCCTTGGGATTTTCAATCTGAATAGTATAAAGCGGTATTTCGCCCAAAAGACAAAACCCTTTGAACCCTTCTCTTTTGGCTATTCCAAGGAAGAGCCCGTTCATCCCGCTGATTTGGCCTTCGGCCAATGTATTAAGATTTAATTTTTTGAGGCTGCTGGTTAGTTCGCTGGCGGTAGAGGCAAACCAAACATGGGAACCCTGGGTATGGTCAATAGCCTGGGGCATAGAAGCAAAACTAACTACTGTATCTACCCTAAAACTCTTGGCTATCTGGATAATCCGCCTGGAATAACTTTCTGCCCGGGCCAAATCCGGCTGGGCATTACTTAAAAACACAATAAGGTCATTTTCTCCCCTTTTATTTTTCCAGTAAAAAAATCTTCCTTGGGGAAGTTCCGGAGCGCTTAATAGGCCATTTTGGACCACGCTTCCGGCCAGGTAAAAGAAATCTTCCGGGTTGATGGAAGCAAACTCCTGGGCCTTTAACTGTTCCACTAAAAAAGAGGCGGCCTTAAAAGCGACTTCGCCCATTCCCGGCCAGGCAACAATCAGATACGCTTTTCTTAAACGCGGCCTCTTTAAGATTTTAATGCCTTCCATAATTACTGCTCCTTTTTATTAAAATAATATTATAAGAATTTATAAGTTGTTAAAAACTTTTCTAAAACCTGCGCGCCTTTATAAAGATTATCGATCTTGGCGTATTCATTGCTGGAGTGCGCGCAACCGGCGCAGCCAAACCCAGAGGCAATAGCCGGAATATTCTTACCCTGGAAGAAAGTAATTACGGTCGCTCCTTCGGAGCCCTCCAGGTGCGCCCGGGCCCGGCAGCTCCGCATGGCATTATTTAAATAGCTTACCAGGGGATGCCCGGCAGAGATTGAATATGGCTGCTGAATACCCAGGATTTCTATTTTAAAATTTCTGGCGCATTTTTTAAGAATGGCCTTGAGTATATCCAGTATATCTTCGGGACGGGTGCCGGGCAGAAATCTGAAATCCAATTCAAATTCACACCAATCAGCCACCACATTTACCTTATCCCCTCCCCTGAGCGTACCGACATTAATTGTGGGAGGTTTAAGGTATTTATTTTTACGATATGAAAATTTGCGGCGTTTTATCCGGCTGATAACATCCAGCGCTATATCTATGGCATTAACGCCCAGATAAGGATATGCCCCATGCGCCCGTTTACCCTCAATCCTTACTTTGAGATGAATAAGCCCCTTCTGAGTAATAATAATTTCAAAATCATCGGCATCTAAAACTAGGGCGGCATCCGGCCTTAGTATCTTTTTGTCTAAAAGGGGAACCAGGCCCCGGTCGGAACCGCATTCTTCATCCGCGGTGGCGGCAAAGATAAGATTATAATCTAAGGTTTTTTTATCTTCTACCAGGCTGTTCATTGCCTCTACGGCACAAGCCAGGTTACCCTTACAATCCGTCGCGCCCAACCCATAGATTTTATGGTTGGTTATTCTTGCCGCAAAAGGATCCACAGTCCAGCTCTTCCCGGCGGGAACAGTATCCAGGTGCGGAGTAATAAGCAGCGCGCGCGTATTCTCCGGACGCTCAAGATACGCCACTAGGTTAGGACGGTTTTTCTGAAATTCATAAATCCTCGTCCTTAAACCTAAACCCTCAATGTACCTGCGCAAAAAATCAGCTATTGGCGCTTCGTTCCCGGGAGGATTTTCAGAATTTATTTTAATAAGCTTCTGGGTAAGCCTAATCAGACGAATCTTATTTATCATATCGATCCACTTTAAGGTTATTATATCAGGATTTTAACAAAAATCCAGCGGGCAAACAGAACATTTAGGGGTCGATTTAAGGCAGTAGTTTTTAGCTAATGCCACAAGAAGCGCGTGGTATTCATTGAATAACTTAACGTCTTTTTTTAAATTAATCCTGAATAATCGCTGAATCTGGTCATAGGTAGCATCCTCTTTGATAAACTTATGCCGGGAGAAGATTCTTCTGGTATAGGCATCAATGACAAAAACCGGCTTATGCAAAGCATAGAGCAGTATTGAATCGGCGGTTTCCGGACCCACTCCTTTTATCGCCAGAAGTTCTTTACGTAAAGGCGTAACCTTTACTTTCGAAATTTTTTTTATGCTCGCCCCGTAATCATTGATAAAATAATTAAGGAATTCTTTCAGGCGCTTAGCCTTGATATTGTAGAAACCTGCGCTCCGGATAAGCTTAGCGAGCTTCTTAACCGGCAGATGATCAAGCCTGGCTGGTTTTAAGACCTTGTGTTTTTTTAGGTTGGATATTGCTTTTTCCACATTCGGCCAGCTGGTATTTTGCGTGAGGATTGCTCCAACCATAACCTCAAAAGCAGTATCCGCCGGCCACCAGCGTTGCGGCCCGAAATGAGAATATAACTTGCGGTAGATTAAATTTAACCTTGGGCGCACACCGGACATCAATCTTTGAATTCCAAAGGATTATAATTATAATAAGCAAAAATCGTATAGGTTGTCCCCGAGAGTGAACCGGTGGATTTACCTTTTGGAGTAAACCAGCCGTGCCCTGTATCTACGGAATCCTGGGTAGCATAAGGAAGACAACTCTCGCCTTGACCGGAGGGCGAAGGGCTGGAAATGATCATATTGCCTAAAGAAGCCAGATACTCATCAGCTTTCAGCTGGTAACTGCGACTCTTGGCGATTTCACCCCTCTTAAGGTAAAACTCTGCCATTATCTTAAAAGAAATAATCATCTGCGCGGTCCATTCCGAAGAAACCACTCCGCCGCGGGCAAGATGACTCTGGGGGGCAAAGTCAAAACCTTTAACTTTGACTTTACGGCCATCCGGCCGGGCATAGAAAACATCCGCCGTGCAGGTCTGCTCAGCAAACTCCATAATCCTATCCGGATTCATGCCTAAGCTTTCTAACTCTTGCGGACCTAAAGCGGCAATTGACCAGGCATAAGTATCGGTAGCAATAGTAGAATCGCCCTTGCCGCGCTTAACCGGGATATCCATTTTATCATAGGTGTGCTTTACCAGCCAGACGAGAATTTTATCCCGTGCTTCGGTATATTTCTGTTTACCCGTAAGTTTGTAGAGCATATCAAAGAAAGCATAGGCATCAAGGTTATGCTCGGTAGCATACCACTCTACATCCGGCCCCCCGCGCAGACCGCCTTCACGGTCTTGTTTTTGCAAATTTATGATACCCTGGGCGATATCTTCGGCTAAATTAAGATACCTCTTGTCTTTGGTCCTCCGGGTATACTGGGCGGCGGCAATACCTAACCAGATATTCGGTCCGCTATGCACTATATATTCTGCAGGCTCGCCGTCATTGACATAATAGGCATTAAAGAAAAGTCCGTTTCTCTTTTTGGCTTTATGATTAAAAAAGTCTAATATTTTATGCACCCGTTCAAAATCGTAAAAATAAGTATAGGCCTGCGCAACCAGCGCCTGGTCATAGACAAATGCCCAGCCGCTGATAGCGTTGTCGCCCTCAAAACTCATCACCAAGCCGGTACGTGGACTCTGATGTTGTTGCACCCACTTATACATCTTATCCAGGTTGGCCCGCGTTAAAGTGGCTTTTTTTTCATTTATCTGCACAAGTTCTTTGGAGACCGCATTCTCCTTTAGCTGCACGGAAGCCAACTGCTCTTTAAGGCTATTTTTTTCCTGGGAGAGCTGCTGGATAAGGCTACTTAACTCCTTTATCTTTTTGGATTGCTCGCCAAGCTCAAGGCTGGCCTTACTTCCCAGCTTCTTTTTTTCTCCTTCCACTTCCTGAATATGTGAAGATAATACCTGGATACGGGATGATAATGCCTGAATTTTTTTCTCTAAACCCTCCCTTTCTCTGCTTACGTCCTTTATCTTCTGCCTGGCAACCTCAGCTTCCTGGATAACATTCACTAGCCGCTGAACCAAAAGCTTATTGCCCTCAATCAGTTTCATATTGATAAGATTATTTAATACAAGTATCAACCCTAAGAAAATAATTATCCCTAAGCCAACCGGGACCAGTAGCTTTTTCCCCCGGGCATAGCGCATAAGTTTATTATTTTGAGCCGCATCAATCTTCTCATAGGAGAGTCCGACATAGCATTTAGGCGTACCTTCAAGGACATCCCTAATCCAGGCTGGGGCGGCCAGGGCGACTATGGGTTTTCTGGTAATAGGTAAATCTATTTCTAGCGACAGTTTTACTTTACGCTCTTTCAATAATTGCGCCAGCTCCGCAGGAAGATTATTGACACATAAGCATATCCCGCCCTTACTCAGGTTGTTGGTAAAACCCTGCAGCCAGTCGGATAAAAAGCTCGTCCCGTCAAGGGCCACCAAGCGGAATTGCACAGGAAACACCGTATCTAAACGCAGGTATTGGCGCTTTTCTTTTCCTAAATGTTCGTCTTTTGCCATATTTTAATTATTCCCTAAAATCTATTGCCTGAATTTATAATAGGCATTACAGGCCCCTTCACTAGAAACCATGCACGGCCCAAGAGGATTATCCGGCCGGCACCTGCGGCCGAACAAAGGGCAATCAGGCGGAGAAATAAGTCCCTTTAAGACGTCGGAACACCTGCAGCGCTTTACGGGTTCAGCCCGATTCTGCATACTGGAAACGGAAAAAATCCGGCCGGCATCAAAACCTGAAAATTCATCTTTTAATTTAAGCCCGCTTCCCGGTATAATTCCGAGCCCGCGCCACCTGGAATCGCTTATTTTAAAAACCCGCCTGATTATCTCCTTGGCCCTGGGATTGCCGGCTTGAGCGACTACGCGCGTATACTGGTTCGCAACATAAGGGTTGCCTGCTGCTATTTGCTCGAGAATCATATTTATGCCCTCGAGGATATCCACCGGCTCGAAACCGGCAACACAACAAGGTATTTTATACTTTTTTGGAATAAATGCATAATCTTTTGTTCCAATGACCACCGAAACATGCCCCGGGCAAAGAAAACCGTCTATTTTAAGCTTCTTATCCAGCAGTAGATAGCGCATAGCCGCGGGGATCAATTTTAAAGAAGAAAGAAAAAAGATATTCTTTAAATTTTCTTTCTTTGCCTTCATAATGCTTAAAGCAATGGTAGGCGCGGTAGTCTCAAATCCTACCGCTAAAAAGACTACCTTTTTATCCGGATTATCCCGCGAGATAGATAAAGCGTCCAAGGGGGAGTAGACTAGGCGTACATTCCCGAACTTGGCCCTTTCCTTTTCCAAGGAAGAGGCGCTCCCGGGGACGCGCAGCATGTCGCCGAAAGTAACAATAAGCACGTCTTTATTTTTGGCTAACTTGATCGCGGCATCAATATAGCCTTGCGGGCTTACGCATACCGGGCAGCCCGGGCCGGAAATCAACCTTATATTTTTAGGCAGAAGTTTAGCCAATCCGAAGCGGCAGAAATTCTGCGTATGCGTTCCGCAAACTTCCATAATATTAAGGTTACTACCGGGATTCATGAAATTAATCCTGGTCTTAAGTTTATGAACCAGTTGAACGTTACGGAACTCGTCAATGTATTTCATTAATAATCCTTAAAGTTTCTTTGGCCCTCTTGGGGTCTATCTTTTGAATGGCAAAGCCAGCGTGGACCAGGAGATAGTCGCCTGATTTTACTCCCGGGAGCATCTGGATATTTACCTTACGCAGTAGCCTGCCGGATGCAACTTGAGCGAAATCGCCGTTAATCTCTATAACCTTCAGGGGTATTCCTAAACACATAATTTAACTCCTAGAAGCGGCAATCGTCGCTTGGCCCAAAGAGATGCCCGCATCATTACAAGGCAAATATCTGTGCGTAAAAACCAAAAAACCTTCCTTACATAATAAATCTAAACCGGCTTGAAGTAAAAGACTATTTTGGAAGACCCCTCCGGATAAGACAACCTGATTAATTTTATTTTTCTCCCTCAGCGCTAGACACGTTTTTACGATCATCTCGGCTACGCTGCGATGAAAACGCCAAGCAATATATTGCCGGGGCTTTCCGGATCTTAAATCTTGGATTATCTGCTTAAAACATCCTGCCGGGTCCAGAATATAACCGTTTTTAGACTTAACCCGGTCAAAGGCGTAACCTGCGGCCTTAAGCTTATTTTTTGCGGCTAATCTCTCCAGGGCCACGGCTAACTCTGCTTCAAAACCTGCTTTTCTTTTACCCAGGATAAGGCTTGCGGCCGCGTCAAATAACCGGCCCATGCTGCTGGCTAGGGGAGAATTAATCCCGCACTGATAAATCTTTTTTAACCGTTGCCCCTTATCTATGGTCTTGTCAAAATCGAACCAGGCAGCCAGCAATCTCCACGGCTCCATTATTGCTTTTTCCCCTCCGACCAGCGGGATTTCCTTTAAATGCGCTAAGCGCAAAAATCTTTTATAATCGCAAAGCAAAAACTCCGCTCCCCAAATATGGTTATCTGTGCCTAAGCCAGTGCCGTCGAAAGCTACGCCAATAACTTTTTTGTTCCCTAAAGTATTATCTGCCATGCAGGAGGCGATGTGCGCATGGTGGTGCTGGATATACTCCAGGCGATATTTAACGGATAGGCGCGAGGCATACCTGCTGGATTGGTATTCGGGGTGTAAATCGCAAGCAATAATTTCGGGGCGCATCTGCAGGAAGTACTCTAGGTCTTTTTCAAAAGCCAGCAGATCCTGCGGCGCATTCAGGTCCGCATGCACCGGGCTGATCCACGCGCTGTCCCCCCGGGCAAAACAAATAGTATTCTTAGTTTGAGCACCCAAAGCTAAAACCGGCCTTTTCAGTTTAAAAGGCAATTTTATACATTCGCCGCCGGGTAATCTCCTAGCTACGCTCAAGTTGATTCTTTTATCTTTCATTGACAATTTCAATATGCAAAATGCTGTCTATCCTGAATGAACGCTCTTCTTTCCTTAGGCAACAGTAACCCACCAGGTACATCCGGCCATTCTCCTCTCTAATCTCTTTCGGGAGGACCTGGCGTTCAGTGAGCTGGGCGCTGGAGCTGGATAAATATTCTATTTTAATTTTTACCCCCAAACTCAAAGCTTCCTGGATCCGGGTGATCTTTTGCGCAATTACATTTTGTAAGAAAAGCGGATCGATACTAAATAGCCCGAGAAATTTATTAAAATCTACTATCCCTTTTGCTTTGAGCATGGCCAGTAATTTATAAAATACCCCCAAGGTAAGTTCGACATCGGAAAACGCGCGGTGTTCCTGTTGTGTCTTTATGCCTAATTTATCCGCTACAAACCAGAGGGCGTAGCGTTCTAAACCCGGGACAATACGCCTGGCCATTTTGAGTATGTCCACCACAAAAATATCTTTTAACGCGGAGATTTTTAGAATTCTTAATTCGTTATTTAAAAAATCCAGGTCAAAGCCCGCGTTATAAGAACAGAGGCAACTATCCTGAATAAAATCCATAAATTTAGGCAGCACCCTAGCAGGGGAAGGCGCCCCTTGAAGCATCTCCGGGCTAATCTTGTTTACCGCAAATGCCGCCGCAGAGACCGCCTGGCCGGAGTTGACCAGAGTTTGAAACTCGGATATCCTCTTTACTCCCCGGAACCTTAACGCGGCAAGTTCAACTATCCTATCCCCGGAGGCAGGCTCAAGGCCGGTAGTCTCAGTGTCAAAAATTACAAATTCTATTTCATCTATATTTTTATTCATCATACCACAACTTTACGCGGGTCCTATCGAGCACGCTTTTCGCAGGGACGCACCGCCCGCTAAAAGCTATTAGCCGTCTTTCTCCTAACAATATAAGCCGGAACTAGTCTTTCCGGGTGATACGATAATTTGACTTTTTTCAAATTTTCCAAACCGGAGTCGTCCATAATATTGACATATTTATAATTCTTCAGCTCTTCGGCAAAGGCGCGGAAGATAAATTGGGCCAGGCCTTTTATGGATAAATCCGTTATTTCATATAATATGCAGAAAATATCCGGATTTAAGGCAAACCCGAAAGTGAAACCTTTTATTTCTTTATTTATTTTTACTACGCCTCCCCGAAAACCTAATCCTGGATAACCGCCAAAGGCTTCTTTTAAGGAGACCCGGCTTTCACCCAACATCCCTCGATAAAAAGGGTCGGCATTAACGGATTGGCGCTGCCGCACCCAAAGATCATAAAGCCGGAAACAACCATTTTTATCTTTTAAAGAAAGCTTCTCAAATTTAAAATCGTAATGTCTGGTAAAATAATTGCAACTTGCGCGCTTAGACTTGAATTTATTCCCTTTTAGCTCCGCTAGATCCCCGCGCGCGCAAAGATAATCAGAGGATTTAAATTGGCACTCCAGACCTAAATCCTTATAAAACCCCAGATCCCTTTCTTCAATATTTTCTATATGGGAAAATTCCGGATTCTTATTCAGTTTGTCCAGGATATAAAATACCTCCGTCACGGCATCCGGGCGCCTCTCTTGGCCTAGCGGCGTAAGATATGCGAACGCCCCGATCTTATCCTGAAAAATTACGCACAGGTTTTTCTTTATAACCGTCCAGCGGATAGCAAAGGTTTTTCTCCAGATATAAATATTCGGGAAGGCGTAAACGGATAATTCATGTTTGTTGAAATTTAAATACTGGTCGAAAATTTTCTTGTCACCGAGCTGAAGTTTATTTAGGCGCATCGGGAAAACGCAATTCCACTACATCCAGTACGTCTTCATAGGCCTGGATGATCTGAGGATTATCCCTTAAAATCTCCAGCTGCTCAGGAGAATTAAGATAGACGGTTAAATATTCGGCATACTCCTTGAACTCTTGGGTATTTATCTTTTCGTTGATATACGGACAATTCAAATCTACGGTAAGGATAACTTTTTTATGCCGCAGATTAATCAGGAACGGATAGAGTTGACACTCAAAAGGCCGCAGATTATAGATCCTGCATCTATTATCCTGGCTTTCAAAGAAAGCACAGAAAAAGCCTTCACCGCGGGGGTTAGGAACCGGCCGGATTTTCCTTTGCATATTGATATAGGCCGGAGGTATATCCCTGTCAATTAAATCCTGGACCTCTTCTTCTAAGAGACAAGGCACCCAGGCCGAGTCCATCTCTTTAAACCTGCAGCAACCCTGGCATTTCAGGCAGGCTTCTTCGGGGACAAATTGCTTAATCACTTAACTACACTCCCTAATTTTAGCGGCCTCTCCGGGCTTATAATAACTACGCCGGATTCGTCGGAACCAGCCAAAACCATACCCTGGCTTTCAATTCCCCGCAGAACTGCCGGCTCCAGGTTATCCGCTACCACTACATACTTACCCAAAAGCGCTTCTCTTGTGTATGAACTCTTTATTCCGGCGACCACCTGTTTGGTCTTTTCCCCAAGATCCAGGGTTAAAATCAGCAGCTTATCCGCGTTGGGATGCTCACTAACCTCTTTAATTTGAGCGACTTTTAATTCTATTTTCCTGAAATCCTCAATGGTAGCCATTTTTCCTCCTGATATGATTATACCACCAAAATGCGGGTAAGAAAACTAAAACTCCGTAGAGTGTCTTACGGAGTTCTTTGTTGGCGGGCCCGACGAGATTTGAACTCGCGATCTTCAGATCGACAATCTGACGTGCTGAACCAGGCTGCACCACGGGCCCCAACCATCACATATTGCGCTGCAGGAATATCCTATCCATCAAAAAGTGGAAATTTATGATACCAGATTTCTGAAAGTCTGTAAAGGATTTTCACGATATTCCATTTGACTAGATATACTTCCTGGAATAGAATAAGAATCCGTATATGACAATAATCCTGCTCATCCTAATCTTTCTGCGGCCATTTGTCTCCTCCCTGGCCTTACCTTACGCCAATTTCATCCACTCTGGCCTGTTGCTTATCTTTGCGGCTATCTGGATTATAACTCAAGGCGTATCTTTAAAAGCAAATAAGTTAACCTCGCCGATCACCTTATTATGCCTGGCATTATTCCTTTCCTTAATATTCCATTATAATAATACTGCCGGGGCACAAGAGCTATACAAATATATAGGCGGAATTTTAATCCTGCTTATTTGCGGCTCTTTGTCTGGGCAGGACCAGGGCCGGGTCATCTTGAGTATAATGATTGCTGGAATTTTGATTAGTTTCTTGGCGATGCATCAATATTTCTTCGGGTTCCGCCATTTAAACAATTATGTAATAAAAGAAGGCATAACTAATCCTTTTGTCCTGGATTATGTCCGACAAGGGCGGGCCTTCTTTCCCTTTATTACCCCTAATACGCTGGGCGGATATCTGGCTATGCTTATCCCTCTTACCTTCATCTCTAAGCACAAGGCCTTACTCGCCCTGCCGTTATTTTTTGCCCTCCTGCTGACTAAATCTATCGGCGCTCTTTTAAGCCTTTCTCTAGCCTTAATATTATATTTCTACCTGTGGAACCGATTTAAAAAAAGGGATATTCTTATCTTTTTTGGGTTGTTAATAACCGTTATTCTGGTCTTTGTAATAAGGGCGCAGGTTCAGAAACAGCACCTCCAACCGTTATTCTCCACAACCATGCGCTTGAATTACTGGCAGGATACCCTGGCCATAATTAACACTCAGCCCTTAAGCGGCGTAGGTCTGGGTAATTTTAATCTTGCCCTTTCCCGTTATAGCCATAACTCTTACCTGCAAATATGGGCCGAAACGGGGATACTGGGGATAACTGCGTTTATTTGGCTGGTTGTACTGATCCTGCGATTTAGCCTCAAAACCCTGGAAGAATCGCCCGACAGAAGAAAGACTGCCGCATTAATCTGCTCGGTTTGCGTTTTTTTAATCCATAACTTAATGGACTTTAGCTTCTTTCTCCCCGAGGTAAGCTTAATTTGGTGGGCAATACTAGGCTTATTATCAAACCGCCAGGCTGACGCTAGGCATTCCTTATCCGTTGACCCTGAATTTACCAATTTTAATGATTAGGGCTATGCTCATCAACATAATAACTGCCACGAGAATTATCCCCGCATAATTAGGGATTCTGGTTAAGGCCACTCCTGAAATAGAAAAGATTAAAGTTAATAAAAACATACCCGCTAAAGCTTGCTTTCGGGAATAACCTGATTTTAACAAAAGCAGTACTAAATGATCATCGCTCTTTTTAAAAGGCAGGATATGCTTTTTTAAGCGCGCTATGCTGAGGAAAACGGTATCAAATATAGGCAGGCCTAAAATTAACAAGGGAGAAAGCAGCGCGATTTTCCTCTCCATAGGCGCATAATTTATGAGGAGGGCTACGGCGGACAAAACAAACCCTAAGAAATGGCTTCCGGAATTGCCCATATAAATCTTAGCCGGAGGCAAGTTGTAGGCTAAAAAACTTAAAATCGCTGCCAGGAGAGCCAAGGCCAGAACCAGGGATGGAACATCTTGATTAAAAAATGCGGCTGTTAAAAATGCCACACTGGCGATAACCGCTACCCCGCCAGCCAAACCATCCATTATATCCAGATGGTTAAAAGCATTGGTAATCCCAATAATCCAGACCAAGGTTACGGCAATATTAGCTAAATCGCCTATATAGACAATCTGTGTCCTAACCCCGGAAAAAATAAGCACTGAAGCAGCAATGATTTGAACCAGGAATTTAGTCATTATGGATAATTCCCGGCGATCGTCAAATAAGCCGAAGCCCAGCATGGTAATTGAAGAAAATAATATGCCTATTATTTGTCTCGGGGGGAACCTGAAGATAAACCAACCGGCCAGGACCCCGCAAACAAAAGCCAGGGCCAGGCTTATTCCGCCTACTAGGGGTATCCCCTTGCCAATAAGAAAAGCGGATTTTAAAGCCAGTTTTTTAAATAGAATAACGGCTAAAATACCGGTTAAAAAACTGACTAAAGATATTACCAGACAGTTAATAAACATCTCAATATTGGTTAGGACTATCGGTTAATTTATTATACCATTAAATGTTAAATCCGTAAAAACAATAGAACCGCGGGCCTATTCATCCGCTAGCCTGATGCGTTAAGCTAGCGTAAAGTGCTTCCGTATTGTCTATCATATCATTAGCTTTAAAGTTATACTTTAGATACTCCTGGGCAGAGCGGCCGATTTTTATGCTAAGTTCATTTTCCCTGAATAAACTGACTAGTTTTTTAGCCAGCCCTTCCACGTCATGAGGTTGAATCAAAAAACCTGTTTTCCCGTTATCCACTGCTTCTCTTACGCCTCCCGTATCCGTAGCTATCACTGCTTTGGCTGCCGCCATTGCTTCTAATACCGTAACGGGCAGTCCTTCCCATAAAGACGTCAGGACAAAAACATCTAAAGCTGATAATACTCTCTGGATATCCCTGCGCCAGCCGGTTAAAATTACCCTCTTTTCTAAATGCGATCCGGCAATCAACCGCTCTATTCTCTTACGTAAAATACCGTCGCCGACTAAGATGAATTTTACTCCGGGCATATATCGGTTGACTAAACCGGCTAACTTTATAAAATCCTGGGGGCATTTTTGCGGCTTAAAGCAAGCGACCATCCCGACGACTAAATCCCGGTCATTTAACCCTAGTTCGCGGCGCACGGATGAATCCTGAATGTCAAATTCGGCGTAATCAATGCCGTAAGGTATAAGAGAATACTTAGACTGGGTGCCTACACGATTCTCTAACCCCTGCGCCCGGTCAAAAGAAGACACGACAACTAATTTATCTGTAAATAAAGCGGCAAATCTCTCCAATAAAATAAACAGCCTGCGTAAAAGAAGCGGCTGATATTTATGAAAGCTCCAGCCGTGCACAGTATGGATAATCACCTTGGCCCCGGCCAGTTTAGCCGCCAGCCTGCCTAAAAACCCCGCCTTTGAACTGTGGGTATGGACTATCCCTATATTATTCTTTTTAATAAAAGAATACAGATTAATTAACGCCAAAAAGTCTTGTCCTGGCTGGATGGGCCTTTTAAGAAAACGGCAACGTTGTATTTTTAGCTGGGGGATAGCTAGGGCATCTTCAACCAGTAAACCTTCGAGCCCTGTAAAAAGAAATAAGTTGAACCTCTCTTTATTTACTCCCCGGATAAGGCTTAATAGCTGTTTTTGCGCGCCGCCTAATTCCAGCTTAGTAACCACATAGAGTAAATTAATCTTGTTGCCGGGGTCCATTTTTATATTATACTACCTCCGAAATAAGTCGACAAGCCGTATATTTAAAGCAGGCTGAGTAAAAAAGTTTTAACCTAACCTGCGATATTATAGAAATAAGAAAGCGGGTGTTCAAAAAAACACCCGCTTCTTGCATGGCGTTAATGGTGGGCGATAGAGGACTTGAACCCCTGACCTTCTGAATGTAAGTCAGACGCTCTAACCAGCTGAGCTAATCGCCCGCTTAGACCAGGTTCTCTTGTCTATTTTAGCTTAAATACCTAGATTGCGCAAGAAAGGAAAACTATAGCCGGTCAGTAATACTTTTTAAAATTCTATCCGCGGCTGGCCGGTTGCTTATGATTGTACCAACCCGCACTTCAATGCGCGACCTTGTTCCGGTAATCTTATGGATATCTATGTAAACTTTTTCTCCGCCGACATCCCTGCTCCGAATTTGCGCCACGGCGGGGCCGGAAGCAGCTTCTTTCATCACTATCTTCAGGCCAAAGGAGGGAAGAGAATCTTTAGCAGCTTGGGTTGCCTGTTCCAGCGAAGCGTTTACATATTGCGTTAATTTTCCCGAAAGCCAAACCGCTGTTCCGGCCCCGCCGGCAGCGCCGCCAGCTACCAGAGCAACGCAACCGCAGATATTAACCAATAATACAATAAGAAAGAGAAACGCTGCCAATTTCTTGAACATATTTACATCCTCCCGGCTATTCTAATGATTGTAACGCTCTAAGCGGGTCCTTTGCTTCTAATATCGGTCGGCCAACAACCAAAAAATTGCTCCCTGCCTGGACAGCCTGCTTAACCGTGGCCGTCCTCCTCTGGTCGTTCTTTTCTACTCCTTTGGGCCTGATTCCCGGAGTAACTATTAAAAATTTTCTTTTGATTCTACTTCTTAAACCCCGGGCTTCCCGGGCTGAACAAACTACCCCGTCTAATCCGGAGTTAATTCCTATTTTTGCCAGCTTCAGCACTTGGCGCGGATGGGCCTTTTGGCTGGTTAAAATTGTCACTCCAAGCAATAACGGTTTCTTTACCTTACGCCTTCCGGATTCACTTTTAGCTGCTTTGACCGCGGCCTTCAGCATTGCCTCGCCGCCTGAAATGTGCAGGGTGAGCATTTTTATCCTTTGGCGCACTGCTTCCCGGACTGCCTGAGCAACAGTATTGGGGATATCAAAAAATTTTAAATCTAAAAAAACCTCTCCCCCTTTTTGATGAATTATTTGAATTATTTCCGGGCCGGCGGCAGTATAAAGCTGCAGGCCTACCTTAAATATCTTCACCCTGGGATAGAGCTTATGGATAAAATATTGCGCCTCACCCAGACTACCCAGATCTAAGGCTAAAATTATCTTTGACTGCATATTTTTAAACTCCCGGTAAGGTCTTGGATATCCGCTATTTTATTCCTGGTCAAATATTCTTTTAACCCGGATACTATCTCTGCGCTTATTTTAGGATTGATAAAATTTGCTGTCCCGATACTTACCGCGGTCGCGCCGGCAATAATAAATTCCAGTGCGCTTGAGACATCCATTATACCACCCATTCCGATAATCGGGATCTTCACCTTATTAAAAACCTCCCAGACCATTCTTACGGCCACCGGCCTGATGGCCGGACCGCTTAAACCCGCAATCCCGGCGGCAACCTTAGGTTTTCTTTGCTCGACATCTATACTCATCCCTCCTAAGGTATTAATCAGAGCGACTGCATCGCTCCCCGCCTTTTCAGCAGCCTCCGCAATAGCGCCGATAGAAGTAACGTTAGGAGATAATTTTGTAATAAGGACCTTATCCGTAATCTTACGCACTTCCTGAACAATTTTATAGGTAGATTCGGCATCTTGGGAAATCAGGTTGCTTCTTCCCTGGACATTCGGACAGGAGATGTTCAATTCCACTGCCACCACCTCTTTGATCAGATTTATCCGGCTGACTAATTCCAAAAATTCCAAGGATTCTTCTTCGGAAGCAATACTCATAATAATCGGAATTCCTATTTTCTTTAAGAAAGGAAGTTTATCCTGGATAAAAATTTCTAAACCCGGATTCTCCAGGCCGATAGAATTAAGCAGCCCGGCCGGAGTTTCACAGGTACGCGGAGCTGGATTCCCCTGGCGCGGCTTTAAAGTCAGAGTTTTAGTGACAATCGCGCCAAGCTTCCTTAAGTCCATAAAATCCTTAAATTCTTCGGCATAGCCAAAGGTCCCGGAAGCTGCCAGCACCGGATTATTTAATTTTAATTTTCCTATCTCTACTGAAAATTTTGTCTGCATTTTTACCAGATTAAATCCTTGGCTAAAAATACCGGGCCCTCTTTGCAAACCCGTTTTAATCCGTCCTTGGTTCTGACTACGCAACCTAGGCACGCCCCGATTCCACAACTCATATGTTCTTCTAAAGATAACTGCGCCGGTATGCCGCAGACATTAGCAATATCCGCAACTGCTCTCAGCATGGGTTTTGGGCCACAAGCATAGATAGGCTGGGAACTGGGGCCTGAGGCAGATAGCAAATTCTTAAGCAGGTCGCTAACCCTGCCTTTAAATCCGCTTGAGCCATCGTCAGTAGCTATTTTTACGGCGCAACCTGACTTTTTAAATTCCCAGGCACAGAGCAGTTGGCCTTTTGTCTTGGCCCCGATTAAAACAGTGGTTTTGACTCCCCTCAATTTTTCAGCGAGGAAAATTAGCGGGGCTACGCCCATACCGCCGGCTACCAAAATTGGCGGCGGGCTGCGGCGGGCTGCGGGCTGCGGATAAGTAAAGCCGCTGCCCAGGGGGCCAAGAATATCCAGCATTTCTCCAACTTTTTTTTGCGCTAAGATTTCTGTCGCCTTACCCACTACTTTATAAAAAATCTTTATCTTTGATCCTCTGGCTCCATGTATACTGAGTGGCCTCCTGAGAAGAGGATCAAGGCCGTCGTTTACCCGGATATTGATAAATTGCCCGGCTAGGGCATTTTTAGCGATCTGGGGGGCGCTCAATTCACAACGCCAGTAGTTATCCTTTATTCTGGTTTGGGCTAATATTTTTGCTTTCAGCTGAAAATTTTTCATCTTCTCCAGAGAAAAAATAATAAAATCAATACTAAAAGCGGGATTATGGAGTTAATCTCTTTTTTAAACCAAGCGGGCTTAACCGGTAAGTATTCCCTGGGGCTGACCTTAATTAAAGCAGAGAACCGAGGCAGTAGGCGCGGAACCCTGCGGCAATATGCCTCATAAAGACCGGGGAACATGCCCCGCAATTTTTTTTCTTCGTTCAGTATTAACGGGAGGTAACGCGAGGAAAAAATCAAGAGAAAGAAAAGCACTACCCACCAGTTAAACAGTATAAGCACAACGCCCAGCCCGATTAAAAGTATTCCCAGATACATGGGGTTACGTACAACCTGGTAAGGCCCACCCTCAATCAAAGCCTGGCTGTTCTTAGAATGCTCAGCCTTATAGCCTCTGGCTGAAACGCGGATAAGCTGGCCTAACAATATGACCGCTAGGCCGATTATTCTTAAAAAATTTTCCGGCCACCCGGGATTATTCTGCCGGAAAAATATTTCCCGAAAAAACAGGACAAGGATAAAAGCTAAGACCATTATAATTCCGTTAATCTTGATTCTTTTTTTCATATTTTACCTCTGGCACCTGGGGCAAAAATGCGTGCCTCTTCCCCCCTGGCTGATTTTCTTAATTGTTGTTTTGCACACTAAACAGGATTTACCCTGACGGCCATAAACCTTGTGATATTTTACGTATCCGCCTTTTTCGCCGGATACCCGCACATAATCGTCAACGGATGAGCCCGCATGCAGAATCGCCGCATTCAAAATATCATTAATTGCCTTAAAGAGCAATTCCTTTTCTTTATCCCGTAGCTTGCTTGCCCGGCGTTCAGGGTGAATTTTGGCCCGGAATAGAATCTCCGCAGCGTAAATATTGCCTATACCGGAGATAAATTCCTGGTCCATTAATAAAGGTTTGATTGCGGTTTTCCTGCTATCCAACATTTCTTTAAATTGCCGCAGATTCAAATCCGCCGGCTCGGGGCCGAGTCCCTGAATGAATTTTAAAGAACGCCAGTCTTTCAGAAGCCGTAATTCCGCGAACAATCTCTGATCATTAAAATCCAGGATTTTACCGTCGGATAAATGGAAGGCGACCCGGCTATTCTTACCGCCTCCCGGATAAACCAGTTGCCCGGTCATCTTAAGGTGCGCCACCAAGGATTCCCCGCTGGATAATTCTAAGATTAAAACCTTGGCCCGGCGTAATATCTTTTTAATCACCGCGCCGGCCAGACCTTTTTTAAAAGCGGCTAACCCTGGCTCGCGGATAATTTTAGGGTTATACACGCAGACCCCGGTAATTTTTTTGCCTACAATCACTTTTTCCAGATCGCGCTTGATCGTTTCGACTTCCGGCAGTTCCGGCATTATTTCTCCTCAATAACCTTAAGCCAGACCTCTCTTGGCCGCGGCCCGTCGCTCTCGCAAAAATATACTGCCTGCCAGGTGCCCAGCATAAGCGAGCCGTTTTCTATAAAAATACTTAAAGCCGGCCCGAACAAAGAACTCTTCACGTGGCTGTCAGCATTCCCTTCGCTATGGGCATACCCGGCATCCGGCGGGATAAGCTTATTCAGCGTATTAATGATATCGCTCTTTACCGAGGGGTCGGCGTTTTCATTAATGGCTAAGCCGGCTGTGGTGTGCGGGCAAAATACAAAACATACCCCGTTATTAACCTTTAACTTATCCACCGCCTGCTGCACCTTTGCGGTTATGTCCATTAGCTCAACGCGCCTGCTTGTTTTTAGATTAATCTTTTCCATTGAGCAATTCTCCGACCTTAGCCGTAACTTCATCCACCGAATTTAATTTTATGGTGCCGGGGATATCCCAGGAACCTAAATTGATGACCGGTATACCGAATTGGATACAATAGGCTATTTCGGAGAGAGTGCCGGCTCTACCTGACAGCGCAACGACTACATCAGCAGTCGTAACCACCAAAACGTTTCTGGCTAAGCCTAATCCGCTGGGAATGACGATATCCACAAATTTATTAGCGTCTTTTTTATTATAACTTGGTATAATGCCTATAGTTAGGCCGCCAGCAGTCTTAAAACCCGAACAAACCGCCTCCATTACTCCACTTAGACCCCCAGAAACGAGTATATCCGCCACTTTAGTGAGTTTTTGACCTAATTCTTTAGCTATCTTCTCCACTTCAGCAGTACAATTCCTACCGCCGATTACGCTGACAATTCTTTTCATTCTTCCCCCTGTATGTTGTTTTTATTGCGCCTGGCGGGAATTGAACCTGCACATCCAGCTCCGGAGGCTGGCGCCCTATCCGTTGGGCCACAGGCGCATTAAAATAGACTTAGTTGTTGCTCGTTTTTCTGGCCAGGTTCTTCATTCCCAAAGATGGAGATTATCCCATATTCTCCATCATAGCCAGCCTGGATATTGACCTTGCCTTCGCGCACCCTTAACACTCCTTCGGCAACTTTAGGCGGCAACCCTTTAAGCAGGTCTGATTTTGGCGCGCGGAGTAAAATCTCAAATTCTGTGCCAAATTTAGCCAGGCAGCTGCGGTAATCCCTTTCTACCGCTACGCTGGTTTTGCCTATACCCTTAGCATCCGCGATTATTTCATCCAGGGGTATTAAATTCTTAAAAGGTACGGCATTCTCCGGCTTAAAGCCTTCCGGCCGGTCAGCTAACTTCTCAACGCGGTTAACCACACCCACAGTAACGGGCTTGCCGCACTTAGGGCACTTTCCGTCATGCTCCCGGGTTTCTTTCGGCGACATGCGCGTAGCGCAAAGCCGGTGCCCGTCAAAATGGTACTTTCCTTCTTCGGGGAAAAATTCTATGGTATATAAAAATCTGCTTTTATCTTTGGTTTTTAGAACTTCGCGGATGGTTTTATAATCCAGGTCGCAGTTAAATACATTGGCCTCGCGGCCGATTTTTTGCGGAGAGTGCGAATCGCTGTTAGAAATGAGCGTAAATCTATCCAAAGCGCTTAAGCGCCAATTCATCGCCGGATCGCTGGAAAGCCCGGTTTCCAGCGCAAATATCCTGGGCGTCTGCTCCTCAAAACAATCCTCAATTTTATCAAATCCGGACATCGAGCCGAAAAGTGAAAACCAGGGAGTCCAGATATGCCCCGGTATAAGTATGCAGTCGGCATCAATATCAAAAACAATGCGCGCCAGTTCCGCAGCATCTAGCCCGAGGATCGGCCTTCCGTCACTGGCTAAATTACCCAGGCGGCTGAGCCGGTCGTTGATCTTGTCCACGCTCTTAAACGACGGGGCAATAATCACATTATGCACGCGGTAGGTCTTGCCTTTTTTAGAATAGATGCTACTGACTTCGGCGGTAAGGATGAAATTTATTCCGTTATGTTGGTATAAACCATTGCCGCAATCTTCCAGGGTATGTTTTAATTCTTCCAGCCATAAATGGTGTGTAAAATCACCTGTACCCATCAAGGTTATCCCCTTTAACTTCGCCCACTCGCTTAAATGCTTTATATCCATATTGCGGCTGGTCGCCCGCGAGTATTTAGAATGAATATGAAAATCGGCTAGGAATTCCATTTATGCACCTTACCTTGGCAAAAAGTGTATTCAACATAACCCTTAAGGGAGCGGCCGAGAAAGGGGGAGTTTTGGGATTTGGATAAGAAGTCTTCTTTGCGTACCACCCACGCCTTATCCGGGTCAACCACAATAATATCCGCATCCGCTCCGGCGCTTAACGTCCCTTTACTTATGCCTAAAATCCTGCTGGGATTTAACGACATGGCCCGAACCAACCCTTCCCAGCTGAATAAATTATTACCGACTAATTCTGTTATGCTTGCCGCCAACTCTGTTTCTAAACCGACGACCCCGCATTCTGCGCGCTCAAACTCAATATCTTTTTCGTTTTCCGTATGCGGGGCATGGTCTGAAGCAATGACGTCTATGGTACCATCGCCTAGGGCCTTACGAATAGCCAGCATATCCTCTTTGGAGCGTAATGGCGGGTTCATTTTGAAATTTGTATCATACCCCAACACTGCTGCTTCATTAAAAGCAAAATAATGCGGCGCGGTTTCACAGGTAACCTTAACTCCCCCCTTTTTAGCCCGGCTGATAATTTCCACTGATTCCTGACAGCTTACATGGGCGATGTGCACACGGGCGCCGGTTTCTTTAGCCAGCGTAATGTCGCGCGTGACTCTCTTATATTCTGACTCTGCCGATATACCGCGCAGACCCAAGCGCGTAGAAGTAAACCCCAGGTTTACTACCCCCTGGCGGGAAAGCTCTTTATCCTCAGAGTGGCAAATCACCAAAAGTTTTTCTTCTTTGGCCCGCTGGAACGCCTTTAACATCACTGCGTCCGAGTCTACCGAAGCGCCGTCGTCGGAAATCGCGACTACCCCTTCTTTTTTCAGGCTAGTGAGGTCATTTATCTCCTGGCCGCACCTATCCTGAGTTATTGCGGCGCAGATAAAAACATTGGCCCTGCTTCCTTTCTTAATCGCCTCTTGTAAAATCTTCAGGTGCCCAACGGAATCTACTGCCGGCGTAGTATTCGGCATAGCCAAAAGACTGGTCACTCCGCCGCGCAAGGCAGCTTGGGTGCCGCTGCAAACAGTCTCTTTATCTTCCCTCCCCGGCTCTCTTAAATGCACGTGCATATCTACCAGTCCCGGCAGAACCATTTTATTTTCTGCCGCAATTATTTTATCCGCCTCAGGCTTAATATTCCTGGCTATTTTGGATATCTTATTATCTTCCACCAGTAGATCCATTATGCCGTCAATTTTATTGGCCGGATCAATTACCCTTCCGGACTTAATCAGTATTTTCATTCTTTATTTTTTCATTGGCCTGCGCCACTAAAAATAATACCGCCATTCTTACCGCAATGCCGTTAGTAACCTGCTCTAATATCACCGAATGCGCCCCATCAGCCACGGCGCTGGACATCTCAATCCCCCGGTTGATCGGTCCAGGGTGCATAACGATAATATCCTTTTTAGCCTTCTTGAGCCTCTCCATAGTGATGCCGAACTCTTTAAAATATTCCAGTTGTTTAGGGAAAGCTGTTTCTCCGTCACGCTCAAACTGCATCCTTAAAACATTCACGGCATCCGCGTTTTTTAACGCTTCATCTATATCCTGGGTCACGTTGACGCCCATTTCTTCTATAGCCGGCGGGATAAGCAGTTTAGGCGCGCACACGGTTACCCGGGCGCCTAATTTAGTCAACCCCCAGATATTGGAACGGGCTACGCGCGAATGCGCGATATCGCCGACTATGCTTACATTTAAGCCCTCGATCCTGCCCAATTTTTCCTTAAGGGTAAAAATATCCAGGAGCGCCTGAGTAGGATGTTCGTGCCAGCCGTCTCCGGCGTTGACCACGCTTAGGCTCACGTGACGGCTAAGCATAACTGCTGCGCCGCTAAAATTATGGCGCATAACAATAATGTCTGCCTTCAGGGCCTCAATGTTCCTGCCGGTATCAATCAGGGTTTCGCCTTTCTTGACGCTGGAGGTTTCCGTGGCAATATTAATCACGTCGGCGGAAAGCCTCTTGGCCGCCACCTCAAAGGATACGCGCGTGCGCGTGGAAGGCTCGTAAAATAAATTTACTACGGTTTTCCCGCGTAACGCCGGCACTTTCTTAATCTCACGGGTGGAAACTTCTTTGAAGGATTCAGCGGTTGCAAGGATTAACCCTAATTCTTCCTTACTTAACTCTTCCAGCCCCAAAAGGTCTTTCCTAGCCCAGTTCATTTTTAGCCTTTTTCAATAATCACAACCTCGTCCCTGCCTTCTGTCTCTTCTAAGCGCACTTCTACTGTTTCATCTTTGGAGGTAGGAATATTTTTGCCCGCGTAATCAGCCCTTACCGGTAGTTCGCGGTGGCCGCGGTCAACCAAAACTGCCAGCTGTATGGATTTAGGCCGGCCAAAATCTACCAGGGCATCCAAGGCTGCCCTGACTGTGCGGCCGGTATACAAAACATCATCCACCAAAACCAGGTTCTTTGCGTTAATATCAAAATCTATTTCGGTCTTGCGTACCAACGGCTGGCCGGACGCCAAAGCTAAATCGTCACGGTATAAAGTGATATCCAGGGAGCCGGTCAGGACATCTTGACCTTCGATATTTTTAATACAAGCGGCCAGGCGCTGAGCCAGATAAACCCCGCGGTTCCGGATCCCCACCAGACAGAGGTTATCTATGCCCTTATTTCTTTCCACTATCTCATGGGCAATACGTATGATAGTCCTGGCAATGGCGTCCTTATCCAATATCTTGGCTTTTTCTCTCATCGTCTACCTATACTGCTGCTTTTGGCAAAAAAAATCCCCTGGCTGCTGATGCCAAGGGTAACGATTATCTGGATTTATCCGCTGCATTTTGCTCTCCACCTTGCCAGCCTCTCAAGGGCTTAGGCTTAAAGGTTATCTTCAATTGGTTTAATTATAGCATATTGAACCCTATTGTCAAGGCTAAATTAGATAGCTATAACAAATTCGCCGCGGGGCCGGGCTGCCCGGATTTTCTCCAGAATCGCCCCAGGCGCAGCGCGGGTAATTTCTTCGAACTTTTTGGTTAATTCCCGGGCAACCGCAATTTCCTTTGTGCCAAAAATCTCTTCTATATCCTCCAGGGCAGCTAAAATTCTGTGGCTGGATTCATAGCAAATAACCGTACATTTGAGCCCGGATAATTCCCGCAGCTTATTCTGCCGGGCTTTTCTTTTGGGCGGCAAGAACCCGGTAAAATAAAACTCATGCGCCGGCTTTCCGGAAAGCACCAACGCATTGATTAACGCGCTTGGCCCGGGGACAAGCGTCATAGCAATATTATTTCTTATGGCTAAATTAATCAGGTTGTACCCGGGATCCAGTATGCCGGGTGTGCCGGCATCAGATACAAGCGCGATATCCTTACCCTCTTTTAAAAAACCAAGCAGGTATTCTGCCTTGGTAAACCGGTTATGCTGGTAAAAACTGGTAGTAGGTTTATGGATAGCGTAATGGTTAAGGAGTATTTTCGTATGCCGCGTGTCTTCGCAGGCAATCAAATCCACCTTTCTTAATACTTCTAGCGCGCGCAAGGCGATATCTTTTAAATTTCCTATTGGCGTAGCAACGATATAAAGCATTATTCAACCGTTACGGACTTGGCTAAATTGCGCGGCTGGTCTACATCGCAGCCGCGCTTGGTAGCGATATGATAGGCGATTAACTGTAAAGGCAGCGCCACTAAAAGAGGAGAAAATAACTCATCTACCTGAGGAATATAAATAACTTCCCGGGTTAATTCGCTGACTTCTTGGTCGCCACAACTGGCAATAGCGATAATTTTGCCGTGCCGGGAGCGGATCTCCTGAATATTGGAAACCATCTTTTCATAAACTTTGGAGGTGGGAGCGATACAAACTACGGCGCGGTACTCGTCAATTAAAGCAATCGGCCCATGCTTCATCTCTCCTGCAGCATAACCTTCCGCGGGGATATAGGAAACCTCCTTCAGTTTAAGCGCTCCTTCCAAGGCCGAAGGATAATTGATACCCCTGCCCAAATATAAAAATGACCCGAGGTGTGAATGTTTACGGCTAAGGCGCGCAATATTATTTTGTTCCTTGAGAATTAACTCCTGCTGCTTAGGAATCCTGCGTAAATCCAACAGATACTTACGAACCTTAGCCGGCGGCAGAATATTTTTTATTCTGGCAAGATAAAAAGCAAATAAATAAAGGGCGAGTAGCTGGGCGGTATAGGCCTTGGTAGAAGCGACCCCGATTTCAGGACCGGCATGCGTATAAATGATGCCGTCCGATTCGCGAGTTAGGGTCGAGCCCAAAACATTGCAAATAGAAAGTACGCTTGAGCCGCGCTTCTTCGCTTCTCTTACTCCGGCCAGGGTATCTGCTGTCTCTCCTGACTGACTGATAGCCATAACCAAGGTATCCGGTCCGATTAAAAGGTCGCGGTATCTGAATTCACTGGAAACATCTATCTGCGTCGGGATTGTGCAGACGGATTCTAAAATATACTTGCCCGCCAGGCCGGCATGATAAGCTGTCCCGCAGGCAACGATAAAAATATTCTTAATATTTTTTAGTTTACCCTCGGGGATATCCTGCTCTTCAAAAGTTATCCTATTGGTCTTCCGGTCTACCCTGGAATGCATTAAATTTTCTAAAATTTGCGGCTGTTCGTTTATTTCCTTGAGCATAAAATGCTCAAAGCCGCTCTTTTGCACCTTGGCAATATCCCAATTGATGCGTACGGATTTTTTAAGGATTGCCTTGCCATTAAGATCCGTCACCCTGAAATTATTTTTAGTCAAAATGGCTACCTCATTTTCATCTAAAAAAACTATATCTTTGGTTGATGCTAAGACCGCCGGGGCATCCGAAGCGATAAAATTCTCATTTTTGCCTAACCCTAAAATCAAAGGGCTTCCTGAGCGGGCTCCAACCAATTTAGCAGGCTCCCGGGAAGAAATAACCCCAATAGCAAAAGAGCCAACTAACATCTTCAGCGCAGAGCATACTGCTTTCTCAAGCGGAATATTCTTATAAAATTTTTCTATTAAATGTACGATCACTTCGGTATCGGTCTGGCTGCGGAAAGTATGCCCTTCTTTAATCAACTGGGCCTTAAGGACCTCAAAATTCTCGATGATCCCGTTATGCACCAGGGCAATTTCACCTTGGCAATCTAGATGGGGGTGGGCATTGGCTTGCGTCGGAGCGCCATGCGTTGCCCAACGGGTATGCGCTATGCCGGCAAAACCAGAGAGTGGTTTATTCTTAAGTAGCCTTTCCAACGCATTTATTTTTCCTGGAGATTTTTTTACGGATATACTGTTTTTCTGAGGCAGGATTACGGCTATGCCGCTTGAGTCATAACCGCGGTATTCCAGGCGCTTTAGTCCTCTTAACAAGATAGGCTGCGCTTGTCTATCTCCGATATATCCGACTATTCCGCACATAATAATTAAATGACCCCGACGGGATTTGAACCCGTGTCGAGAGCTTGAAAAGCTCTTGTCCTGGACCAGGCTAGACGACGGGGTCTTAAAATTTATTCTTCCTCTTCAGCAATGACCGGCGCAACGCAGGAAACCCGGTCTTTATCTTGTAATTGTATCAGGCGCACTCCCTGGGCAGACCTGCCGGTCTCCCGAATATCTTTTATCGCGCAGCGCAGGAATATGCCGTTTTGGGTAATAACCATTAACTCGTCTTTATCATTGACGGTTTTCAGGGTTACTGCTTCGCCGTTTTTGTCGGTAACTCTGATATTGATAACCCCCTTGCCCCCGCGCGAAGTAAGCCTGTATTCGTCAACCGTTGTCCGCTTGGCAAAACCTAATGCGGTAACAGTTAGTATCCCGGCGCCTTTTTGAGGTATCACTAAATCAATGACCGTATCTTTTTTAGCTAAAGATATGGCCTTAACCCCTCGCGCCCCCCTACCCATATCGCGCACTTTTGTTTCGGGGAACCTGATCGCCTTGCCCTGGCGCGTACCAATCAATAACTCTTTGCTGCCGTCGGTCATTTCTACGCCGATCAGCGCATCATCTTTATCCAGGGTAATCCCGATTATTCCAGCCTTCCTGGGGTTGCCGTACGCCTCAAGTTTAGTCTTTTTAATTGAGCCGAGCTTAGTGACCATAACCAAATATTTATCCCCGGTAAATTCTTGAACCGGTATAGTTGAGCTTATTTTAGAGCCTGCGGCCATTTCCACCAAATTTACAATAGCCTTACCTTTGGATATGCGGCTGGCCTGCGGAATTTCATAAACCTTCAACCAATGCACCTGCCCTTTGTCGGTAAAAATCAAAAGATAGTCCTTGGTTGAGGCGACAAAGAGGTGCTCAATAAAATCTTCTTCTTTAACTTCGGCCCCGGTAGCGCCTTTTCCCCCGCGTTTTTGTTTACGGTATGAACCTATGGGAAGCCGCTTGATATACCCTCCATGGCTGATGGTCACTACGACATCTTCTTCGGCAATTAAATCCTCCACTTCCAGCTCCTCTACTTCACCGACGATATCCGTGCGGCGCTCATCCCCGTATTTATTCTTTAAATCTTCTAACTCGCTTTTAATAATCCCTGCGATCTTTTTCTCCGAAGCCAGGATAGCCTTACACAATTCGATTTTCTTTAACAGCTCGGCGTATTCGGCATCTAACTTATCCCGCTCAAGCGCGGTCAACCGCTGCAACTGCATCTCTAGGATGGCCTGAGATTGAATTTCGGAAAGCTCAAACTCTTTCATTAAATTTGCCTTGGCCGCCTCAACGCTTTTGGAGGTCTTGATAACTTTAATAATCCGGTCAATAAACTTAAGCGCGATCTTGAGGCCTTCTAAAATATGCGCCCTCTTTAACGCCTTATCCAGTTCAAATTGGGTCCGGCGCCGGATAATTACTTTACGGTGTTCAATGTAACAGTCCAGAACCTGTTTTAAATTTAAGACCCTCGGCCGATTTTCTACCAAAGCCAGCATTATTATGCCAAAGGTAGTTTCCAGCTGCGTGTGTTTAAAAAGCTGGTTTAAAATAATCTGCGGTTCGCTATCGCGCTTAAGCTCAACTACAATCCGCAAGCCATCTTTATCCGATTCATCGCGGATATCGGATATGCCTTCTATTTTTTTGTCGTCAACCAGTCCCGCGATGGCTTCAATAAGGCCGGCTTTCTGTATCTGATAGGGGATCTCCGTAATGACGATTAAATCCTTGCCGTTCTTTTGGTGCTCTACGGTGGCTCGGGCGCGCACAATAAGCTTACCCCTTCCGGTAGTATAGGCATCCTTGATTCCGGTCTTACCACAGATTATGCCACCCGTCGGAAAATCCGGTCCCTGAACATAACGCATCAGATCTTTGATCTCGGCTTGCGGATTATCCAAAAGATACATAATCGCATTCGCGACTTCGCTTAAATTATGCGGCGGAATATTCGTCGCCATGCCTACGGCAATACCGCTTGAGCCGTTAACTAAAAGGTTAGGAAGGCAAGCCGGCACTAAGAGCGGCTCTTTCAATGAGGAGTCAAAGTTCGGACCAAAGTTAACCGTATCTTTATCAATATCACCAAGCATATCATCGGAAATAGCGGCCAGCCGCGCTTCGGTATAACGCATAGCAGCTGCGGCATCTCCATCCACAGAGCCAAAGTTACCCTGCCCATCTACCAGCGGATAACGCAAAGAAAAATCCTGAGCCATCCTTACCAGAGTGTCATAAACCGCCGCGTCTCCGTGCGGATGATACTTACCTAAAACTTCACCGACGATACGCGCGCACTTTTTGTAGGGCTTAGAATGGTCAAGGTTAAGCTCCCGCATCGCATAAAGTATCCTTCTATGCACCGGCTTTAAACCATCGCGGACATCCGGCAGGGCGCGGCCTACGATAACACTCATCGCGTAATTCAAATAAGCGTCCTTGACTTCTTCCTCGATATAGACCGATATAATTTTTTCGTTGCGCGTATACATGGGTTAGATATCCAGGTTCTTGACCTGGTGGGCATAATTCTCAATAAATTCGCGGCGGGGCTCGACAGCATCCCCCATTAACACCGTAAACATCTTGTCCGTCTCAACCGCATCTTCCAGGGTGACTTTTAACATCGTACGCTTTTCCGGATCCATAGTCGTATCCCAAAGTTGCTGAGGGTTCATTTCACCTAAGCCTTTATACCTCTGGATGTGCATACCTTTAGTAGCCGTTTCTTTAATATAGCCAAGCACAGCCCTTAAACTCGCCAAATCTTTCTGGTCTTTGGCGTTGTTGATCCGGTAGAGCGGTTTGGCTTTTTTGACTATTTCTTTGGCAGTAGTATCTTTTTGCGCCAAGGTTACCGGGCTATAAGTAGAGACATCCAGACCCAATTTTTCTATTTTACCCACAATTTGCTCAATCTCTTGGGCTTCAAAGAGTTCCAACACATCTAACTCGCCAGCCTTCTCTTCTTTACCCGTCAAACTGGCTAATTCTTTATCGGAATAGAGAAAATATTCTTTGCCCTCCACTTTTACCCTATAAATAGGCATTTTTTTGGTCTTTGAATGTCTAAAAGTGAGATATTGTGCTATTATTACTCCCTTTTTGTCTAAATTTCTGCCTATTTTCTCTAACTCCACCAATAACCCTAAAAGATCCTTAAATTGGCTATCGGTAAATTCTTTTTTTTCTTTTACATAAATAAGTTTATGCCCTTCCCGGCCTAGATCTAAAAGCAAGGCATCCATTTGCTGCTCGGTTTGAATATACTCTTCGCGCTGTCCCCTTTTTATTTTGTAGAGGGGTGGTTGGGCGATATAGACATAACCATCTTCGATCAGCTTGGGCATCTGGCGGTATAAAAGCGTAAGTAATAATGTCCTGATATGCGAGCCATCAACATCCGCATCAGCCATCAGCACTAACTTGTGATAACGCAACTTAGCCACATCAAACTCTTCGCCAATACCTGTCCCCAGCGCGGTAATAATCGTGCGAATTTCCTCGTTGGATAAAATTTTATCTAAGCGGGATTTTTCCACATTTAAAATCTTCCCTTTAATCGGAAGGATCGCCTGGAACCTCCTATCCCGGCCCTGCTTGGCTGAGCCGCCGGCAGAATCGCCCTCCACAATATATAATTCGCATAGGGCTGCGTCACGCTCCGAACAATCTGCTAACTTGCCGGGTAAACCTGCTCCCTCTAGTGCGCCTTTTCTGCGGGTTAACTCCCTGGCCTTACGCGCAGCTTCCCGGGCACGCGAGGCAACAATAACCTTATCAATAATCTTATTGGCGACGGAAGGATTTTCTTCAAAATAGGCGCTGAGGGCATCCAGACTGGTTGAAGCCACCAGGCCCTCCACTTCGGAATTCCCCAATTTTGTCTTAGTCTGGCCTTCAAATTGGGGATTGGGAACCTTCACACTGACTACCGCAGTTAAGCCTTCACGCGCATCTTCACCGGTAATCCCGATTTCATCCTTGATTAAATTTTTGGTCTTGGCGTATTGGTTAATCGCGCGGGTAAGTGCGGATTTAAACCCGGAGAGATGCGTACCTCCTTCAATAGTATTAATATTGTTGGCGAAAGAGAAGAGGGTCTCGGCATAGCCGTCGTTATATTGCAGGGCTACCTCCAAATTAATACCGTCCTGCAATTTTTCAAAATAAACTACTTTATTGTGCAGCGGATTTTTATTTTTATTTAAATACTCCACAAAAGAAACAATCCCCCCGGCAAATTCAAAAACCGCCTCCTTCTCTGTACGCTCGTCTTCTAATTTTATCTTTAAACCTTTATTTAAAAAAGCCAGCTCTCTTAAGCGCTGGGATAATATATCATAGGAATATTCGTTTTTAGTAAAGATGGTTTTATCCGGCCTAAAGGTAATCTTGGTGCCGGTGCTGGCACTCTTACCGATTACTGTTAATTTAGAAACGGTCTTGCCGCGCTCATAGCGCTGGTGGTAAATTTTACCGTCCCTTTTTACTTCCACCTCCAGCCAATCAGACAAGGCATTGACGCAACTGACCCCCACCCCATGCAAACCTCCGGATACCTTATAGGAGCGGTGGTCAAACTTACCTCCGGCATGCAGGGTGGTCAGGGCAACTTCCACTGCAGGCTTCTTTTCGGTTTTGTGCATGTCTACCGGAATGCCGCGACCGTTATCCGCGACCGTAACACTGTTATCATTATGAATTACCGTAAGAATGGAATCGCAGAAACCGCCCAAAGCTTCATCCACACTGTTATCCACTACTTCATAAACCAGATGGTGCAGCCCGCGCACCGACGTATCTCCGATATACATTGCCGGCCTGCGCCTAACTGCTTCTATCCCTTCTAAAACCTGGATACTGGTAGCATCATAAGTTTTGGGCCTATCTACCGCCTTAACCGGTGATTCTCCCGCCGCGTCCTTTTTCACCCTTGTTTTTGCCTTCTTCACCTTATTTCTCCGATCGTCAAACGAATCTCCTGGATTTGACCTGAGCACTTTTTTAACTTACGCAACAGGTCTTCTTTTTTTAAATTAAGACTGTACAACCAAACCGATGAATCTACCAGGATACCTAAAATTCCTTTTCTAAAATATTGAAGCTTTATATGCCCCAACTCCCTTTTTGTCAAGACTTTTCTTAACCAACCCTCCGGATCCTCGCCGGGAGCCCTACCTTTCTGCCCGACTAAATCCTGCATTACGCTTTGCAGTGTATCCTTGATCTTCTCCATGCCTAACTCAAGCGCATAGGCAGAACAATATAAACATAACCACTAATCCGAATAACCCCGGGCTTCTCACTATCAGTTAACTCCAGCTCTACGGTATCCGCGTGGAGGTTTTTTAAAACATCCATTAAATACCCGGGGTTAAAACCTATGGCCAGTTCTTTCCCCGTATAAACCACAGCTAATTCTTCCCGCGACTCACCCACATCCGGCGTAGACTTAGAAACAACCAGTTTATTTTTAAAAACCTCCATTTTTACCGCTTGGTAATCCGGCGTAGATAATAACGCCGCCCTTCTTACCGCTAATAAAAATTCTTCCCTGCCCAAACACACCTTATTCTCGCAGGCCGGCGGGATTACTTGTTTATAATCGGGAAACTCCCCCTCAATTAAACGCGAAATAACAACAACCCCCCCTAAATCAAACAAAACCTGATTACTCCCTAACACCAAAGACAATTCACCCTCTTCTTTTAAATTACGGTTTAATTCGTGCACTGTTTTAATAGGAATAATAATACTCAAATCTTTTTCCGGGGTATAATTTAATTTTTTCTCGGCAATAGCCAATCTTTTGCCGTCCGTAGCCACCAAAGTCAAGGTGTTTTTGTTGATTTTAAAAAGTATGCCGTTTAGCACATAACGGGTTTCATCAACAGATACAGCGAAAGCAGTTAAACCTAACACCTGCCTTAACAAAGACTGGTCTATTTTAAGAACCTCCCTATCCTTAAACTCCGGCAACTTAGGAAACTCCTCGCGCGCCAACCCCATAATTTTAAACTGGCATAATTCTGTTTCAATATTCACCTGGTTATTTTTTTTAGTGGTTATACTAACAACATGCGCTGGTAACTCCTTAATAATATCGCTAAACCTCTTAGCGGGTAAGGTAATCGCCCCCTGCTCCTGGATATCCACAGGTATTACACAGCTTATCCCGATATCCAAATCCGTAGCCGTCAAGCGCAGATTGTTTTGCTGGGTTTCAATTAAAATATTGGATAATATAGGTAACGTGGCTTTAGCGGTTATAACATTCTGAACAGTTTGAATACCACTCAATAAAATATCTTTTTCCACCTTAAATTTCATTTTTTCTCCTCACTATATAATATTATATTATTTTATTAAAAAGTAAAAGTAATATAACTCTTCTTTTTTGTGGAAAACCTCCGCAACCCCTTACTGTTTCTTGTGTTCAAGTAAAAACAATCTCTGTATAACCCCTGCATTTACTGTTTAATGGTCTGAATTATCCTTTCTACCTTTTCCTGCAGGGTTGTATTATTTGTTACTCCCTCCTTGATTTTATTAAAAGAGTGCAAAACGGTAGTGTGGTCTTTGCCCCCAAAAAACTGGCCTATCTCCGGTAAAGATAAATCCGTTAACTCCCTGCTTAAATACATGGCAATCTGCCGCGGTAAAACAACGGTTTTGTTCCGCCGTTTTGTTTTTAACTCCCCCAAGGCAATACCAAATTCTTCGGCGACACAGCGTTGTATAAAATCCACGGTAATTAATTTTTTCGGTTCCCGCAACAGGTCTTTTAATACCTCTTTAGTTAAATCCAGGGTGATAGGCCTTTCTTCCATCAGGGAATAAGCCATAGTTCTAATAAGGGCTCCCTCTAGCTCCCGGATATTGGTTTTAATCAACTGGGCGATAAAAAATATAACTTCGTCGGGAACAGAGACCGGCTCCCGCTCTATTTTTTTCTTTAATATAGCTACCCGCGTTTCCAGGTCCGGCGGTTGAATGTCTGTGGTCAAGCCCCAGCCAAAGCGGGATACCAGTCGATCTTGTAAATCGGCGATTTCCTTGGGCGGTCTATCCGAAGAAAGAATGATCTGTTTGTGGGCATCGTATAAAGCGTTAAAGGTATTAAAAAATTCTTCCTGGGTAGAGTCCTTGCCCCCGAAAAAATGCACATCGTCAATCACCAGTACATCGGCATTCCTGTATTTTTGCCGGAAAGCCGCTGTAGAATGGTGCTGTATGGCATTAATCAGTTCGTTGGTGAATTGCTCTGAGGGTAAATAGGCTATCTTAATGTCCTTTGCAAAATTATCTATTATCTGATGGCAGATAGCCTGGATAAGATGAGTCTTGCCTAGCCCTACCCCACCGTAAATAAACAAAGGGTTGTAAGTTTTAGCTAAGGCATTGGCTACTGCCAGAGAATATGCGTGGGCGTGCCGGTTGGATGGCCCGATGATAAAATTCTCAAAGGTATAACGGCTGTTCAGGTTCAGAATGGGTTGGCTGCTCCGCGGCAGGTTTACTGGGCTTTTAGCCGGTGCTTGCCTGTCTCCGGTTGCGCTCAGGCCAGGGCCAGCAATTAATTCCACCCTTACTCCGGTTAGGCCCAATGAATGGAAAGAATCTTCTAGAATAGCACTGTAATTCTTCTGCACCCAATCTCTGAAAAAAGTATCCGGCGCCTCCAGAAGTATAGTCTCCTGGTTTTGCGCTTTTATCTTAAGGGGTAAAATCCAGGTTTCGAATATAGTTGCGCCGAGGCGCTCCTTGATCTGTTTTTGTGCCTCGCGCCATATGGGGATTAGGTCAGCCATTTATTATTAACAGTTTATACACAACTTGAATAACTCTGTGGAAAGCCGTTTTTCTTTTTTTTAGGATAGGCCCGGGCTATTGTCTTAGAAGACTCTCCGCCTAGTCGCGGTAACATTTAATTCTGCCAGCCCGCTTTGCTCCATAATTATAACAGAAGCCCAAGAACTTGCAAGTAAAAAAGTTAAACGCCAATTATTATACAATAATTTTTGGAGACGTCAATAAAAATAAGCCCGCCAGCAAAAAACATCGTTTGGTCCAGGCCCAACTTTAAATAAAATCCAGTCGCCCTTTTGCAATCCGAAAAGCCGGCGCGGGTTTTTATCGACGGAATTGTGGATAACCCGTGAGTAGCCGGCCGTAAAATAGCTACAGGATGAAATTAGCGGTTGACGGGGTATTCTTTTATGTTATAATTAAAAACCATTCTTACAATGACCAGATAAAGCCTGCCGGCCGGCAGGCAGGGAGTAATAAAATGAAAAAAAATCTAAAAACTCCAACTAATATTGTTGGAAAAAAGCGACATGGGTTCCGGAGTAAAATGGCTACCCGCGGGGGGCGCAGGCTCCTGGCCCGCCGGAGAAGAAAAGGCAGAAAAAGGCTCACTATTTAATGTTAAGCCGGGTATCTTTAAGTTTGATTAAAGTATATCAACTGTATTTAAGGGGCTGCTTACCCGTCTCCTGCCGTTTTCATCCTACATGTTCAGAATACATGCGGCAAGCGATTGTAAAGTATGGATTTTGGATAGGGTTTTTTAAGGGGGCTAAGAGGCTCTTAGCTTGCCATCCTTTTTCGGGAAAATTCGGATATCATCCACTGGAGTAATTATGGAAAAACGTTTGTTATTAGCAATCGGCTTATCTTTATTAGTTTTGTTAAGCTGGTCAGCCTTCAATTCTAAGACGCAACCAGTTGATAGTCAACAAGTTACAGTAATAAAAACAAGCCGGGAAGAACCGCGGCCCAGCCAGGAGACTACCATTAACCAGGCTGTTCCGGCAGCAGATCCTACTCGCCCGCCGTTGCTTTTTATTCAGAATAATACTGAAATATTTTTTGATGAACAACATGCAGCTATCAATAAGGTTATATTTAAATGGGCCAATACGCAGCATACTTTCCCGCTTAAATTCGGCTTGTTAAGCGATGAAGGCACTTTGAAATTTGTTAAAACCAGCAGTGGTCCGCATGAGATTACTTTTGTTGGCCAGGATGCTGTTAAGAAAGTTACCAAAAAGTTCCTTTTCTCTAAATCTAACTATACCATAGAGTTACAAATCAAAATTCAAAATATTACGCACTCCCCCCTTACTCTTAGCTGGCCATTGATTCTCGGTAGGTTAGATTTATCCAGTCATAACGAGCAATCCCGCTATCAGGATATCTATCTGGTAAATTCGGAAAAAGCCCTGCATTTAGCTCCGGGAAAAGATTACCGCGGAGAAAAAACTAAAATCCTGGGATTAAGAGATCGCTATTTTTGTTTGATTGTTGAGCCAGATACAACTTCTTATAATGCTTTCATAAAAAAATTGAGCAATACAGAGTCTGAAGTTGGTTTCCAAACTGAAAGTGTAGTACTGCAACCTGGTGCTCAGATTGGACATTTATTGCGTATCTATCTAGGTCCACAGGATTTAAAAATACTAAATCCAATAAATCCTACTTGGTCAGGAATCATCTATTTCGGGACATTTGATTTTATCGCGCAGATACTTTTACAAACGCTAGATTTTTTGCATAAGATATTTCATAATTGGGGTTGGGCGATTATTGCCCTGAGCATATTAGTCTATCTGATTCTTTATCCACTATCCTTAAAACAAATGCGTTCTATGAAGGAGATGCAGGCTATTCAGCCCAAAGTAGAAGCCCTGCGCAAGCAGTATAAAGACAATCCCCAGAAGATGAATAAGGAAATTATGGAACTATATCGTATGCATAAGGTTAACCCTTTTGGAGGATGTTTACCCTTAATCTTGCAAATGCCCATATTTTTCGCGCTTTATAATGCCCTGATGCGTTCTGCAGTCTTAAAAGGAGCAAAGTTTCTTTGGATCAAAGATTTATCCGCACCAGATAAGCTCTTTACTTTGCCCGTAGCATTACCAGTAATAGGTAATGAATTTAACATCCTGCCTATAATAATGGCGCTGGGCATGTTCTTCCAACAAAAGATCTCTTCAGCTGCTGCCAGCGGAGCTTCGGCAGAACAACAGAAGATCATGTTGATTGTTATGCCTGTTATGTTTGGGTTTATTTTTTACCGTATGCCCTCGGGCTTAGTTTTATATTGGTTAGTGAATAGCATGCTTATGTTGGGATTCCAATTGCAAATGCATAGATCAAAATGACTGCTCAAAAAAGTATTGAAATAGAAGGTAAGACTGTTCAGGAGGCCATTAAAAAAGCGCTGCAACAATTGCAATTACCCCGCAGCAAAGTCAAGGTGGAGATTCTTGCTGAAGAAGCTAAAGGGCTTTTTGGTATGCCAGGAGCCAAATTAGCTAAAGTACGCGTAAGCGTAATTAAAGATAAATAATGCTTGACATTCTCCCTAAATTTAAGATAATAAATATTGAAAATAAATGTCCGAACTGAATGTTTCCGCGTGGAACATATTCTAACTCTATAAATTACAATGGGTAAGGTAATTACAGTTTGTAACCAGAAGGGTGGTACAGGAAAAACCACTTCCGCTATCAACATTGCTGTATTTCTTGCTGTTGCCGGTAAGAAAGTTATGTTGATAGATTTAGACCCTCAGGCAAATGCTACTAGCGGCAGCGGCATTAATAACCATAATGTTGTTAAAAGCACCTACCATGTTCTGTTGGAAGAATTAGACATCCAAGATATTCTGCAAGCCAGCGCCGTAAATAATCTTTTAATCGCTCCTTCCAATTTAGATTTAACTGGCGCAGAAGTAGAGCTTGTCGGTTCTCTGGGCAGGGAATACCGCCTGAAGAGAGCGTTAGAAAAAATAAAAAATGAATTTGATTTTATCATCATTGATTCCCCGCCGTCGCTAGGCCTATTGACGATTAACGGCTTATGTGCTGCGGATTCAGTGCTTATCCCGGTGCAATGCGAATATTATGCCCTGGAAGGATTAACCCAGTTGCACAATACCATCAGGCTGGTCAAAGAGAATATTAACCCACATCTGGCTATTGAAGGCGTGCTGCTGACCATGGCGGATTTTAGGACCAATTTGACTAAAGAGGTAATTCAGGAGGTAAGGAATCATTTCAAAGATAAAGTTTACAATACGGTAATTCCGCGCAATATCCGCCTGACTGAAGCTCCGAGTTTTGGCAAGCCGATTTTTCTCTACGATAAAGTTTCTTTAGGAGCACAAAAATATCAGGAATTATGCCGGGAAATTTTAGGATTACCCTTAGAACCCAGCCCAGTTAAAGCAGAAGGAGAGCCTTGATGGAAAGAAGAGCTTTAGGCAAAGGTATCAGCGCTTTGATTCCGGAAAAAGGAGCCAGCGTTAAAAACGAAATTCATTATGTCCAACCTGTTCAGATTAAGCCTAATCCTTTTCAGCCGCGCGAGGAATTTGATCAGCAGCATATTACAGAACTGGCCCAATCCATAAAAGAGAAGGGGGTAATCCAGCCGCTTTTGGTCAGGAGTAAGGGGGATTATTATGAATTAATAGCCGGAGAGAGAAGGTTGCGTGCGTGTAACTTATTGGGGCTCAAAGAGATACCGATTATTATAAAAGAGGTGGATGACCGGGACTCCTTGGAATACGCCTTGATAGAAAATATCCAGCGGGAAGATTTAAATCCTATTGAAGAAGCACACGCTTACCAGCATTTGATGGATAAGTTTCAAGTGACCCAGGAAAAAATCAGCGAAGCATTGGGTACGGCGCGCTCCACTATTGCTAATACATTGCGCCTGCTTAAACTCCCGCACGAAATACAGGAGGAGTTAAAAAAAGGCCGCATCTCTTTTGCGCACGGCCGGGCACTTTTGGAAATAGAAGATGAGAATTTGCAGCGCAGGCTTACTCAGGAGATAATTTCCAAGGGTCTCTCAGTAAGAGAGTTGGAAAATTTGCTTAAGGCGCGCAGGCCCAAAGCCTTAAAGCGCAAGGTTTCTGGCCCCGCAGGCGAACCCTATGTTGCGGTCTTGGAAGAAGAGCTACAGCATGTTTTATCAACTAAGGTCAGGGTAACTAAGAGGAATAAACGCGGCCATATATTGATCGAGTTCTATTCCCAGGAGGATCTGGAGAGGATCGCCGGTATTATCAGAGGAGGAAAAAAATAATGAACCAGGCAGTTTTAATTCTTATCAAGCCCGACGGGCTTAAAAAATCTTTAACCGGGAATATCTTGACGCGGCTTTCTGAAACTAAGCTTGAGATTGTCGCCGCTAAGATCGTACGCGTGCCGCGCGAATTAGCCGAAGAGCATTATAAGCATTTAAAAGACAAGCCATTTTTTAATGATATTATTCAGTATATCCAGGGCGAGCTGCATGATCGTAAAAAGGTTCTGGCTTTAGTCTACTGGGGGAAAGACGCGATTAAAAAATGCCGGGAACTTGCCGGCGCAACTAATCCCGAAGAAGCAGAATCTACTTCCATCCGCGGCTCTTACGGCCGGATTACCACGTCAGGGGTGTATGAAAACGTCATCCATGTTTCCTCGGATGAGAGCGAAGCGCAAAGGGAGATTAAGCTTTGGTTTGGGCCGGATGAGATAATCGTGGAGCTCTATCCATACAAGAAAGTTGTATGCAAGGAGTGCACCAGAACGGCTTGGGTTTAATAAAGGAGAGGTTTTTGAAATGATCCAGAGTATGACCGGCTTCGGTAGTTATGAAACAATTATTCCCGGCCTAGGCAGGGTGTCCGTAGAATTGAGGAGTACGAACCATAAGTTTCTCGAGATAGTGCTGCATTTGCCGGAAGGTTCGCTCTCTATAGAAGAGCGTATTAAGAAAGCGATTGAGGCTAAAGTCAAGCGCGGGAGGGTCACCTGTGCGTTAAATATGAAAGGCGGCAGGGGAGGAGATGTTTTCATCAACAAGCCGCTCTTAAAAAATTACCTCCACAAGATAAGCTGCGTGCGAAAAGAATTGAAAATAAAAGAAGGGTTAGATTTGAATACCCTGATACTCTTGCCCGGGGTATTAACCCTGGAAGAAGAGAGGGCGAACCCGGAAAATATTTGGCCAAAATTGAAGACAGCCTTAAATATGGCTGTTGGTAATTTAGCCAAGACCCGCTCCAAAGAAGGAGAGGCTTTGCAGGGTTATTTAAAAAAACAGGCGGAGGCGTTAAGGGCTGAGTTGGCGGCGATCAGGTCTAGGCTTAAGGCCGCACTTCAAAAAAAACTTAAGAATCTTGCTACGGATGAAGAACGCGGGAATTTCCTGAAAGACACTGATACGACGGAAGAGGCGGACAGGCTTTCTTTCCACATCCGCAATTTTAAAAACCGGCTGATTAAAGGCGGGGTAATCGGCAAGGAATTGGATTTTATCGCTCAAGAGATGCAGCGGGAAGCCAATACCATGGCCGCTAAGACTTTTGATGTCTCTGTTTCGGCCAAGGTTCTTAAAATGAAAAGCCTGATTGAGAAGATCCGCGAACAGGCGCAGAATATAGAGTGAAAGCACGACCAGGATTGTTATTTATTATCTCGGGGCCGTCGGGGTCAGGAAAGACCACTCTCTTAAAAAAGGTACTTTCCCGTAAATCCTTACGCCATAAACTGGCTAAATCTATATCTGTAACTACCCGGCCCAAGAGGTCAGGAGAGAGCCAGGGAGAAGATTATTTCTTTGTCCGCCCCGAGGCTTTCCGGCGCTTAAAGAAAGCCAAAAAAATCCTTGAATGGACCAGGTATTTAGGTTATTATTACGGCACTAAAAAGGATTTTCTTGAGGAGAACCTAAAAAGCGGCAGGCATTTAGCCCTTTGTCTGGATATCCGGGGGGCGCTTAAGCTAAAAAAGCTTTTCCCCAAAAATACGGTTACGATATTTATTATCCCTCCGTCGCTAAAAGAGTTACGCAAGAGGATTGAGGGCCGCTGTTGCAGGACCAAGCCGGAGGAAGTAAATAAACGGGTGAGCTTGGCGCAAGCCGAATTGCAAAATTCCCGCAGGTACGACTACGTTGTAAAAAATAACAATTTAACCCGATCAACGGCTAGGCTGGGCGGTATTATATTAAACAAGATTAGAGCTTTAAAACAATAGCGAGGTGTAGCTGATGGGATACGTGGAAAGAGAAAAGATGCTGGATAGAAGCGAGAATTCAATTTATAAGCTGGTGAATTGTGCGGCGATGCGGGCATTAGAGATAGCCGAAGGCCAACCCAAGCTTACAGAGGATAAGGCATCCACTAAGCCTTCTACTATTGCGCTGCATGAGATTTCTCAGGGCAAGGTAGAATGCAAAAAATTAAAATCTAAAGAGTAATTTATGGCCGTAAAAGTAAAGAATATTATTTTAGGCGTAACTGCGAGCATCGCTATTTATAAAGCCTGTGAGCTCCTAAGCAGGTTGAAGGATTCGCGTTGTGCGGTCACAGTAATCCAGACCCGCGAATCCGAGGAATTGATTAAACCTATTGTTTTTGAAAGTCTTTCCGGAAACAAGGTCTATTGCGGATTATTTGCAACGCCCGAGGCCTGGGAAATCGAGCATGTAGCTTTAGCCCAAAGAGCAGATTTAATCCTGGTTGCTCCAGCTACCGCCAATATTATCGCTAAGATCGCCGGCGGTATCTGCGACGATATGCTGACCTGCACGATCTGTGCCTCCAAAGCGCCTGTCTTAATCGCTCCGGCGATGAATGAGAATATGTATGTAAATAAGATCACGCAGGCTAATATTATAAAATTGAAAGCCTTAGGTTATCAATTTGTTGGTCCGCGTAAAGGAAAACTGGCTTGCGGCGATACCGGCCTTGGCTGTCTGGCAGGGGTAGAGGCGATCCTGAAAGAAGTTAATAAAATTATTTGAAATTTGGCGACGTAGCCAAGTGGCAAGGCAGCTCTCTGCAAAAGAGCTATTCAGCGGTTCGAATCCGCTCGTCGCCTGTAAAATGAGTAACCGGGCAAGTGGTGGAATGGCATACACGACAGACTTAAAATCTGTTGGCCGCAAGGTCGTGAGGGTCCGACTCCCTCCTTGCCCATAAAAATTTTGGGCTCATAGCTCAGCTGGTTAGAGTGTCTCCTTGACATGGAGAAGGTCGGTGGTTCGAGTCCACTTGAGCCCACCATTTAAAACAATGAGCGATAAAATGAATTTGGAAATTCTAAGACATTCTTGTTCGCACGTAATGGCAGAGGCCGTTAAGGAGCTTTGGCCGGGGATAAAATTAGGAATTGGCCCGGCGATAGAAGACGGTTTTTATTATGATTTTGATAAACAAGAGCCCTTCACCGATGAGGATTTAGCCAAGATTGAAAAAAAGATGGTGGAGATCATCGCTAAGGATGAGCCGTTTATCAGGGAAGAGCTGGAGAAAAAAGCAGCCTTAAGTTTATTTAAAAAATTAGACGAGCCCTACAAAGTAGAATTAATTAATGCCTTAGCCGATAGACAAATCTCAATTTACCGCACAGGGAAAAAATTTGTGGATTTATGCCGCGGCCCGCATATCACATCCACCGGTAAAATCAAGGCCTTTAAATTACTCTCTGTTGCCGGAGCATATTGGCACGGAATAGAAACTAACCCCATGCTCCAGCGGATTTACGGGACTTGTTTTGAGAGTAAAAAAGAGCTGGATGAGCATCTTAAAAATTTAGAAGAGGCGAAATTACGCGACCATAGAAAGTTAGGTCCTAATTTAGAGATGTTTGACATCTATCATGAAGAGGCAGGGGCAGGCTTGGTTTTTTATCACCCCAAAGGCGCTCTTTTACGTACGCTCATTGAAGATTATGAAAAGCAGGAGCATTTAAGGCGCGGGTATCAGCTTGTAATTACCCCGCACATTATGCAGGCGGATCTTTGGAAGACCAGCGGTCATTATGATTATTACAAAGAAAATATGTATACCTTGAATATAGATAAACAGGAATACGTGTTAAAGCCGATGAACTGCCCGGGGCATATTTTGATATACAAATCTAAGACTAGAAGCTACAAGGACTTGCCTATCCGCCTCTTTGAGTTAGGGACAGTCTACCGTCATGAAAAAGCCGGGGTCTTGCACGGTTTGCTGCGCGTGCGCGGTTTTACCCAGGATGATGCGCATATATTTTGCCTGCCGGAACAGTTAAAAGCCGAGATCAAGGCGGTTATGGATTTTGTCTTTGATGTAATGAAAGTTTTCGGGTTTAATGCTGTGAGTATTGAATTAAGCACCCGGCCGCAAAAATCTATCGGCTCAGACCAGGACTGGGAAAAGGCAACCCAGGCCCTGGAAGAGGCCTTAAAAGAAAAAGGGTTGGCTTATGTTATTAACGAAGGTGATGGGGCTTTTTACGGCCCGAAGATTGATATTAAAATAAAAGATGCCTTGAAAAGAAAGTGGCAGTGTGCGACAATCCAATGCGACTTTGCTCTCCCTAAAAGATTTAGTCTGACTTATATTGATAATGCCGGCAAAGAACAACAACCCATAATGCTGCACCGGGTTTTATTGGGCAGCTTAGAGCGTTTCGTAGGAACCCTAATCGAGCATTATAACGGGGATTTGCCTTTGTGGCTGGCGCCGGTCCAGGTATTGGTTATCCCAATTAAAGATACAGTTATGGAGTATACTCAAAAAATTGAACAAGCGCTTAAAACGCAAGGCATCCGCGTTGAAGTAGACAGCCATAACGAAACTTTGGATAAAAAAATTCGTAATGCCGAAATAAATAAAGTGCCTTACTCTCTGGTAGTTGGCGAGCGCGAGGAAAAATCCGGCTTAGTCAGTATCCGGCAAAAAGGCAAAGGTAATATCGGCACATTGGCCTTGGATGAGTTCATAAAAAAAATAAAAGAAGAAATAGAAAAGAAGGCCGCTTAATACAAGGAAAGGAAGGTGGTTGCGATAAAAAAATTTATCCGTATTAACGACAGAATCCGCGTCCCTCAGGTAAGAGTTGTTGGCCCGGACGGTAACCAATTAGGGGTAATGGCGATACAAAGGGCAATAGACCTGGCTAATCAGCATGAACTGGATCTGGTGGAAATAGCTCCTTCGGCTAATCCTCCGGTCTGCCGAATCATCGACTACAGTAAATTTAAGTATGACGAAGAAAAGAAGGAGCGCGAGGCCAAGAAACATCAGAAGCAGGGTAAATTAAAAGAGATCCGCCTAAAGCCCAATATTGATGAGCATGATTTTGAAACCAAACTAAAACAGGCGGCCACTTTCTTAAAGAAGAAAGACAAGGTTAAAATTAACCTGTTCTTCCGCGGGCGGCAGATGGAGCATATAGATTTAGGAAGAAAAGTTGTCGATAAATTTATTCAGGATATACAGAGTGACGGACAGGTAGAGAAGCCGCCAATGATGGAAGGCAGGATTATGTCTTTTGTTGTTGCGCCTAAATAACGGAAAGGGAAAAATGGGAAAATTAAAAACCAAAAAAGGGGTGGCTAAAAGGTTTAAGCTTACTAAAAAGAAGAAGATTAAATATTCCTGCGGCGGTAAGAGCCATCTTGCCTCCAGCAAAAAGGGAAAGAGGATAAGAAAACTGCGCAAAAGAGATGTTTTAAATAATAATAAAGAAACCAAGTATCTTAAACGGATGCTGCCTTACGGTTAGAAAAGGAGTAATTCATGGCGAAGATTAAACACAGTACAGCAACACGCAGGAGGAAAAAGAGGTTATTAAAAAAGACCAAAGGTTTTTTTGGCGATAGGTCCAAGCAATTCCAGCAGGCGCGCCGCGCGTTGATGCATGCCTTAAAATATGCTTACCGTGACAGGCGTAATAAAAAGAGAGAGCTGCGCTCTCTGTGGATTGCGCGCATTAATGCTGCAGCCCGTGCCGAAGGCCTTACCTACAGCGCTTTTATCAATGGCCTTAAAAAATCTAAAATAAATTTAGACCGCAAGATCTTAGCGGATCTGGCGGTAAAAGATAACGCGGCTTTTAAAAAAATAGCAGGATTAATCAAGAAATAGAAGGGTAAAAGGAGCGCTATTTTGATGGACATTAAGGCTGTTAGTGCCCAGATAGATGCGGATATCCAGGAGATCAATTCTTCCGAAACGCTGGAGCAGTTCCGCCTGAAATATTTAGGCAGGAAAGGACTGGTTGCTGGATTGACCAGCACCATACCCGGCCTGCCTCAGGAAGAGCGCGCCAGGTTTGGGCAGGAAGTTAATGCCCTTAAAAATAAACTCCTTAGTCTTATCGCAGAAAAACAAAAAACACTTGCCGGTTCTTCCGAGCAAGCTGTGCAGGCCGCTGGCGACCTGGGCATGCCGGGGATTAACCAGAGCCTGGGGCAGCTTCACCCTCTCACTCAGGTTACCGACGAGATTTGCGCTATCTTTAGCCGGATGGGTTTTTCCATCGTTGAGGGCCCGGAGATAGAAAGCGAATATAATAATTTTACCGGTTTAAATATCCCCTTGGAGCATCCTTCCCGCGAAGCTTTCGATACCTTCTATTTAAAGAATTATACCAAGATGCTTCTGCGCAGCCATACCTCCCCGGTGCAGGTACGGCAGATGAAAGAGCAAAAACCACCCCTGGCCATAGTTGTTCCTGGCCGCGTTTATCGGCCGGATGCCGTAGATGCCGCGCACTCCTTTATGTTCCATCAGGTAGAAGGTTTTATGGTGGATACAGGCATAAAATTTTCCGACCTGAAAGGGATTTTAGAAATGTTTGCCCAAGCCGTATTCGGTAACGATATTAAGATGCGTTTCCGGCCGCATTTTTTTCCTTTTACCGAGCCGTCGGCAGAGGTAGATATATCCTGTATAATTTGCAAAGGTAAAGGTTGTTCCGTCTGCGGCCGCAAGGGTTGGCTTGAGATTTTAGGCTCAGGCATGATCCATCCCAATGTATTTAAGCATGTGGGCATTGACGCGGATAAATATACCGGTTTTGCTTTTGGCCTGGGCATCGAAAGAATCGCTATGCTTAAGTACGGGATTAACGACATAAGGTTATTTTTTGAAAACGACCTCAGGTTTTTAAGGCAATTCTAAAATGAAAGTCACTTATAATTGGCTAAAAGAATTTGTGGATATTAAGATCCCGGCTAAGCAGTTGGCAGATAAGCTGACCATGGCCGGATTAGAGGTTGTCTCTCTTGAAGAGAAGGCGGGGGATTTCGTCTTGGAGATAGAAATTACCTCCAACCGTCCGGATTGGTTAAGTGTTTTGGGTGTCGCCAGAGAAGTGGCTGCGATAACCAGGAGAGAGCTTAAGGCTAAAAACCCAAAACCTAAAACTAAAACCGCCAAGGGTAACTTAAGAATTGAAATTGAAGATAAAAGAGACTGCTTATGTTACACCGCCCGGATTATCCGAGGCATAAAAGTCGGGCCTTCTCCGGAGTGGTTAAGAAAAAGGCTGGAATTGGTGGGCTGCCGTAGCGTCAATAATATCGTGGATATCACAAATTACGCGTTATTGGAATTAGGAGAGCCTTTACACGCCTTTGATCTGGACAAATTGAATCCGGGGAAAATAGTCGTGCGCCGGGCAAAGGCAGGAGAAAAAATAGCCACCCTAGACGGGCAAGTCCGGAGTTTAAACAATAATGTTTTGGTTATTGCCGATAAGGCCAAAGCAGTAGCTATTGCCGGAGTGATGGGTGGCAAAGAGACCGAGGTTACTCTAGACACCAGAAATATTTTGTTAGAAGCGGCGGTTTTTAACCCTATTGTTGTACGTCGCTGCCGCCAGGCTCTGGGTTTACAAAGCGAGTCAAGCTACCGGTTTGAAAGAGGTGTGGACCTGGGCATGGTTGAACAGGCTTCTTTAAGGGCAGCGCAATTAATCCGCGAATATTGCTTTACGCAAGAAGTATCTTTTAATTCCTCTGGTTTGGTCAAATGCAAAGAGGGAAGCGTTAAATTAGGTATGGCCCGGGCCACAGAAGTTTTAGGGGCCAATATAGCTCCTGCGAAAATAAAGCAGACTCTCTCCAGGCTGGGATTTGCCGTTAAACAAAAAGCCAAAAATATTTTGGATGTTGGAGTACCATCTTCCCGGCCGGATGTAAAATTGGAGGTAGATCTCATTGAAGAATTAGCCCGTATTTTTGGTTATGAGCGTATACCGGTAAGTTTACCCGCAGTTAAACCCCGGGTAACGGCGAATGTAAAAAGAGCTTTAACTTCTACCGTAAAGGAAATACTCGTTGGTTTGGGGTTGAGCGAAGTGATCACTTATAGCCTGACGGATAAATTAACATTAAACAGTTTAGGTCTTGGTGTTCAGCCGATAGAAATCCTGAATCCTCTCAGCCAGGAGCAGGAAGTCTTGCGCCCGACGCTTATCTCCGGGTTAGGCCGCGCAGTCAGTCTGAACTTTAATCAAAAACAGGAATATGTGGCTATTTTTGAAATTTCCAATATTTTCCTGGGCGAAAACAAGCCCCGGGAAGAACTTACTTTAGGTATTGCTTTGAGCGGGACAAAGTCTTTTCTGCTTGAGCAGGGGCGGGTTAAAGATGAAGCCAGTTTTTTAAATTTAAAAGGCATAGTAGAAACAATTTTTGCCAGGCTCGGTATCCGGGATTATGTCTTGCATAATCAGGGTAGTTCTGCGGAGATACGCATCCAAGACGAGAAGGTGGGCCAGATGTTGAGTCTTAGCTCCCAGTCTTTAGATAGATTAAACATTAAAAATAAGAATGTTTTTATGCTGGAACTTTCCCTGGATAAGGTTTCAGCTTTTACCCGGCGGGATAAAAAATTCATTCCTCTCCCCAGGTATCCCGGGATAGCCAGGGATATAAGTTTTATCCTGAAAGAGGGATTTTCCGTCCAGGCAATAATGGTTTTGCTAAAGGAAAAAGGCCGGCCGTTATTAAGCGAAGTTAGAATTACGGATTATTATAAAGGCAGGCAGATTCCTGTAGGGTACAGAGGCCTGACCCTTTCCTGTTTTTATAGTTCTAACGAACGCACTTTGGCAGAAAATGAAATTCAGCCTACGCATGAGTTGCTTTGTGCGGAACTCGTCCGGCAATTTGGAGTTAAGCTAAGATAGCCCGGGCATGTTCAGCGGCTAACCCGGTAAACCCTAAACTTTACCTGCGCCAGCAAAGGGTTGATTTTCCTATTGGCATGTGTTATAATATTTGTAGAAAAGAAAAGCTCTTTAAAATATCCCTGCAGTGCTCGTTGGAACTTTGATAATTGTTGAACCAACACTAATTTCAAGGGCGCCCGTTAGGGCACCCACCTGAAACCAAAACGGTTCAGACTATTCAGTCCAACGGCACTTATGCGGGGATTTTTTTTGTTATGGATCTTTTTGCCGAAGAAAAGAAAAAAGATTTAAAGAAGCTGCCCCTGGCAGTGCGGATGCGGCCGAGAACGCTGGATGAGTTTGTCGGCCAGGGTCATATTTTAGGCAAAGGTAAACTCCTGCGTCGGGCCATCGAAGCAGACCGTTTAAGTTCCGTAGTTTTATTCGGGCCTCCGGGAATAGGCAAGACCTCCTTGGCCTGGTGTATCGCCAATCTTACCAAGGCCTATTATGTCTCTATCAATGCCACGACCTCCAATGTCGATGAGCTAAGGAAGATCATTGCTGCGGCCAAACAAAAAGAAACCAATACTGCCCAAAAAACCATCCTTTTTATCGACGAAATCCACCGTTTTAATAAGGCCCAGCAGGATGTTTTATTACCCGACGTAGAAGACGGTAATCCGGTATTGATCGGCGCTACTGTCCACAACCCGTTTTTCTCGCTGGCCTCGCCGCTTTTGTCGCGTTCACTCGTCTGCGAGTTAAAATCCTTAAAGGAAAGTGAAATTTTGGCTATCTTAAATTCCGCCATAAAGGATAGCGAGCGCGGATTAGGCAATTTAAAGGTTAACGCGGATAAAAAGGCCCTGGGGTTTTTGGCGAAAATTTGCGAGGGGGATGCCCGTCGGGCGCTTAACGCTTTAGAAGTGGGCGTTTTAACCACAGCTAAGTCCAAAGACGCAAGTATTGATTTTAATCTGGAGGTAGCCCAGGAGTCAATTCAAAAAAAAGCGGTCGTTTATGACCAGGATGAAGATGCGCATTATGATACTGCTTCAGCTTTTATCAAGTCTATGCGCGGTTCAGACCCGGATGCAGCGCTTTACTGGATGGCGAAGATGCTCTATTCTGGAGAGGACCCCAGGTTTCTTGCCCGCCGGATTTGCATACTGGCAGCTGAAGACGTAGGGAATGCCGATCCTCTGGCCCTAGTCTTGGCTAATGCCGCTTTACAGATTGCCGAATTTGTAGGAATGCCGGAAGCCCGCATTCCCCTGGCCCAGGCAGTAATCTATGTTTCCTGCGCGCCTAAATCTAATGCCAGTTATTTAGCTATTGAGAAAGCTCTCTACGCTATAGGAAATAAAAAAGTCCAGGAGGTCCCCGACCACCTTAAAGATGCTTCTCTGGACGCCGAAGCTTTAGGCCATGGCCAGGGTTACAAATATGCCCACGATTATCCGGGGCATCATGTGCAACAGAAATATACGCGTAAAAAAGTCCGCTATTATGAGCCGACTAATATGGGTTATGAAGCAAAAATCAAAGAGCGTTTGGAAAAGTTACGCCAAGAACAGGGAAATTTAAAATGAGCCCGGCAGTCACAATTTTACTGGTACTGGGGATCGCAATGGTGACTTACGCTGTTTATATTGTATTCGTCCCCTCAGACTCAGGAGCTAAGTACAAAAAGAAATCCGGCGCTGAAGCAAAGGATCCGATGCATGAGTTTAAAGAGAAAAGAATTCTCAGGCTGGAGGCAGAGATCAAGACCTTAGAGGCCGGGGCCGAGAAAGCCAGGTCAGAATATGAAAAAGAAAAATCCCGTTTTCAGGAAGCTATAGGCAAGCGTGAGCAGCTAGAACAGGAACTAAAGCGCAGAGAAGATTGGGTGGCTACTTCTGAAGAGATGCTGAACAAGGCCAAGGCCGAAAACGCGGATTTGAAAAATAAGTTTGTGGCTAAAGAGGAAGAATTGCAACGGGAATTCACCAAAAATGTAAATTCGGTAAGAGAAGTAAGAGAACTGAACGATAAAATCAAGCTACTGGAGAAAAACATTAAGGAGCAGGCTGAGCAGGTAGAGATACAGAAGCATAAAATCGAAAAGTATCTTCAGGATATCAAGGGGCAGGAAGCCACTATTGCGGAATTTCGCAAGAAAGAAAAATTAAGCGAATGGGTGCCTAAAACGGAATTCAACAAACTGAACGAAGAATATACCGAATTAGAAAATGAGCTTGAAGCAAAAGATGTAAAATTGCAAAGTTTTGCCGAAGAGATCACCCATTTAAGAAAACAACTGGAAGAAAAGCCTAAAGAAGAGCTAAAACCGCAGGAGAAATCGCAAGAAGTTCCCGGAGAAGAGGTTGCCGAAGTAAAACCCAGGGAAGAATTGCTTGAGGAGAAACCCCGGGAAGCAGCTCCGGAAACACCTGTTGAGCAAAAGGAAGAAAAGCCCGCAGCCGAAGAACAACCGGTTGCCGAAGAAGCGCCTGCCCCTGAAGGCCCAATGCCGGAAGAAAAGTCTGTTAAAGAAGGCCCGCATCCGACTCCTAGATATTCACTGGAGAAAACGCGGAATATCGGAATTATGGCGCATATCGATGCCGGTAAGACCACGACCACCGAAAGGATCCTTTTTTACACCGGCAAGTCGCATAAAATCGGAGAAGTACACGAAGGTGCTGCGGTTATGGACTGGATGAAGCAGGAGCAGGATCGCGGGATTACCATTACTTCGGCAGCAACTACCTGTTTCTGGAAAGAGCACCGCATTAATATTATCGATACACCCGGCCACATAGATTTTACGGTGGAAGTAGAGAGGTCTTTACGCGTCTTGGATGGGGCAGTAGCGGTCTTTTGTGCTGTCGGAGGGATTGAGCCGCAATCCGAGACAGTCTGGCATCAGTCAAATAAATACAATGTTCCGAAAATCGGATTTGTAAATAAGATGGACCGCACCGGAGCGGATTTTTACGCGGTCTTAAAAGGAATCGATGAAGATTTAGGCGGTAATGCTATCCCCATCGAAATTCCCTTGGGTGCGGAAGAAAATTTTAAGGGAGTAATTGATTTAGTGGAAATGAAGGCTTATTTTTATGATGATGATACGCAAGGAAAAGAATACCGTATCGCAGAGATCCCGGCGGATTATCTGGAAGAGGCGAAAAAATACCGGCATATTATGCTCGAGAAGGCAGTCGGGCTTGACGAGGCCTTAATGAAAAAGTACCTCGAGTCCGCTGATACGGGGATTACTGCCCAAGATTTAATCAGCGCTATCCGTAAGGGGACTATTGCGAATAAGGCAGTGCCTTTATTATGCGGGGCGGCGTTTAAGAATAAAGGGATTCAAAAACTGCTGGATGCGGTCAATATGTATTTACCATCGCCTTTGGATGTGCCCGCGATCAATAGCCATGATGTGGATGATAAGGACAAAGAAATTTTACGGCATCCGGATATCAATGAGCCATTTACGGGCCTGGCTTTTAAGGTGCAGGCTGACCCGCATATGGGTAAACTGGTTTATGTGCGGGTCTACTCCGGGTTTTTGTCTACCGGAAGCTATGTTTTAAATGCGACTAAAAATAAAAGAGAGAGGGTGGCGCGCATTGTGCAGATGCACGCTAACCAAAGGGAGAATATAGAATACGCCTTTGCCGGAGATATTGTGGCAGTAGTAGGTTTAGGCGATACCATAACCGGAGATACGCTTTGCGACCCGGATAGTCCGGTACTTCTGGAGGCGATTAAATTTCCTACCCCGGTTGTCTCTTTAAGTATCGCTCCCAAAAGCCGCTCAGACCAGGATAAGCTCGGCAAGGGCCTGGCCAAGTTAACCGAAGAGGATCCGACATTTCTGGTGAATACCGACGAAGAGACCAAAGAGGTAGTTCTTACCGGGATGGGAGAACTGCATTTAGAGATTGTTGTGGATAGGTTAAAAACCGAATTTGGGGTTGAGGCAATAGTGGGCCAGCCTAAGGTAGCGTATCGGGAGACTATACTGGAAAAATCTGAAGGCGAAGGGAAGTATATCAAGCAATCCGGAGGCCGCGGCCAATACGGGCACGCTTTATTAAGGTTGATTCCTGCTGAATCCGGGGCAGGGTTTGAATTCATTGATAGTATCAAGGGAGGGGCAATCCCGCGTTCATTTATTCCGGCAGTGGAAAAAGGTATAATCGAAGCTATGCAAAACGGCGTGTATGTGGGATTTCCGGTGGTAGATGTGAAAGTAGAACTGTATGATGGTTCGTTCCACGAGGTAGATTCTTCGGAACTGGCGTTTAAAATGGCCGGTATATTCGGTTTTAAAGAGGCGTTTATGAAAGCTAAGCCGATTTTGCTCGAACCGTATATGTCTTTAGAAGTAGCCACGCCGGAAGAATACGTCAATGCCTGCGTAGGCTATATTTGTTCGCGCCGCGGCAAGATCCTGAATATGGATGCCAAAGGCAAACAGAAAATTATCTCTGCCGAGGTCCCTCTCTCTGAGATGTTTGGCTATGCCACGGCCTTCCGTTCGCTTTCTAGCGGCAGGGCTAACGCTACAATGGAATTTTCTAAATACCTCCAAGTGCCGCAAGAGATTACCCAGAAACTCATCGAAGAAAAACAAAAACAAAAAGAAGAAAAGAATAGGTAGCTTTCCGCGCAGGCTATCTTTATCCGAGAAAGCGTTTTCAGGACGCCCCTCTTTTGGCCTTGAAAGTTCTCCGCCTAGATAGCATACTTTATTAAATAAGGCCGATGAGCCGAAAACCACAGAATAAGCTTAAAACATGAGACCTAAATTTCCCGGGATCGTTTATTTTATCCTTTGCTTTACGCTTGTCTTTGAGCAATCGGGGTTTGCCCAGGTTGCTGCCCAATTGAATTTAGCAGGTCATTTTTCCCGTTTGCACCAAACCATTGTTAGAGATAAGTTTCGGCCGCCGCACCTAAGGTACTTATCTTATAACAATCTGAACAATAGCTTTAGGCTGTTTTTGGATAAGGGAGATTTAGGCAAGGAGGGAAAGGATGTCCCCCGGGACAGGCTGGAAAACTCAACTCAAGAGCTCCTCAGCCATTTCTTTGTCGGCATCTCTTTGCCTAATAACAGCTTTTGGGTTAATCTTAGGCCTGACTCACCGGATGACATTATTGACACCTTTTTAGCCCAAACTGACCTGGGCAGGATACTACTTGAGGCCGACCTGCAGCTTAAAAAAGATACGGCTAATTTTACTTCTCCGAATACTCCCGAGGGCAAAGACTACTGGAATAAGCTCTATAAGAAAGCAGGGGAGCTTTTTGGCAGCGAGAGACTAACTATACCTACCTTGACCCGGCCTTGGATAGTGCCGGAGGAGATAATTATTAGAGAATCTAGCAATAATGCCTATATCTATAAAGCTACCCTTAAAGTGATGCTGGAAGAGGATTACCTTCAAGGTTCTTCCGCCTACAATTTTACTGATGAACGCCTGAAACAGCTTAATGCATATTCTTCACAGCTAATCAGAGAAACAATTATCCCCAGGCTTACCAAAGAGGTCAATACCGCCAAAAGGTACGCCTCTTTACGCCAGGTTTACTATTCTTTGATTCTGGCCCAATGGTTTAAAGAGAAGTTCCGCGGTAAAGCTGGTCTTTACAGCCAGCTTATAGATAAGAAGAATTTGGTCAATCTTGCCTCGGGAGAGCCTTGGAGTAAGACCAGCTATTTTAAGGCCTATCAGGATTCTTTTAATAAGGGCGAGTACAGTTTTAAAGAGTCGGTTTATACCGCTCAAGGGCGAATTATCAGGAGTTATCTGAGCGGAGGGGTGGCTTTCGGGAATGAAATTACCCGTGCCATCGCCAGTTCGGCAATAACCACTGCCAAACCCTTTATCCCTCGTGCAGATTATTTGTTAGACGTCAGCCTCTCCGAAGACGACTCCGTTAAACAGCCTTTTAAATTGAAGATAAACGATGTATCCATCCCTTCTTCCTTTGCCTCTTCGCCGCTTACATTGGATAAGATCAAGCAGGTTTATTTTCAGGAGCTGGATGGCTCAAGAATCGAAATGGAGATGGGTAATAAGGCAAAGGTGGATTGTAAATTATCCGTTGAGTCAGATAAATATGAGGAAGATGCCTTTACGATCAACGTCTCCAACTGGCCCGAAAGCGTTAATTATCCTGATAAGATAGGGGGAAAATATACCTTCAAGCACTTCTCTGATGGTAGAGTAGAGTTTATATCAGCCAGCTCATATCCCCGAGGGCAAGGGGTTTTAGCCAAAATTGTAGAGCTATGGAATAAAAAGATGGAAGGGCTATATAAAGAATTAGAGATTGAAATTAGAAGAGATGAGGAAGAAGATATTGCCGAAGCCGCGGTGGTCAAGGCTTTTCTTAATGCGGGCTTGAGGGTTAATTTAGTAGAAAAACAAAATAACATACACGGAGGAGTAACTTATTATGTCTATTTGACAAAAGGTAATACTGCTAGTTCTCTGGTTAATTCACGGTTGCGCAGGGCAGTGCAGAAAATCGGGCGGAAAAAAATTATTATGAATGGCGCCCTATACGAGATTAACGTTGAAACAAATAATTCCTTATGGGATACCCGTATTGTGCTGCGGGATGCGCGAAACGGTAAAGAGATAGGCTATTTTGAGTTAAATACCAAGGAAGACGCAATAAATAACGCAAGGTATATCCAGATAACCGACAAAGATTATTTAAGAAAAGGATTAGCCAGGCTTATCCTAAGAAGACTCAGAGAGGTTTTTCCTGTTGATAAAGAGCTGGTTACAGAGATAGCTCAGGATGATTCCCTGGAGGCTTTTAAAAATAATCAGGAAGCTAGCAAGGTGCCTATAGTAAAAATGTTTGAAAGTTCCGGCTGGGAACTTGTTGCCTGCGGGTATTATGACAGGGATGGGATATATCATCGCAGAGACTTTGGTGAACAAATGAGGGATGATGAAAGGAGCGATGAGCTGGGAGCGGTCATAGCGAGATTTAAGCCGCGAATATACCAGCTTTCTTTCCCGGGCTTTTCTGCAGGTTTTTCGGTTAGCAGCTCCTCTCCGGTAAGGGCGGATATTCAATCAAGGGTTTATGAAGCAAAGTTGTTTAATGCGCGGGAATACGGGCTCGTCAGAAAATCCGGGGTTTCTGTGGACCTACCCCAGGCATTTTCTAAACGACACACAGTTATCGGGGATATTCACGGCGACCTTGAAGGGCTTAAGCAGGACCTGAGGGATGCCGGAGTAATCGATAAAAACGGAAACTATATAGACGGAAACCTGGTAGTTGAGGGGGATTTTATAGACCGGGGTCCGGAGTCATTGGAAGTTTATGAATTCATCTCTGCCCTTCAGCAGGAAGCAAAGGTAAGAGGCAATGACGTAGTTATCCTGCTGGGTAATCACGAAGAGATGTTTTATAGAGGCATGCAGGGAGATAATAAAGCGCTAGGGGTCTGGTTATTAAACGCAGGCGAGCCCGCAGCCTATTTAAAAAAATGGTCGGATGAGCGGGGAATTGAGATGCTGGCAGGCCAGATTAAAAATTCAAAGTCTGTTTTTTTTAGCAGATGGGGCAGACTTTATAATAAGCTAAAAGAAGACATAGCTTCAACAGATGTAAAAGCAGCTTATGAATACCGGGGCGTTTTGTTTGTCCACGGCGGAGTAAAGGACGGAGGGAGCGCGAAAGAGGTTGCGGATAACCTGAATAAGGAGCTTTTGAAAGGAGACTTCAGCAATATCCACGCAGCGGTTTGGAATACTTTTGGAGAAGGCGCGGGCTTGATTAATGGAGAAGGCCTGGATTTCCTGCAGGTGGTAGGGCATGTTCCGGGGAGCGAGGTAAGAGTTTCTAAAAATTTGCGGGTCGTCAATGTTGATGTGGGGCATTGGAAGGGTTACGGTGGCCGGCGCGGCTATGTTGAGATTGCCGGAAACAGGCTTCGGGCCTACGCCCTGGTAAAAGAGCCTGCCGCTTCGCCGGTAGAGGTTTTTACGCAAAGGTTCAATAAAGAGTTATTGAAAAATCCGCAATACCCCATGCGTTTAGTTGAAATCATTAATTCTAAAGATGGAATGCGCGATCCTAATGAGGAAGGCCTAGGTTTACACGGCACAGCTTTGGCTAGCCTCAAGAGCATTTTAAAAGATGGATTGGGCGTTGGGCAAAAAGCCAAGGCCGTATTCCTGGGGATTAACTGGAAAGGGGAGCCGTTTACCGAAAACGAAGCCTACCTGTCTTTTGGCAATGTTACATCTCCGGCTGAAATAATTCTACTCTTTGACGTTACTGAGGTACCTATTTTGAGCAAATGGGATTCAGGGAGAAGGATAGCCGTCGGGATAGAGAGTATTAACAAGGCGGGTTTAATCGGTATAGTAGCAAATATAAAAGATAAACAAGAGGTTATCAGTATAATCGGCGATAGGCCCGTACCGGTATATTTTGTCGAGCCAGAATTCCCTAGCCTGGATAGTTTATCAAGCGAGGAATTGTACGCTGTTGTTATGGAAGCAGCTAGTATCGAAAAAGAGAATTATGATTTGTCGCTTAGAGTCGGGAATAAACAAGGAGAAATACGCATAGAGAATAAGCGCAGAGACATAATAAACCGGCTTTTTAGACAGATGAAGCCGGAACAGTTAAGTGAATTTAGCAGGAGACAGCTCTCTCCTGGATTAAGGGATATGGTAGAAAAAGCCAAAACTTCTGGTTCACCGATAAGAGAGATCCCGGGAAAGGTCCCAGGAGCGCAGCCGATAGAGGAGATAGGCGAGATTACCTTAAGTAGTGGAGATAAATTGTATATGCGCAAGGGCGATGCAAGGGGTATTATTTCAGTGGCGTTCTATAATAAAGACGGCGAGCAGATCGGCTTTATAGACATACTCCCCGGGGAGAGGCTTTTAAATTACATATATATAAAACCAAAATATCGAGGCGAAAATTATTCCAGTGTTTTCTTGGATGTTATTCTGGAAAAACTGCAGGATCCCTCCTTTATGGGGAAAGAGCCTCTTTTTGTTTCGGTATATGTCCAGAATCCCCTGGTAGTAAATTATTTATTGGAAAGAGGATTTATGCTGAATCCTTATCCCACGCCGCAAGAACAAAAATTAATGACCGAAGCGGTTATACCTAAAAACATTAAGAATAAGGGCGGTATTCCCTTATACATAAAAGATGAGGCAAAAAGGAAAGCGCTTAAGGATACCCCTGGCAGGGAAGAATTTGATTTAATAGGGCAGCCTCTTGAAGGCGATACCCGTACCGTGACGATAAATGCAAAATATACGCTTTATTTTTCGGATAAAGAAAGTATTCGAAAAAATAGCTCTACCCCTATCTCTGATAAACAGGAAAAGAAAACAGGCGGTATTGACTTCCGCGCCTTGCCGATTAGCGCGCAGCCCACATTAGCTCATCCCGGGGTCAATTTAAGCCTACCGCCTATAATACCCCTGATTCAACTAGAAGAGGAGTGGTCTCAGATAGAGAACCTGCTTGCTGCCGGCATTAGGCCTTCCAGCCAAAGGATAAAAGAATACTTATTGTCCTGTTGCCTAAAGAAAGATTATAACCGGGATATTGATAAGGTGTTATCCTGTATTGCCGATATGCTCAGGCTGGAAGAAGAGCGGTTGGTTGCTACGGATACAGCGTTAAAAGAGATGTTGATTGTCTTAGAATCGGATAAACCGGCGGATGCAATGCAGTCGGCATTAACGCAGATTACGGTAAAAGTTAAAGAGCCAAAACACTAAAGCAGAAGGGGCGTTATGCCTTCCAAGAGCTCATCGGCTTTGAAAGGCCCCTCTCCATAAAACGAACGCCCCTTTATCTATGCAGTAGAAACATTTATCTTGCAATAAACCTGCCAGGGGATAGAATAGTATCCTCATAAACCTATCCCATGAATAAAAAGATTGATTATAAGAATGAACTTAACCCGGCGCAGCTTGAGGCCGTTAAATCAATTGATGGCGCATATCTTGTGATTGCCGGCGCAGGAAGCGGCAAGACACGTGTCTTGGTGCACCGGGTAGCTTATCTGGTCGAAAAGGGGATAAAACCTGATGAGATCCTCCTCCTTACCTTTACCCGCAGGGCAGCCGAGGAGATGCTCCATCGGGCTAGCTTGCTTCTGGATAAACGCTGCTCCAGGGTTAGCGGAGGGACCTTTCATTCTTTTGCCAACGCCACCTTAAGAAGATACGCCAAAGCATTGCACCTCGCCAATAACTTTTCTATCCTTGATGAATCTGACGCCGCAGATACTATAAATTTAATCCGTGCCAGGCTTGGGTTTGATAAAACAGATAAGCGTTTCCCCAGAAAAAGGGCGATTTTGGAAGTAATTTCCAAAAGTATAAATAAATCCCAAAAATTGGCCGATGTTTTATATGATGAATACCCGCAGTTCTTGGAATTTGGCGATGAGATCAAGAAGATCCGCGAAGAATACCGCAAATATAAGGCGGCGAAATCCCTTTTAGATTATGACGACCTTTTGGTCTATCTAAAGGAGCTTCTGGTAAACCATGCGGATGCCCGCCTGGCGCTCTCCCGTAGATACAGATATATAATGGTCGATGAATACCAGGATACCAATAAATTGCAGGCCTATATTGCCTGCCTTCTGGCTTCGGAGCATAAAAACATTATGGTTGTCGGAGACGACGCCCAGAGTATTTACTCTTTCCGGGGGGCAAATTTCCGGAATATTATGGATTTCCCCCGCTTATTTAAGAATACCAGGATTATTACTCTTGAGGAGAACTATCGCTCAACCCAGCCCATTCTGAACCTGACTAATGAAGTAATCCGCAGGGCAAAAGAGAAGTTTGAGAAAAATCTTTATACCCGCAAAAAAGGCGGTTCCTCCCCCCTTTTTATTGACGCCGAAGATGAGAATGCCCAATCGCGCTATATCGCGGATAAAATTCTGGGATTAAGGGAAGAGGGTATTGAATTAAAAGATATAGCAGTTTTATTCAGGTCAGGCTGGCATTCCAATGACCTGGAAATAGAGCTAGCCAGCCGCAATATTCCCTTTGTCAAATACGGCGGCCAGAAATTTGTCGAGGCAGCGCATATTAAGGACGTAATTTCGTATTTACGCATCGTTTATAACGCTGCGGACCAGGTAAGCTGGATGCGCGCTTTGTTATTAATCCCCGGCATAGGGCCAAAGAGCGCCGAGAGGATCATTGATTCGCTTTCCTTCAGTAAAGACAGATTGGATTCGATAAACGGGATAAAAAAAGAGGAAGTGCGCAAGCTTCTGGATATTTTAAAAGAAATTGATTCAACTTCACCTGTCCAGGCAGGCAGGGACCCCGCCAGGGTTATTGCCATGTTCCTGGAATATTACCAGCCCTTGCTCAAGCATAAATACGATGATTTCCATAAAAGGATTAATGACTTGGATTCGCTTTTGCGCATTGCCTCGCGTTATAAATCGCTGGAGCAATTTTTAACGGATATGGCCTTAGAGCCTCCGGAGCGTTCCCTGGCCGAGGCAGGGCTAAGGGATAAAGACGATTCTACCCTTACTTTATCTACAATCCATTCAGCTAAAGGCCTGGAGTGGCACACGGTTTTTCTTATTTATGTTGCCGAAGGCCACTTACCTTCATATTTATCCTTAGAAGATGAAGAAGGCCTTGAAGAAGAGCGCCGGCTTTTTTATGTTGCCTCAACCCGGGCTAAAGAAAACCTCTTTTTACTTAAACCGCATATTGACCGTTCACCCAGAAGTTTTATGGATGGAGGAGGTTCGGTTTTTACGCAAACTTCGCGCTTTCTGGATGAAGACGGTATTATGGATAAGTTCGTTCAAGTAGAAGATGCTGGAGACGAATTTGCTGCAACTGGCGCTGAATTTAAGGAAGATACCGGCAAAAGAAGCGCATCAGATAAAGAGTTTTTAAAGATGATGCAGGAATATTTCCGTGGTCAAGAAGAGGACTAATCCTGGCCATATTTTTCTTGCCCTGACCTTTAAATAGTGGTAAAATTTTTCTATGATTATAACAGAGTCAAAACCCTTTCCCAGTATTATAGATAGCTTAAAAGGCCAGACTAAAATATTCCTAGTTGGCTGCGGCGAGTGCGCGACTACCTGTAAAACAGGAGGAGAGCCGGAGATTCTGAAAATGAAAGAGGGTCTTGAGTCTCAGGGCAAAATAGTCGTAGGCTCTTGCATACCTTCCGCGCCTTGCCTAGCAGCTAAGCTTAAAAGCGAACTGGCCAAGAATATATCGGCTTTGCGCCAGGCAGAGGCAGTTTTAGTCTTATCTTGCGGCTTGGGCGTTCAGTCATTTAAGGATAACGACAGATTAAACTTAGCGGTTTTTCCTGGCTGTAATACTATTTTTGGCGCGGTAATGGATGCCCAGGGCGATTTTTATGAAAAATGCTCTCTATGCGGAGAGTGCGTATTAGATTTAACCGGAGGGATTTGTCCGATCACGCTTTGCGCCAAAGGCCTGTTGAACGGGCCTTGCGGCGGGATGAATCAAGGCAAGTGCGAAGTGGATAAGGAGAGGGATTGCGCCTGGGTTTTAATCTATAAGGAATTAGAGAAAAAAAATAAGTTAGCATCCTTAAAAGGAATCCGGGCTCCAAAGGATTTTAAGAAATCAGCCCGGCCCCATAAATTAATAATGAACAAATAAAATGGCAGAACAACTCCCCTATAGCGAAAAAGTTATGGATCATTTTATGAATCCGCGCAACGTCGGGGAAATTCCCGCTGCCAGCGGTATCGGCACCGTCGGTAATCCTATCTGCGGCGACGTGATGAAGATGTTCTTAAAGATAGAGAACGATGTGATTGTGGATGTGAAATTCAAGACCTTCGGCTGCGGAGCAGCAGTCGCCACCAGCTCCATGGTTACGGAGATGGTTAAGGGCAAGCCTATTTCAGAAGCACTGAAGATTACCAACAAGGCAGTAGCTGAGGCATTAGGAGGCCTTCCGCCGATCAAGATGCATTGTTCGGTCCTGGCAGAAGAGGCTTTACGTTCGGCATTAAAAGATTATTATACTAAACAGGGCAGGCCCGTTCCCTTTGATTCCCAGGAGCACAAACCTAAGGGCGAGGCCTGTTTGTAGGGTTCTAAGGCATGTTGACAAAGCAGGCATTACGTAGTAAAATTCTACTTAAGCTCGAAAATCAGAAGGAGGAGGACCGTAAACAAAAGAGCAGTTTAATTAAGGATAAACTTTTAAAGCAAAAAGAATTCAAGAAAGCAAAGAGAGTGATGTTTTACATCGCCATGCAAGGCGAGGTGGACACGCAAGAGATGATAGAGACAGCAAAAAGATTAGGTAAGATTATTGCCGTGCCGGTTTGTGTAAAAAGTAGAATATCTTTAAGGCCAGCCATATTAGATAGTCATGCCCATTTAAGAAAAGGCCCTTATGGAGTATCCGAGCCTGTTATCAGCAGGTTCATCGGCCTTAAGGATCTGGATTTAGTGATTACCCCGGGAGTCGCCTTTGATAAAAAAGGCAATCGCCTGGGCAGAGGAAAAGGTTATTATGACCGTTTCCTGAGCAGAATCCCTAAAGAGACTCCTTCTATTGGCTTGGCCTTTGACCTGCAGATCTTACCGGTTGTCCCCACTACGCCCCAGGATGTAAGCGTCAAAAAAGTACTCTTCGCTTAAGAAACTGCGCAATAAAAAATCGCTTCTTAGGTTTATCCTCTTTAAGGAGGTAATTCATGTTATTAAGCATATTGATAGTTTTAATTGTTGGTTGTTTGTCTATTTTAGGGGGTTATGCTTTAAGAAAATATGTGGCTGAAAAAAAGATTCAGGATGCTGAATCCAAAGCGCAAGCTATCCTGGAGCAGGCCAGAAAAGAGGTCCAGGATAAGCGCCGGGAAGCGGAGTTAGAGGCCAAAGATTTGCTGTACCGCATCCGCCAGGATTTTGAGCGTGAGACCAAAGACCGGCGCCAGGAGATCTCCAATATGGAGAAAAGATTCTCACAGAAAGAAGAGAATATTGACCGCCGGCTGGATCTTTTGGAGAAAAAAGAAAAAGAACTTGAATCAAAACATGAGAATATCAGAAAACAGGAAGAGGGGATGAAAGTGAAAGACGCGCAGTTGCATGCGCTTATTGCCGAGGAAAAAGAAAGATTGCAGAAAATATCTTCTTTATCGGCAGAAGAAGCCAAGCAAATTTTGCTAGGCCGCGTCAGTGAAGAATTGAATAATGAAAAGGCAGCCCTAGTCAAGAGACAGGAAGAAGAGGTGCGTAGCCTCTCTGATAAGAAGGCCAGGGAGATCTTAAGCCTGGCGATACAAAAGTGCGCAGCCGAGCACACGGTAGAATCTACGGTTAGCGTGGTGACCCTGCCGAACGATGAAATGAAGGGTCGGGTTATCGGCCGCGAGGGAAGGAATATCCGCGCTTTGGAGATGGCCACAGGGGTGGATGTGATTATCGACGATACTCCGGAGGCAGTCACGATTTCCGCTTTTGACGCTGTGCGCCGGGAAGTCGCGCGCTTAAGCCTGGAAAAACTCCTTGCTGACGGAAGAATTCATCCGGGCAGGATTGAAGAGATTGTGGAAAAAACCAAGAAAGAAATGGATGAAAAGATCCGCGAAGAAGGAGAACGCGCGGCATTTGAGGCCGGCATAAACGGTTTGCACCCGGAGCTGATTAAATTGCTCGGACGCCTGAGATACCGCACCAGCTTCGGCCAGAACGCGTTGCAACATTCCAAGGAAGCCTCGTTTTTATTAGGGGCGATGGCTTCTGAACTGGGCTTGGATTTTAAATTATCCCGCCGGATCGGCCTTTTGCACGACATCGGTAAAGCCGTGGATCATCAGGTTGAAGGCACGCACGCCAAGCTGGGAGCAGAATTGGCTAAGAAATACGGAGAGTCTGCGGAAGTAGTCGCGGCTATTGAAGCGCACCACGAGGAAACCGCGCCGCAGAGTTTATACGCAGTCCTGGCAATAGCGGCCGATGCCATCAGCGCTGCCCGACCCGGGGCGCGCAGGGAGACCCTGGAAACATATATTAAACGTTTGGAAAAATTAGAATCTATTGCCAATCTCTTTAAGGGAGTAGAGAAATCTTTTGCCATACAAGCGGGACGGGAAATTCGCGTCATTGTCCAGCCGGAGAAAATAAGTGACGCCGAGGCTACTAATATGTCCAGAGAAATCCGCAAGAAGATAGAGGAGGGCATGGAATATCCCGGCCAGATTAAAGTTACGGTTATTCGCGAAACCCGGGCAATAGAATACGCAAAATGAAAGTACTCTTTATTGGAGACATAGTCGGCTCACCCGGCAGGAGAGCGGTTAAGCAGCTTCTGCCGGGCTTAATCGAAGAGCATTCCGTGGATTTTGTTATTGCTAATGCTGAAAATGCCTCCGGGGGTTCGGGAATAGTCCCTAAGGTAGCCGAAGAACTATTTAGTTTTGGAGTGGATGTGCTTACCTCAGGGGACCATATTTGGAAGAAGAAAGAAATATTTGAACTGATCAGTTATGAAAAAAGGGTCCTGCGGCCTTTGAATTTTCCCGCCTTAGCTCCGGGAAGGGGGAGCAGTATTTTCAAAACCAAAGACGGCAGGGAGGTCGGCGTAATTAATGTTAATGGCCGCACTTTTATGGAAGCCCTGGAGTCCCCGTTTACAACGGCCCTGGCTGCGCAAGAAGAGCTGGCCAAAGAAACAAAAATAATTATTGTGGATATCCATGCCGAGGCTACTTCTGAAAAGATAGCCTTAGGTTGGTATCTGGACGGCAAAGTCTCGGCAGTCCTGGGTACGCATACGCATATTCAGACTGCGGACGAGAAGGTCCTTCCGCAAGGCACAGCCTATATAACCGATGTGGGCATGTGCGGCCCTTATGCTTCAGTTATCGGCAGAAAGGTTGATCAGGTTCTCGAGAGGTTTTTAACCAGTATCCCGGTCCGCTTTGAAGTAGCCGAGGGCAACATTCAGCTGCACGGGGTAGTTTTGGATGTCGACGATAAGACGGGGAGAGCAAGGTCCCTTGTCAGGATACAGAAAAAACTTTCAGATGAATAAAACTCAAAATACATTCAAAAAATTAAAATTCAGTATTTTGGCTTGTAGTTTTGCATTTTGCATTTTGACTTTTACGTTCAATTGCTTTGCCCAACAGGGTGATGATCTTGAATGCGTACTGGATGTTACCGCAAATACCGTCCCTACGCCTAAAATCTTTAAGCCCAATATTGATTTAAGCGGCCGCGGGTCCCATTATGAAAATACCTGGCCGCAAAGCCTGGCCGCAAAAGAAACCCTGGAGGCCTGGCAGAAGGATATTGGGTTTAACGGTTTATATCGCCTGCAATATAACCTTTGGGATATCAGCCAATTTTCAAAAGACCAGGCCGCCAAAAACAAAGCCCTGGTTAATTATGAAAGCGTTATTAAAAACGTAAGTGCAGCCGGCGGGGTGGTTATTCTGAATATATTCGGCACTCCGGTAAACCTAGGAAAAATCCGGGATAAAAATAGCGCGCCCGTAAATTTGCCCGCATTTAAAGAATTGATCAAAAGCACGATGAAGGATCTAAGCTGTGATAAAAAATATAATATCTGGTATGAGGTATGGAATGCCCCGGATTTAGAGAACTTCTTTTTAGGGAGGCAGCAGGATTATTTTAACCTTTACCGGCTGGTTAGCGAGAGTGCGAGGGAATTGGAGGCTCAGTATAAGATGCGTATACCCGTTGGCGCTCCGAGCACAAGTTCCTGGTTCAGCCATCTTGGAAGCAATACTATTCTTACGCCCGAAGCAAGTCTTATCTATAAATTAATTAAATTTTGCTATCAGAATCATCTCAACCTTGACTTTGTCAGCTGGCATGGTTTTTCTACCGATCCTAAGGTAGAGAAGGAAAATACTATTTATAATAAAAATTCCGTTGGTTTAGTGCGTGATTGGCTTTCCTATTTTAGTTTTGGCCGGGATACACCCTTAATTGTGGATGAATGGAATTACGACCGTGACGCCAACCTCCTGCCGGAACGTAAAGGGAAATCTTATATCACCGCCAGCTACATACCGGCCCGTATAAAAAATATGCATGAAGCCGGTTTAGATAACCAGGTTTATTTTTGCCTAGAGGATTTCCAGGGTAACAAAGAAAGGGTAACCAGGAATGTCGGGGTCTTTTATTTTGACGCCAGGCACGCTCAGCATAAGGTCCAGCCGAAGGCGGTCTATAATGTCTTTAGGATGCTTAAGGAATTGGGTCCGGACATGTTTTCACTTAAACTCAACGATGATTTTGCCGGGATTCTGGCGACTAAGTCCGGGGATAAAATAATCCTGTTGGTTTATAATTATATTGATCCTGAAATAGTCAAGGACTCGCTTGCGGCGAATATCGCCGGGCTTAATTCCGCGGAAAGGAAATTCCTGCTTAGCGTAATCCGTTCCGACCGGTTAACCAGGATTATGGCGCAGCATGAGGATGTAAATTTACTGCCTACCACCAGTAAGGTCAAGTTTTTGCTAAAAAATACCCAGGAGCTTAATGATAAGGCCGAGCGTTTTAAATCCATCAAGCGTAATATCAACATTAGTTTAAAAAACATACAAGGCGATTATTCCTATAGCCGGTTTACAGTGGATGCCTCCTGCGGCCTGAATTGCGATTTTAAGCCTGTCCTAGAAAAAACAATCAGTGCCCAAGGCCCTTACCAGGAAAAACTAGCTTTAACCCCATATTCAGTTAATCTCATTATTTTAAAGAAAAAACCGGAGCCGCCTAAAGTAGAACCGGTTCAGCCAGAATCCCCTAAGCCAGAACAGCCCAAGGGAGATGCCGTTCAGGACGCTAATGCCGCTGCAAAGTAAACATATCTATACTGTTTCCCAGATTACCCAAGAGATAGAAGTTATCTTTGAGAATACCTTTGGTAAGGGGGTCTGGGTTGAAGGAGAGGTATCCAATTTTAAGGCCGCCTCCTCCGGGCATTTTTATTTTTCACTTAAAGATAATACGGCTGTTTTAGCCGCTGCTATGTTCGCCCGGGCTAACCGGGAATTGAAATTTAAACTCCAGGACGGAATAAAAGTAATCTGCTTTGGCCAGCTGAGTGTCTATGGACCGCGCGGCCAATACCAGATGGTTGTCGAAAAAATTGAACCTAAGGGCATCGGCGCCCGACAGCTGGCTTTTGAACAGCTAAAGGAGAAACTGCTGAAGGAAGGATTATTTGAATCCAGCCATAAAAAGCCGCTTCCCTTTATGCCTTTTCGTATCGGTATTGTTACTTCTGGAGCAGGCGCAGCAGTCCGGGATATTTTAGGGATATTGCAAAAAGGCGCTCCCTGTATAGACGTGGTCATCCGTTCTGCGCGCGTGCAGGGTGAAGGGGCAGCCGGGGAGATAGCCCAGGGTATCGAAGAGTTAAATCAATTTAATAAGGTTGACCTGATTATTATCAGTCGCGGAGGAGGAAGTACCGAAGACCTCTGGGCGTTTAACGAAGAGGTCGTGGCCAGGGCAGTGTATGCTTCCCAACTGCCGACTATCTCGGCAGTAGGGCACCAGATTAATATAAGCCTCTGTGATTTAGTGGCTGATTGTTTTGTGGAGACTCCCACTGCCGCCGCTAAAATAATCGTGGATAAGAAAAATGCCTTATTAGCGGAGCTGGAGAGCTTAAGACAGGAGGCGGGTTTTAGCGTTAGCGATACTATCAGCCTGCTTAAAAATAACCTTACCGCGTTGCGCCATGCAATTAGGAGCCCCTTAGATCGTTTGCAGGAAAAAGAGCAGGTGCTGGATGAGTTGTTTTCGGGGTTAAATCATAATATGCGCCAATTTATGAATATTACCCGCGAAAGGCTGGCTACGTTAATCCATAGATTGGACGCGCTTAGCCCTTTAGCGGTCTTATCCCGCGGGTATAGCTTGAGCGTATTTATGACAGACGGTTCGGTAATTAAAGATGCGGATAAGCTGCGGCGCGGAGATAAGGTTAAGACCATCTTGAGCGCAGGCTCTTTTATCAGTTCAGTTGAGGAGGTTATGCCAGATGAGAGAAAAACAGTCGTTTGAAGATGATTTAAAGAGATTACAGAAGATTGTCGAGGAACTCTCCAGCGGTAAACTCACTTTGGGCGAATCGCTTAAAAAATACGAAGAAGGGATTAAGCTTGCCGAGAGTTGCTCTAAAGAATTACAAGGCGCAGAGCGTAAAGTAGAGCTCTTGATGAAGAAAGACGGCAAGTTCTCCCTGGAAAAGTTCGCCGAAGAGGAAGAAAAATAATGTTATTGGATGGAATTAATTCCCCGCAGGATTTAAAAAAGCTCAAAATCGAAGAGTTGCCCGCCCTTGCCGCAGAGATAAGGCAGAGGATGACCGAAGTTGTGGCAGTGCGCGGCGGCCACCTTGGTTCAAGCTTAGGCGCGGTAGAATTGATCATTGCCCTGCATTATTGTTTAAATGCCCCCGCTGATAAAATTATTTTTGATGTCGGGCACCAGGCTTATGCGCATAAAATATTAACCGGGAGGAATAAGGAATTTTCCACTCTTAGGGCGTACCAGGGACTATCCGGTTTTCCTTCCAAAGATGAATCGGTTTACGATTGTTTCACTACCGGCCATTCTTCGAATGCGGTGTCTTTGGCCCTGGGCTTAGCCTGTGCCAGGGACAGGCTAAGCCCGGAGGAATATTTTAAGGTTGTAGCGGTAATCGGTGACGGATCTTTAAGTGGGGGGCTGTGTTTTGAAGGTTTGAATAACGCCGGGCACTTAAAAAAAGATATTTTAGTAGTTTTAAATACAAATGAGCTAAGCATTTCTCCTAATGTCGGGGCGATCAGCAATTATCTGAATAAAATTATATCCCTGCCGGTTTATAACCGTTTTAAAGAATCGCTGGAGAATTTTCTTGTTAAACGCGGAGAGCGGGGGAGCCGCGTTCTAAATTTAGTCAAAAAATTTGAGGAGAGCCTTAAAGGCCTGTTTATCCCAGGGATGTTATTTGAAGAGCTGGGTTTTCGTTATTTCGGGCCCCTAGACGGCCACAATATGGATTTGCTGATTCCTGCCATTAGAAATGTCCTGAATATAAAAGGTCCGCGCATACTGCACGTAGTCACTAAAAAAGGGAAAGGTTATTTTGCGGCAGAGAATGAACCGGTAAGGTTTCACGGCACAGGCCCGTTTGATATTCAGACTGGCGCAGGCTTAGCTAAACCCGCAGCCGCAAGGACCTATACCCAGATTTTTAGCGAAAAGTTAGTGGAGTTGGCCGCCAAAGACGATAAAATCGTAGCCATTACTGCCGCTATGCCCGAAGGGACAGGCCTGGATAAATTCCGTCAGGTTTTTACGGACAGGTTTTTTGATGTCGGTATTGCCGAGGCCCACGCGGTATGTTTTGCCGCGGGATTAGCCAGGGGAGGCCTTAAACCGGTAATTGTTTTGTATTCTACTTTTCTACAGAGAGCCTACGACCAGGTTATTGAAGATGTGGCCTTGCAGAACCTGCCGGTTGTATTTTGCCTTGACCGGGCAGGACTTGTCGGAGAAGATGGCGCGACGCATCAGGGTATATTTGACCTGAGTTTCCTGAATACAGTCCCAAACCTGGTGCTGCTGGCCCCTAAGGACGCGTCGGAACTGGAGATGATGCTGGACTTTTCCGTCGGATTAGCCAGGCCTGCGGTGATAAGGTATCCTAAAGGTAAAGCCGAAAACCTGGATGATCAGAGACGGAAGATTGAGCTGGGTAAGTCAGAAATACTGTCCGAGGGGAATAATTTTATTATTTTAGCTTTAGGAAGCATGGTAGCGCCTGCCCTGGAGGCAAACGACCTGCTTAAAAAAGAGGGTTTATCCGGGACAATAATAAACGTACGCTTTGCCAGGCCTTTAGATAAAGCATTATTCCTGGAAATATCCGCCAGGCAAAAACATATTTTTACGCTGGAAGAAGGGATTACCGAAGGCGGTTTTGGAAGTTCGGTTGAAGATGCTTTAGGCAGGCTTGTAGTAAAGATCGGGTTGCCGCGCAGTTTTATCAGCCATGGCAAGAGAGAGCTATTGTTAGAAAAATACGGGTTGACCGCGGGCAAGATTGCGGATAAGATTAGGTCAGAGATATGCCCAGGATAATTATTAATAAAGATAAATGTAAAGGTTGTCTTTTATGCGTTAGCGCTTGCCCGCAAGGTTTGATCATGATTGAAGGAGGGTTTAACCTGCGCGGGGTAAAGCCGGTGAAATTTAAACCCGGGGGTAAATGCTCCGGCTGTGCGCTGTGCGCCCTTATGTGCCCGGATTGCTGCATTGAGGTTTACAAATAAAATGCCAAAAATATTAATGAGCGGAAATGACGCCATTGCCGAAGGAGCGCTGCGGGCCGGGTGCTCTTTTTACGCGGGGTATCCCATTACTCCGCAGAACGAACTTACCGCTTACATGGCTAATAATATGCAAAAAAGAGGCGGAGTATTTATCCAGGCCGAAGCCGAGGTGGCTGCGATAAATATGGTTTTCGGCGCTTCGGCTGCGGGAGCCCGCTCAATGACTTCATCCTCCAGCCCCGGGATAAGCTTAAAACAAGAGGGGATTTCTTATATAGCCGGAGCAGAATTACCGGCAGTTATTGTAAATATCATGCGCGGCGGGCCGGGGTTAGGCAATATCGCTCCTTCCCAGTCGGATTATTTTCAGGCCACGCGTTCAGGCGGCCACGGGGATTACCATTGTATAGTTTTAGCTCCTGCCAGCGTCCAGGAGAGTTATGATTTGACGTATCTGGCGTTTAATCTGGCGGATAAATACCGCGCTCCCGCTATAATCCTCGGGGATGGAATGCTTGGGCAAATGATGGAGCCTCTTGAGCTTAAAAATCAAAGCCCCTGCCTGGCCGGAAGGCAAGCAAAGCCCAAAACTAAGCCCTGGGCCCTGACCGGCTGCGCAGGCAGAAAAGCTAATGTCGTAAAGTCATTTTATTTGAAAGAAGGGGATTTAGAAAAATTAAACCTCAAACTACAAAAGAAATATCAAGAGATAACAGCAAAAGAGCAGCGTTGGGAAGAACTATTTCTGGATGATGCCAGGGTAGTTTTGGTGGCTTATGGAAGCATGGCTAGGATTGCCCGGGCTGCGGTAAAAACCTTAAGAGGCAAGGGCAGGCGCGTGGGCCTGGTCCGTCCGGTTTCGCTCTGGCCTTTCCCCAAAAAAGCATTTGCCAGGCCAAAGAATAAATATTTAGTAGTTGAGATGTCTTACGGCCAGATGCTGGAAGATGTGCAGTTAGCTCTTTGCGGAGAGGCAAAAATCGAGTTTTTAGGCCGTTCCGGCGGCGGGGTCCCTTCGGAAGAAGAAATAATTTTGAAAATCAATAAAATATATAATGGATAGAATATATTCTCATCCCCAATCATTACGAGACGTACCCACCCACTATTGTCCGGGTTGCGGCCATGGCCTGGCGCACAGGCTTATTGCCGAAGCGGTGGACGAGTTAGGCCTAAGAGAACAGGTTATCGCAGTGGCTCCGGTTGGCTGTGCGGTTATCGCTTACGACTATTGGGATTTTGACTGTTCGGAGGCAGCGCATGGCCGGGCCCTGGCGGTGGCCACCGGGATCAAAAGAGTCAGGCCGCAAAATATAGTTTTTACTTACCAGGGAGACGGGGATTTAGCGGCTATCGGGACCAACGAAACAATCCATGCGGCTAACCGGGGAGAAAACCTTACGGTCTTTTTCATAAATAATGCTGTTTACGGGATGACCGGCGGCCAGATGGCGCCCACTACCCTCTTAAATCAAAAAACCTCCACTACGCCCGAAGGAAGAAATGCGCAATTCCAGGGTTATCCTTTAAAAATTTCCGAGATGTTAGCGCTTTTACCCGGAGTTAAATATATAGAACGTGTTTCGCTGGGCTCGGCCCAGGATATTACGAAAACCAAGAAAGCAATAAAGAAGGCATTTATGAATCAGATTGAAGGAATAGGCTTTTCTTTAGTTGAGATGCTTTCTCCCTGCCCGACCTATTGGGGGCTTTCTCCTTGCGAGTCGCTGGATTGGATTAAAAATATTATGGCCAAAGAATTTCCCTTGGGAGTAATTAAATGACCGAGCGTATTATAATAGCCGGAAGCGGTGGCCAAGGCATAATGCTTTTAGGCAAGGTTCTGGCCGAGGGGGCGCTCTTAGAGAATAAATTTGTTACCTGGCTGCCTGCTTATGGTCCGGAAGTCCGCGGAGGGGCTGCGCATTGTATGGTAACGATATCGGACGATGAAATCGGCTCTGCGCATATTGATCAAGCTGACTCTTTGATTATCATGAACCAGGTTTCTTTGGATAAATTCAAGGGCCGCCTGAAAAATACAGGGCTTATGATTGTCAACAGCTCTCTTACAAAACCGGACAAAAATATTAAGGTTAACTCCGGGGATTTTACGGATACGGCAATAGGCCTAGGCAATATTAAAGTGGCGAATATAGTGGCTCTAGGCTGCTATCTGGCGGTAAAAAAGATTGTTTCTCCGGAAAATATATTAAAGGTCATCCGGAAAATGGCGCCTAGAGATAAGCCCGAGTTGCTTAAGGCTAATATTGAGGCGCTCAAGAAAGGTATGGAATTTAAGAATGATTAGGGTTCGTTTTGCTCCCAGTCCGACGGGAAATCTGCATATCGGCGGAGCGCGCACAGCGTTATTCAATTGGCTTTACGCCCGGGCCAAGTCCGGAAAATTCATTTTAAGAATAGAAGATACGGATAGCGCGCGCTCAAAACAGGAATTTGTGGATGAAATTTTAAATAGCCTTTCCTGGCTGGGTTTTAACTGGGATGAAATTTATTATCAAAGCAAGAGGTTTGCTATTTACAACGAATACGCTAATAAATTGCTTAATGAGGGCAAGGCTTACCGGGAGAAGGCGCCGGGTAAGCCGGGCGAAGCAATAATCTTTAAAGTCCCGCAGCAGAAAATAAAGATTCAGGATTTAATCCGCGGCGAGATTGAATTTGACACCGCGCTGATTAAGGACCAGGTTTTAATAAAATCCGACGGAACACCGACCTATAATTTTGCCTGTGTGGTAGATGACGCAACTCTGCAGATCACCCACGTTATAAGAGGGGATGACCATATATCCAATACGCCTAAACAAGCGCTCTTATATGAGGCGCTGGGTTTTACTATCCCTGAATTTGCGCACCTGCCATTGATTATGGGGATAGAAGGAGGCAGGCTTTCTAAGCGTACCGGAGCTACCGCTATAAGCGATTACCGTAAAATGGGGTATCTTGCGCCGGCCTTAGTAAATTATCTCTTACTTCTTAGCTGGGCTCCCGGAAATAACGTGGAGGTCATTGATATTAATGAGGCGATAAAATTATTTGATGTTACCCAAGTGAATAGAACCTCGGCTACCTTTGACCTGAAGAAACTGGATTGGATCAATAATCAGTATTTGAAGAACGCTGACCCGGAAAAGCTGCTGGAGGAACTTTTGCCACTGCTAAAAGCGAAAAAATATATCGGTGAAGACGGCTTTGACAGAGATTATATCTTAAGGTTGATAAAGTTATTCCAGGCGCGCCTGGCGCACTTAAATGATTTTGTGGATTGGGCGGATTTTTTCTTCATTCAGGAGCTTAAGATTGGCCCGGAGGCCGAAAAAAAATTCTTAACCCAAGACTTATCCGGCGAATTCCGGCTTTTCATAGAAAAGCTTGATAAATTGGGAAAATTTGATATCCTGAGCATAGAAGAAGGATTCCGTGAACTGGTCAAAGAATTAAATATTGAATCCAGGGCTCTTATCCATCCGATAAGGGTTGCCCTTACCGGAAAGACCATCGGGCCGGGGCTTTTTGAAGTAATCTATTATTTAGGTAAGGATCGCACCAAAGAAAGATTAAGCCATTGGATAAAGGGGGAAAGATAATGCTTAAAAAGTTATTCTTGTTAAGTTTTCTTCTTACCTTCGCTTTTCTGGCAAGCGGCTGCGGGACAATTTATAAAGGGGCCCAAGGCATGAAAGAGGGGGCCAAAGAAGACTGGTCCTGGCTGGCAAAACACGCCGACAATGCCGACGATTGGATAAAAACCAATCTTTGGTAGAAACACGGGAAACATTATTCTGCTTAGCCTTATTAAGCCGGGTTGCTCCCGGCTTTTCGCTGGATGCTTCTTTACAGGTTTTATAAAATCGGATATAATTAGTCAACTTACTGAATAATTTGCCCTGTCGTCTAATGGTAGGACACAAGATTCTGGATCTTGTTATCATGGTTCGAGTCCATGCGGGGCAG